>JAGXFI010000031.1 GCA_024637305.1 Sulfitobacter sp.
GCGCGGTTGTTCGACCCGCAGGCCGAACGTCTTTTCCGAACGGTGGCCTATATTGTCATCGCCTGTTCCGCTATCCTCGGATTGCCCCTTTGGAAAGGATGACCCATGCGCCTCAATGAGATCGTATTTACCGACGCCAAGCCGGTCGAAGGCTATGGCCCCGGCTTTTTCCGCATCGGCGGTGAGGTCGTGCAGGGCCCGGTCATTGCCGGACCCGGAGGCACGATGACCTGGGGTGGCCTTGAGGATACCGCGCCGCTGCTCGCACTGCTGGGCAAGGTCGATGTCATCTTTGTCGGCACCGGTGCCGACGTCGCGCATTTGCCGGTGGACCTGCGCAGCACACTGGAGGACGCAGGCATCGGCGTCGAAGCGATGGCCTCTCCGGCAGCGTGCCGGACCTACAACGTTCTGCTGAGCGAAGGCCGCCGGATCGCGCTGGCGATGTTGCCGGTCTGACGGGTGACGCTTCTTGTTCAGAACCTGACTGTCGCACGTGGTGGCGTGCCTGTCCTGACGGGCGTGACGCTGCGTCTGGATGCGGGCAAGGCGCTGATCCTGCGGGGGCCGAATGGGGCTGGCAAGACGACATTGCTGCGCACGATTGCGGGGTTGCAGCCCCCCCTGCGCGGAACCATCGACGGCGCGGAGGATCGTGTCGCCTACGGTGCTCACGCAGACGGTCTGAAGGCGATGCTGAGCGTGTCCGAAAACCTGCGTTTCTGGGCACGGGTCTATGGCGAGCATGATATCACGGCGGCGCTCGCGGCCTATGCGCTGGAACCGCTTCGCGACCGCTTGGCCGGGACGTTGTCTGCCGGGCAAAAACGGCGCGCGGGGCTTGCGCGGTTGATGGTCACACAGCGCCCCGTGTGGCTCCTGGACGAGCCTACGGTGTCGCTGGACACGGACGCAGTCGCGATGTTTGCGGGCGCGGTCGACGCGCATCTGGCTGGCGGTGGATCTGCTATACTGGCGACCCATATCGACCTCGGCCTACAGGCGGAAACGCTGGACCTGACCCCGTACCGCGCAGCCCCCGACGCGCGTCACGGGGCAAGCGACGAGGCGTTCTTGTGATCGCGCTGCTGTTGCGTGATCTGCGGCTCGCGCTGCGGGCAGGGGGCGGATTTGGTCTTGGCCTCGCGTTCTTTCTGATCCTCACGGTATTGGTCCCGTTCAGCGTGGGGCCGCAATCGACGCTGCTGGGCACAATCGCGCCGGGGATTTTGTGGCTTGGGGCGTTGCTCGCGTGCCTGCTGTCGCTCGACCGCCTGCTGGCACTGGATTTTGAGGATGGCTCGCTGGATGTGTTGGCGACGGCACCGATTCCGCTGGAAGGGGCCTTGGCGGTCAAGGGGCTGGCGCATTGGATAACGACGGGGCTGCCTCTGGTCGTTGCCGCACCAGCGCTTGGCGTGCTGCTGAACCTTCCCGGCGCGGGGTATGGCTGGCTCGTGGTGTCGCTGTTGCTGGGCACGCCCGCGCTGTCGATGATCGGCGTCTTCGGTGCCGCCCTGACGGTCGGCATCAAACGCGGTGGTTTGCTGCTTTCGCTGCTGGTTCTGCCGCTTTATGTGCCGACGCTGATTTTCGGGGCTGAGGCCGCGCGGCGCGGTGCAGCGGGGTTGGATCCGGCGACGCCGCTTCTGATGCTGACGGGGCTCAGCCTTGGCTGCATTGCGCTTCTCCCCTTCGCCGCGTCCGCAGCCCTGCGGATGAACTTGCGGTGATGCGATGATTTGCCCATTGAGCGCACGCTTGCAGAGGTCTAGATAGCCAATATGTCTCTTTGGGAATACGCCAATCCGGTCAAGTTTCTGCGCCTCAGTGAACGGGTCTTACCCGCGCTTTGGGTGTTTGCAGGCCTGTGCGTGGCGACAGGACTGATCTGGGGGTTTTTCGCCACGCCGGACGATTACCGGCAAGGATCGACCGTAAAGATCATCTTTCTGCACGTTCCGTCCGCGCTGATGGCGATCAACGCCTGGTTCATGATGCTGGTCACTTCGTTGATATGGCTCATCCGCCGCCACCATGTCAGCGCGTTGGCCGCCAAGGCTGCGGCCCCTGTGGGGGCCGTCATGACCGTGATCGCGCTGGCGACAGGGGCGCTGTGGGGGCAACCGATGTGGGGGACGTGGTGGGCATGGGATCCGCGCCTGACGTCGTTTCTGATCCTGTTTCTGTTCTATCTTGGCTATATAGCCCTTTGGGAAGCCATCGAAGACCCTGATACCGCTGCCGACCTTACATCGGTGTTGTGCCTCGTCGGGTCGGTATTCGCGGTGCTATCGCGCTACGCGGTGCATTTCTGGAACCAGGGGCTGCATCAGGGCACCTCTGTCCCGGTCGCGACCGGCGCGCGGACGGTTTCCGATGTTTTCTTTATCCCGCTGGTGATCTGCATGATCGGTTTCGGGATGCTCTTCGTGGCGCTGGTTCTTTACCGCACCGGCACTGAAATCCGCCTGCGCCGCACGCGGGCATTACTGGCGCGGGGGGCGCGCGGGGCATGATGCCGGAGCTTGGAAAATACGCTTTCGAAGTGCTGTCGGCCTATGGCGTTTCGCTACTGCTGCTTGCCGCGCTGTTGGGCCTGAGCATTGCGCGCGACCGCCGTGCCCGCGCCGACCTGCGCCACGCCGAAGAGGAGACCCGCCGAAATGGCTAGGCTGCGCCCGATGATGATTGCCCCGCCGCTGATCTTTGCCGCCTTCGTCGCACTGGCCGCCGTCGGCATGTTCCGCGACGACCCCGAGGCGCTGCCCTCCACCCTGATTGGCCTCGCAGCGCCGAGTCTCCCGGAGCGATCGCTCGAAGGATTTCCGCCAGCCACAACGGAAATGCTGGCATCGGGCGAGGTGACGTTGGTCAATTTCTGGGCCAGCTGGTGCCCGCCATGCCGCGCAGAGCATCCGAACCTGTTGAGAATGCAGGCTGACGGTATTCCCATCATCGGGATCAACTTCAAGGATCAGGCTGGCACGGCGACGAAATATCTTGAGGACGACGGCAACCCGTTCATCGGTGTCAGCTTTGACCCGCAAGGCCGCACTGCAATCAATTGGGGCGTCACCGCACCGCCCGAGACGTTCATTCTGGACGGAGAAGGCAAGGTACTTTTCCGCTATGCAGGTCCGCTGGTCGGGTCAGATTACGAACAGCGGTTTTTGCCTGCCCTGAAAAAAGCGATGGCCGCCGAATAGCTCTCATCGAAAAATGCTATCGGGCGTATCCTGACTGGTCAGATTGGCGCTGATCCAGAAGGTTTCGGGCCGCTGCTTTCGCAGCGGCCCGAGGTTTGTTAGCGATTTCACTCCGCTGCGATCTGGTCATCCTTCGCCAGATTGCGCAGCACGTAATGCAGAACGCCGCCATGTTCGATATATTCGATCTCGATCGCGGTATCGATCCGACACTTGATCATGATTTTCTTGACCGTGCCGTCCGCCATGGTGATCTCGCACGGCACTTCCTGCAAAGGCTTGATCGTGTCGAGGCCGGAAATGCTGACCGTTTCCTCGCCCGTCAAACCGAGGGATTTGCGCGAGTCGCCGCCTGTGAATTCGAACGGGATGACGCCCATGCCCACAAGGTTGGACCGGTGAATCCGCTCGAAGCTCTCCGCGATCACGGCCTTGACGCCCAACAGCGCCGTACCCTTTGCCGCCCAGTCGCGCGAAGAACCCGCACCGTATTGTTCACCACCAAAGATCACCAGCGCTGTGCCGTTTTCCTGATGTTTCATCGCGGCATCGAAAATCGACATCTGCGTGCCGTCCGGCCCCTTGGTATAGCCGCCCTCGACACCATCAAGCATCTCGTTCTTGATGCGGATGTTGGCGAAGGTGCCGCGCATCATCACTTCATGGTTGCCGCGGCGCGAACCGTAGGAGTTGAATTCACGCACCGGCACCTGACGTTCCACCAGATACTGGCCCGCGGGCGTCGTTTCCTTGAACGAACCGGCCGGAGAGATGTGGTCGGTGGTAATCATATCGCCCAGCAGCGCCAGAACCTTGGCATCCTTGATGTTGCTGATCGTACCAGGCTCGGGTGACATGTCCTGGAAATAGGGCGGGTTCTGCACATAGGTCGATTGCGGCGGCCAGTCGTAGGTCTTGGCGTCCGTCGTCTCGACTTTCTGCCATTTCTCATCGCCTTTGAAGACGTCGGCGTATTTTTCCTGGAAACTGGCGCGCGTCACGGTCTGTTCGACCAGTTCGGCAATTTCCTTGTTTGTGGGCCAGATGTCACGCAGGTAGACATCGTTGCCTTCCTTGTCCTGACCCAGCACACCATTCGCCAGATCACAGTTCATGTCACCGACCAGCGCATAGGCAACCACCAGCGGTGGCGACGCGAGGTAGTTGGCGCGCACATCTGGGCTGATCCGGCCTTCGAAGTTGCGGTTGCCCGACAGAACGGACGTCCCGATCAGATCGTAATCGTTGATCGCTTTGCTGATCTCCGGCTCCAGCGGGCCGGAGTTGCCGATACAGGTGGTGCAGCCATAGCCCACGAGGTTGAAGCCGATGGCGTCCAGATCTTCTTGCAGGCCAGCGGCTTCGAGATAGTGGGACACGACCTGCGAACCGGGTGCGAGGGATGTCTTGACCCAAGGTTTGCGGGTCAGACCCTTTTCGCGCGCCTTGCGGGCGACCAGACCTGCCCCGATCATGACGTAAGGGTTGCTGGTGTTGGTGCATGAAGTGATCGACGCGATCACGATGGATCCGTCATGCAGTTGATAGGTGCCATTCTTGGCGGAAACATAGCCGCGCTTGTGATTGCCTTCGTCGCCGGGGATATCTTGTGGTTCGGGTTGACCACCTTCACCTTCCCAACGCACTTCGGCACTGACGGACGCGTCCTTGCCCGCGCGAACGCCTTTCACGTATTCGGCAAACGCAGTGTGGGCCGAGGTCAGCGCGATGTAATCCTGCGGCCGCTTGGGACCGGAGATCGCAGGCACGATCGTCCCCATGTCGAGGCTGAGCGTATCGGTATAGATCGGCGCATAATCCGTGTCGCGCCACATGCCGTTTTCCTTGGCATAGGCTTCGACCAACGCGATCCGGTCCTCGTCGCGGCCCGTGGTGCGCAGATAGCGCAGCGTTTCGCCGTCAATCGGAAAGAAGCCGCAGGTGGCACCGTATTCGGGGGCCATGTTGGCAATCGTCGCGCGATCGGCGAGCGGCAGATTGTCCAGACCCTTGCCGTAGAATTCCACGAATTTGCCCACCACGCCCTTTTCGCGCAGCAACTCGACGACCTTGAGCACCAGATCGGTGCCGGTAGTGCCTTCCATCATCTGGCCGGTCAGTTCGAATCCGACAACTTCGGGGATCAGCATCGAAATCGGCTGGCCCAGCATCGCCGCTTCGGCCTCGATCCCGCCAACGCCCCAGCCCAGAACCGCCATGCCGTTGACCATCGTGGTGTGGCTGTCGGTGCCGACGAGCGTGTCAGGATATGCGACTTCTTCGCCGTTCTGATCCTTGTCGCTCCAGACGGTTTGCGCCAGATACTCAAGATTTACCTGATGGCAAATGCCTGTGCCCGGAGGGACGACGCGGAAATTGTTGAATGCCTTCTGACCCCACTTGAGGAATGTATAGCGCTCGATATTGCGTTCGTATTCGCGGTCCACGTTCATCTGGAAGGCGCGCGGGTTGCCAAATTCGTCGATCATGACGGAGTGATCGATAACCAGATCAACAGGATTGAGCGGATTGATCTTGTCCGCGTCACCGCCCAAAGCCACCAGACCGTCACGCATCGCGGCGAGATCGACAACGGCGGGCACACCGGTGAAATCCTGCATCAGCACGCGTGCAGGGCGATAGGCGATCTCGCGCGGGTTCTTGCCGCCCATGGCCCCCCATTCGGCGAAGGCCTTGATGTCGTCGACGGTGACGGTCTTGCCGTCCTCGAAGCGGAGCATGTTTTCCAGCACCACTTTCAACGCGGCGGGGAGTTTGGAGAAATCTCCCAATCCCGCCTCCGTCGCGGCGGGAATGGAATAGAACGCGACGGACTTGCCGTTGGCGTTAATCGTCTTGCGGGTTTTGGCTGTGTCCTGACCGACAATGATCGTCATGGGTGGCTCCCTTGCAAAGCTATGAATGAGGCAGAGAATTGACGCCTAGATGACGCATGGGCCGCTGTTTTTCAACTGCTATCACCGGATTGGGCGCAAATTTGTATACCATTGTGTACCGAATTTGAGCGATCAGGCCCGCAGGAGGCGCATGCAGCCTCTCAACAAAGGTTGATTGGTTATTTCAAGTGCCTGTCGTTAAAAAAGCCGGACGCCACCGGCAGAATTGGAATCACATGAACCGTCTCGTCAGATTGTTTGCCGCCATGGCAATATGCGCTGCACTTCCCGTATCGGCAGAACAACACCCCGTGGTAGTTGAGCTTTATACGTCCCAAGGCTGTTCAAGCTGTCCGCCGGCGGATGAGATGCTGCAAGAGCTGTACGGGCGGTCCGATGTGATTACGATAGCGCTGCACGTGGATTATTGGGATTATATCGGCTGGAAGGATGAATTCGGTAATCCCGCCCACTCAGATCGTCAACGGGCCTATGCCGATGCAGGTCGGCGCAATACCGTCTATACGCCTGAAATGATCGTCAACGGACAGACCGACATCGTGGGCGCGAAACCCATGGCGCTTGCCGAAGCGATTGCGGAGCACAGGGCCCGGCCACGTCAGGCAGCGTTGATGGTGGCACGCAGCGGTGATCGTTTGCACATTGCCGTACAGGCCGAGGCCGCGCTGAAAGGGCCGTTCGATGTTCATGTGCTGGGGCTGATGCCCTCGGCAACGACGCATATCACGCGCGGTGAGAACCGTGGCAAGACCATCGAATACAGCAATATCGCCCATGGCTGGAAAGTCGTGGGGCAGTGGGACGGGAAATCGCCACTGGAACTTGAGGTGGGCGCGCCGTCAGACGATCCCGCAGTCGTGTTGATCCAGCAGGCGGGTGCAGGTCCGATCATTGCCGCCGCGCGGGTCGACTGAACCCTAGTTGTCGTGAATGCGCCAGCGGCGATGCACCCAGAACCATTGGTCGGGTGTCGCGCGGATACGCGCGGACAGACTGTCGTTCAAAGCCTGCGTCATCGTCACCGGATCACTGTGCGCCACCGGGGCTTCCAGCACGGTCTCGAAGGTGAATCCGTCGGGCTGCCGGATGCCATAAAACGGGATCAGCTCGGCCCCATAACGCAGCGCCAGTTCGGCGGCGGACAAGGCGGTATTTGCGGGTTGGCCCAGAAAGTCGAGCGGTGGCGCACCGAAGACGTGTTGGTCAAAGAGCAAAACAAGCTGTCCACCGTCCTTGAGGTGGCGCACGAAACCTGCGGTGCCGCGCCGACCCTGCGGGAAAACGGGGCCGCCGAAAGCCTCCATCGTGCGGACGTAGTGGTCGTTGAAATAGGGGTTGGCCATATCACGGTAAAGCCCGCCGACCGGATAGCCACGTGCCACGAGCGCCGCACGCGTGGCTTCGTAATTGCCGAAATGGCCAGTGACCAATATCACGGGCCGACCGTCCTGCGCCGCCTCGCGCAGCGCGGCAAAACCCGGCCCCGCCAACTGGTTATCCGCCATCCGGGCAGGGAAATCGCGGGCCGAGTAGTTTTCGATAAAGGTCCGCCCCAGATTGTTTAGGCATCGCGAGGCAATCTGCCGGCGCTGGGCGACCGGCATCTCCGGCCAGATCAGCTCCAGATTATGCAGCGCACGTTTTTGGTAGCCTGCCAAAGGCCCCAGAACATGCTGCACCAGCCGTCCTACGACAGAAATGCGCGTCCTGTAGGGCAGGGCCAACGCGGTCCTGATGATGCCGACGACGACGAGATTGGTCAGGTAATGGCCGAAATCACGAAGGCTGCGTGATCGCAGGTGGGCGGAAACTGAGGGTTCGGGCGCTGGCATGTGCCTCCGGTCGCAAGAGCGGTCGAACCAGACATAGCCGCTGATCCGCGGCGCAACAAGCCAGCAGCCGCAAGTCAGTCTTCGCCGTCTTCCTCGACGATCAGCAACAGATCACCGTTCTGCTCCATCTTGCGGATCGTGGCGACCATGGCGGCCATTGCTTCTTCGGCATCGGCGGGCTTGATCTGGCCGGCCTCGGCGATTTCCTCGCGCAACTGATCGGCCATGCGGCCCGACATGTTCTCCAGAATGAAATCACGGGATTTGGCAAACCCTGCGTCCTCGGCACCGGCAAGCGCAATGATCAACTGGCCCGGGTCCACATCACGCAGAACGCGCGGGATGTCGCGAGGGGCGATGCGCGCAGCGATGTTGCCGAAGGTAAAGATTGCCTTGCGTACGGCATTGGCAAAGCCCTGATCCGTTTCATCAAGGCCGGTCAGGACGTCGTCACGGGTCAATGTGGTCGAAGAATTAAGGATCGCGCCCACGCGTTCAACCGGATTGGAATCGAAGGCCGATACCGGTTGCGTGTCCAGCTGCGCCGCCAACGACAGACCGATCCTGTCTACAGCCTCCGGCGTCACGGCGGCTGTCTGCGACACGGCGTAGGTGATGCGCCGGGCTTGCGGTCCGGGCAGCCTTCCCAGCAGTTCCGCCGCAATCGGCACGTCGAGCTTGGACAGCATCACTGCTGCGATCTCGACGCTTTCGTTTAGCAGCACCGGCAACAACTTTTCCGGGCCCAGTTCCCGCAGCCGCTTCCACGGATCGCCCGACGCTCGCACGCCCGCCTCCTTGCGCAGTCGCGCGGCGGTCTGGCGGCTGATCTTGCCGTCGAGCGCATTGAGCGCACCGGCGATCCCGCCCTTGAAGGTCAGGCCGATTTTCTCAAGCTCTTCGATGAATTCGTCCACGACCGCGGCCAGAGTGCTGCGGTCTACGGTGCGCATCGACCCCATCTGATGGGTCAGCCGTGCCTGCAACTCGTCCGGCAATTCCTCCAACGGGATGTCCGCCCCGTCATTCACCATCAAACGAACAACAATCGCCGCTTTCGCCCGTCGGCTGAGCGGGGCCGGGGTGCCGCCCATGGTGGGAAGGGCGGGAAAACTGCCGGGAAGGGCCAGATCGTTCATCATCATGCTGCTCCGTGGATCACGGTTTGTTCTTGACGGAAAAAAGTGAACAAACGCAAAACACCAGCGTCAAAAGCAGCGGTCGCGCAAAAGAAATGGCGCGACCGGAGAAGGCCAGATCAAGGCCCGGTAATGCAGCGTACAGCCGCTAGGACGTGGTCGGATCGGTGACGCAACTGCCCGTATTGGCGTCGAATACAGTGCCAGCCGCGCAGGATTGCGCTTGCTTTTCATGGCCGCGATCACACCCGGCTGCTGCCGAAAGCGGCGGTGCCAACGCCAAAACCAGCGCGATGGAAGCAATTCTCAGTTTCATGGCCTTACTCCTTTGATATGCGTCGCAAAGGTAGCCTATTTTCGTGGATTCGCAAAAGCATTCAATGCTCGCCCGCGTTAGTCTTTGAAAACGCGCGCGAAAATTGTGTCCACATGCTTGGTGTGATATCCAAGATCGAATTTTTCCTCGATCTCGTCGGCACCCAGAGCGGCAAGCACATCCTCATCGGCCAAAAGCTCCGTCTTGAAATCCTTTCCTTCTTCCCAGACGCGCATCGCATTGCGCTGTACAAGCCGATAGGCGTCCTCGCGGCTGACGCCGGCCTGGGTCAGCGCCAGCAGAACCCGCTGGGACATGACGAGGCCGCGAAATTTATGCATGTTGGCCAGCATGTTGTCAGGATAGATCAACAGCTTGTCGACCACCTGTGTCAGGCGCGCCAGCGCGAAGTCCAGGGTGATTGTCGTGTCCGGTCCGATGTTGCGTTCGACCGAGGAATGCGAGATGTCGCGCTCGTGCCAGAGCGCCACGTTTTCCATCGCAGGGACCACGGCCATGCGGACGAGACGCGCCAGACCGGTCAGGTTTTCGGTCAGCACCGGGTTGCGTTTATGCGGCATCGCAGATGAACCTTTTTGGCCGGCGGAAAAGAACTCTTCCGCCTCAAGGACTTCGGTGCGCTGCATGTGGCGGATTTCGATCGCGATGTTCTCGATGCTGCTGCCCACGACACCCAATGCCGCAAAAAACGCAGCGTGACGGTCGCGGGGAATGACCTGTGTGCTGATCGGTTCCGGCGTCAGGCCCAACTTGGCGCAGACATGTTCTTCGACGCGCGGATCGATATTGGCAAAAGTGCCAACCGCGCCGGAGATCGCACCGGTCGCAATCTCGTCGCGCGCAACGCGCAAGCGGGCCAGATTGCGGTCCATTTCGGCGTAAAAGCGTGCAAAGGTCAGGCCCATCGTCGTGGGCTCCGCGTGGATCCCATGGGAGCGTCCGATGCGCACGGTGTCCTTATGCTCCAACGCGCGGCGCTTGAGCGCGGCCAAGAGCGCCTCGACGTCCGCAATCAGGATGTCGGCTGCTCGGGTGAGCTGCACGTTGAAACAGGTGTCTAGAACATCCGATGACGTCATCCCCTGATGCACGAAGCGGGCTTCGTCACTGCCCACATGCTCGGCCAGATGGGTCAGGAATGCGATGACGTCATGCTTGGTCACGGCCTCGATTTCGTCGATGCGGGCGACGTCGAATTCCACGTCTCTGGCCTTCCAGACCGCGTCCGCGTTGGCGCGCGGGATCACTCCAAGATCGGCCATGGCGTCACAGGCATGCGCCTCGATCTCATACCAGATGCGGAACTTTGTTTCAGGGCTCCATATGGCTACCATGTCGGGGCGGGAATAGCGGGGGATCATGGGCGTACCTTTGCATCTGTCTACGGGCTGTTGCGCGCGGCATAAACCGAGGCGCGCCCGAGAACAAGCGCCGCCGCCACCCATGCGGCGATTGGCGGGGCCAACACGCATGTCGGCAACGTTCCGGAAACCGAGAAATCTGCTGGCAGGATCGTGTCGCGAGCGGCTGTGGCTTCAGTCTTTGGCGTTCATCCGGTCCGCATTCCGGCAATACCCCGGCGCTGCATCCAGATGATCGTGATCCGCCTGAAGAACCTCGCAGGCAGCCTGCTCCGAACAGCCTGCACAGCGCAGGACCAGGTTCCGATATGCCGGTGCTGCCTGGTGCGTAGACGTCAGCATGCCCGCCGACAGATCAACGCCGACGCGTTGCGCCATGCCGTTCATCAACGCGGCGCTTTTGTTCAATTTCGAAAACAGTCCCATCATTGCCTCCCTTGACCGATCTCAAGGAGACTATGGATTTACCGCCTGACGCGCCTTGACCTGGATCAATCTGCCTGCTGGCTGTCCATGAGTTCGGTGATGACGGTCGACGACCTCTCCAGCGTGCGATGCACCGGGCATTTATCCGCGATCTCAAGCAGACGCTTGCGCTGGTCGGTGTCCAGATCGCCGGTGATCGTGATGCGTCGTCGCCAGGTGTCGATCTTTTCACCGTTACCGGTTTCGGCATCCTGTGCATGCACCTTGTCATGGCAAACATCGACACTGACGTGGGTCAGCGGCCATTTCTTGCGGCGGGCATACATGCGGATGGTCATCGACGTGCACGCCCCGAGACCGGCGGACAGGAAGCCATAGGGCGACATGCCGCGGTTGGTCCCGCCATAGGCCAGCGGTTCATCCGCCAGGGCATGATGATGCGGACCCGAGGCGACGTCCTGCAGAAAGCCGGCCGGGTCCGCCTCGGATACCCGCACCACCCCTTCGGGCGCGCCCGGCGGCGGGGCAGGTGGTGACAGCTTGATGTAGCGCGCGGCCCATGCGGCGATGATCTGTGCGGCATATTCGGCGTCTTCGGCTGATGAAACCAGATGGTCTGCACTGTCCAGCGAAACAAAGCTCTTGGGGTGTTTCGCAGCAAGAAAGATCTGGCTGGCGTTGTCGATGCTGACAGCTGTATCGCGCGGGGCGTGCAGGATCAGAAGGGCGGCGTCGAGGTCTTTGATGGCCGGGCCCAGCCGCTCTGCTGCGACATCGTCAATGAATGCCTTGCCGATGGTGATCGCGCGCCCGCCAAGGCTGACCTCGGCTGTTCCGTTCTCGGCGATGTGATCAAGCGCACCGGCGAAATTATGGGTCACGTGGCCCGGATCGAACGGCGCGCCAAGGGTTGCAACGGCTTTGACATGCGGCAACTGCGACGCCGCCTTCAAGACTGCCGCACCCCCCAGACTATGCCCGACCAGCAGCGTGGGTGCCATGCCGCGATCGCTCAGGTAGGTGCAGGCGGCCAGCAGATCGTCCACGTTGGACGTGAAGGACGTGTTGGCAAATTCCCCTTCGGAGTGACCCAGCCCGGTGAAATCAAACCGCAGCACGGCGATGCCCATCGCCGACAGGCGCCCCGCGATTCTGCGCGCCGCCGCGATGTCCTTGCCACAGGTAAAGCAATGCGCAAACAGCGCGGTTGCCAGATGCGGCCCGCCTGGCATGTCAAGTCGCGCGGAGAGGGTGCTGCCATCGTGGCCGGGAAATGTGATGCGCTCGGTTGGCATGGAATGCTCCTTTGGTGTGGTGCAAGGGTGGGGTAAGGGCGGGGGTGTTTCAAGGGCGCTGGAGCCGATGTAACGGCCCTGTGACGCGATAATTGCAAGCGTCACGGCGGCGGCGTAGTAATTGCGCAAACAAAGAGGAATACCCCGATGACCGACTTGCCCAAGACCGCGCTGAACCCTGCAACACTTGCCGCTCGGGCGGGGGGAGCGATCGATTTTGGCAGCGGTGGGGTGGTGCCGGGAATTTACCCTGCGACGACCTTCGTGCGCGATGCGGATTACGTGCCGTTGGCGGACGGGAACACCTATCTGCGCTCGCACGCACCGAACGGGCGCATCGT
This sequence comes from Sulfitobacter sp., assembly GCA_024637305.1. Classification (GTDB taxonomy): domain Bacteria; phylum Pseudomonadota; class Alphaproteobacteria; order Rhodobacterales; family Rhodobacteraceae; genus Sulfitobacter. The sequence continues at coordinate 12,859 of JAGXFI010000031.1, forward strand.
CGAAGATCTGCTGGCGCAGCTCGAAGGGGCGCAGGATGCGATGGTGTTCCCCTCAGGCATGGCGGCTGTCGCGGCGGTGTTCCGCACGGTTCCGAATGGCGGCTGCGTGCTGGTGCAGCAACAGATTTACTGGGGCACGACCGCCTGGATCCGCGACTTCTGCGCGCGGCGCGGAATCGAGCTGGTCGAGATCGAGGCGGCCGATACCGGTGCCTTTGCAGCGGCTTGCGAAAAACACCGCCCCCATCTTGCGTGGATCGAAACGCCATCGAACCCGTGGCTTCGCATCGTCGATCTGAAGGCGGCGGCGGACGCCGTTCACGCTGTGGGGGGTGCGTTGATCGCGGATATGACGACGGCAACGCCTGTGCTGACGCGGGCGCTGTCGTTTGGTGCGGACGTTGTGATGCATTCCGCGACGAAGGGGCTGAACGGACATGCCGACGTATTGGCCGGTGCGCTGGCGGTCGCGAACAGGCAAAGCGCGCTCTGGCAGGCGGTGCACGCGGATCGCGACATGGCCGGTGCCGTACTGGGTCCGTTCGAAGCGTGGCTGCTGTTGCGCGGCATGCGGACGTTGCCGCTTCGTATGGAAAGAATGTCCGCCAACGCATTGAAACTGGCGGAATTTCTACAGGACCATCCAGCGGTGGAAACCGTCTTGTACCCCGGACTGCCGTCCCACACCGGGCATGCGCTGGCCGTTCAGCAGATGACGGGCGGTTTTGGGCCGCTGTTGTCTTTCGTGGTCAAAGGCGGTGCGAAGAACGCGCTACAAGCTGCTGGAAAAATGAAGCTTTTTCACCGTGCCACCTCACTGGGCGGTGTGGAAAGCCTGGTCGAGCATCGCCACACAATCGAACCGCACACGGGCATTCCCGAAGGCCTGCTGCGCCTGTCGGTCGGGATCGAGGATGCCGGCGATCTGATGGATGATCTGGGTCAGGCGTTGGGCCAGTAACCCCAACGCGCGCCGATCCTACCCGCGGTGTTTCACGATCAGGTTGTCGAGGATCGAATCCTTGGTGACGTGACCCAGAACCTGACCTTCTTCGACCACGGCAACGCTGGGGATGGATTCGTCGAAATAATCCATCAGGGCGCGGATCTTCATGTCCGCATCGACGCTGTGGGCGCTGTCCGAAACCTGCTTGGCATCGGTCATCACGTCGCGGGCGCGCAAAACCCCAAGCGGGTTCATATGCGCCACGAAATCGGCGACGTAGGTGTTGGCAGGGTTGGAAAAGATCTCGCGCGGGGTGCCGCATTGGATGATGCGACCCCCTTCCATGATCGCGATGCGGTCGCCCAGCTTGAATGCCTCGTCGAGGTCATGGCTGACAAAGATGATGGTGCGTTTGAGGCTGCGCTGAAGGTCCAGCAATTCATCTTGCAGCCGGGCGCGGATCAGCGGGTCGAGCGCGGAAAACGGCTCGTCCATCAGCAAGATCGGTGCGTCCGTCACGAAGGCGCGGGCGAGGCCCACCCGCTGCTGCATGCCGCCCGACAATTCCCCGACGCGGCGTTCGGCCCAATCGGAAAGCCCCACGAGTTCTAGTTGGCGGTCGACCTTTTCGCGCCGCTCGGATGCAGGCATACCGCCCAACTCCAGCCCCAGGCCCACATTTTCGCGCACGCTGCGCCACGGCAGCAGGCCGAACTGTTGGAAAACCATCGCGACGGTCGACAGGCGCAGGCGGCGCAGGGTTCGGGGGTCGGCGTTGGTGACGTCTTTCAGCGACCGGCCGTCGCGGACCTGCACGTTGCCGCGCACCACGGGGTTGAGCGCATTGACCGCCCGCAGCAGGGTCGACTTGCCGGAGCCGGAAAGGCCCATCAGCACGAGAATCTCGCCTTCGGCCACGTCGAGCGAGCAGTCATGCACACCCAGCACCTGACCTGTCGCTTCCTGTATCTCGGAGCGTGTCTTGCCAGCATCCATCAGGGGCAGGGCCTCTTCGGGGTTGTCGCCGAAGACGATGGAGACCTTGTCGAATATAACAGCGCTCATTTGCGGTCCACCTTGAGAATACGGTCCAGCATGATGGCGACGACCACGATGACCATGCCTGATTCAAACCCCAGCGCAGTGTTGACCGAGTTGAGCGCACGCACCACCGGCACGCCAAGGCCGTCAGCCCCCACGAGGGCGGCAATGACCACCATCGACAGCGACAGCATGATGGTCTGGTTCAGACCCGCCATGATCTGCGGAAATGCATAGGGAAGCTCGACCTTCCACAGCGTCTGCCGCCGGGTGGCCCCAAAAGCCTGCGCCGCTTCGAGCAGGTTCTGCGGGGTTGACGCCACCCCAAGCTGGGTCAGACGTATGGGTGCGGGCAGCACAAAGATCACGGTCGCGATCAGGCCGGGCACCATGCCGATGCCAAAAAACACGATTGCGGGGATCAGATAAACGAAGGTGGGCAGGGTTTGCATCAGATCGAGCACGGGCCGCAGAAAAGCATAAAGCTTGGGGCGATGGGCGACGGCGATGCCGATCGGCACGCCAATGCCCATACACACGACGCAGGCCGACAGGACGAGCGTGAGGCTTTCGGACATTTCCTCCCAGTAATCTTGATTGAGGATGAACAGAAAACCAAGCGCTACAAACAGACAGACCTTCCAGCTGCGTTGAAGAAACCATGTGATGGCGACGAATGCAGCGATGATGATAAAGGGATGCGGCGATTGCAGAACCCACAGGATCGCGTCGATCAGCGTCTCGAGCGCGGCGGCAAGCCCGTCGAAGAACGGCCCGCCGACGCTTTGCAGCCAGTCAAAGCCGTCTGCGGCCCATCTGCCCAGCGGGATCTTGTTGTCAGTCAGCCAGTCGAGCATCGGAGCCCCTTTCGCACATGGTATCAGCGCGGGACGAGGCCCCGCGCTGCTATCTGGTAATCACACCTCGGTTTACAGGCCCAGTTCGGACTTGATTGCGGCCATCGCGTCGCCGCCATCCTTGGTGGTCACGCCGGAGAGCCAGCTGTCCAGGACGCCCGGATTGTCTTTCAGCCAGTTCGCTGCCGCCTCGCGCGGATCGGCCCCGTCATCAAGGATCGCGCCCATGATCTGGTTCTCCATCGCCAAGGTGAATTCCAGATTGTTCAGCAACGCACCGACATTCGGGCACGCCTCCACATATCCGGCGGAGGTGTTGGTATAGACCGTCGATCCGCCCAGATCAGGCCCGAAGAAATCATCGCCGCCCGTCAGATAGCTCATGTCGAAATTGGCATTCATCGGATGCGGTTCCCAACCGAGAAAGACGATGGGCTCGCCCCTTTTGGACAGCCGGTCAACCTGCGCCAGCATCCCTTGTTCGGAGCTTTCGACAACTTTGAAATCAGCCAAACCGAAACTGTCGCCTTCGATCATGCTCTGGATCAGACGGTTACCGTCGTTGCCGGGCTCGATTCCATAGATCTTGCCGTCAAGCGCCTCTGCATGGTCCGCGATATCGGCGAAATCCTTGATCCCCAGCTCGGCGGCGGTGGCATTCACGGCCAGCGTATATTTGGCACCTTCAAGGTTCGCACGCACGGTGTCGACGGTCCCGGCCTCGCGGTAGGGGGCGATGTCCGCCTCCATCGTGGGCATCCAGTTGCCCATGAACACGTCGATATCGCCTTTTGCCATCGAAGCATATGTCACTGGCACGGCAAGCAATTTCGTTTCCGTCTCGTATCCGAGCGCCTCGAGGATCAGTGTCGCCGTCGCGGTGGTGGCGGTAATGTCGGTCCAGCCGACATCAGAGAACGTAACCTCGTCGCAATTGGCCAGAACGGAGGTGGCGGCGGTACTGAGGGCCAGAGCGGCCAGTGTGGTACGAAGGGTCATGATGGAAACTCCCGTTGGTTTATTTTGATTGACGGATTAGTCAATAACCCGCCGGACCGCCTGTGACAAGACGTGCGCCATAAGGCTTGCGCGAAGCGCGTCGCGAAGCAAGCGGGTTTTTGATCTGCCTACCAGACACAGACCAGTCGCCGCCTCAGACGCGCAACGATTCTCCATGCGTTTTTGGCCGAATACTGAAGCGCGCAGTCAGGCACCCATCAGAGCGGGGTCAAAGGGATACCGCGTGAGGTTTTCATATCCTGTCTCGGTCACGAGCACCTGATCTTCGAGCTTGATCGAGAAGTCTCCTCCCTCGGGCGACACCAGCGCTTCGACGCACAGAACCATGCCTGCCTCCAGCGGATAGTCGAAGGCACCGTCAACCGCGCGGTCAGGATAGGCCACTAACGGCCATTCATCACACAGACCGACACCATGCATCAAACACCCGTATTTGCCGCGTTGAAACTGTGCATCCATGACATGGGTGTTCGCCGACAGCTCGGGGATCATCACACCCGGTTTGAGCATGGCCATGTTATGCCTGATATGTTCAACGCCGTGCTGCATGGCATAAATCATGTCGTCGCGTGGCTTGTCGGGGCCGATCCACCAGGTGCGGCTTATGTCTATACATATGCCATAGCTCCCCACGAGATCGGTGTCGAAGGCGATGATCTCGTTGGGCTGCGCAATGCGTGGGCCGCATTCCTGAAACCAGGGGTTCGTGCGGGGGCCGGAGGTCAGCAGCCGGGTCTCGATCCATTCGCCACCGCGCCGGATGTTCTCGGCATGCAGAACAGCCCAGATGTCATCTTCGGAAGCGGTGCCGGCGGGAACGTTCGTGCGCGCGAAAGTTTCCATCGCCTGAACTGCTGTCTCGCAGGCGTGTGACGCACAGCGCATCGCAAGGATCTCGTCCGGACCCTTGATCGAGCGGCTCTTTTCGGTGACTTCCTCGCCGTCCATGACTTCGAACCCCTGCCGTTCGAGCGATCGCAGCCCCTGCACCATGACCTTGTCCACAGCAAGCCTCTTGTTGCCGCCGCCATGCGCCGTGATCAGGTCCGCCACCTCGCGCGCGAGATTGTCGGCAGCGGGGCCGACCTTGTCGCCGCGGTCAAAATAGAACAGATCCGCGCCGGAGCGTTGTTCGCGGACCAGCGGATTGAATTTGCTCAGGAACGGCGAATTCTTGTAATCCCAGATCACCATATATCCGTCCGCACACAGCAGCACGGCGCGGAACGGGTTGTGTGTGTTCCACAACTGCATGTTGGTGCTGTCGGTGGCATAGCGGATATTGAGCGGATCGAACATCAACAGCCCGCCATAGTCGCGGTCCACGATATGCTGCGTAAGCCGCCGCCAGCGATATTCGCGCATCGCGTCAAGGTTGGGCAGCACCAGGCCCACAGCGCGCCATTCATCGAAGGCGAGCCGCGTCGGACCGATCTCCACCCGGTCGGAATCGTTCGGCGATCCGTCACCAAGGAATTTGCCGGCGTGAGGATCAATCTTGCGGGTGTCTCGAAAATGCTGGTTCATCGCGGGCTCCTTCGCGTGCTACCAGCAGGCTGGCAAAGAAACTCATTGCGTGTTGGTCAGATAGCGACGCCCGTTTTCGTCGTTTTCGGATGACGACCGATGGCAGTCGGGGTAACAGGCGGAATGACCGAGACCCTGCAAAAGGCATTGCCGCCCGAGATGTGTGGTGACGTGGCGCTTCCCGGTGTCGCCCCCTGCGCGCCAGATGAATGGCTGCGGGTGGATGACGCATATGCCGGGCAGATGGCGCTGCGCGCACAACTGCTTGCCGGGCAGCGCGGTGATGTGCTGTGGATGGAGCCCCGTGCGCTGGATGCCTGTCGTGAAGTGCTCGAGCAGGCGCTGGGGATTCTGGATTGGCCGATGGCGGCGGGCAATGTGACCTGTCCCGACGGGCGACAGGTCAGGATCGACCACGAAGATCCGTTGGGAACGCTGGGGCATTTGGTGCAGGAAGACATCTGCGTCCTGCAAAAGCGGGGCGAAGAGCATGTGCTGACCGGCGCGGTCCTGTGCTTTCCGGCAAGCTGGCGGTTGGCGGAAAAGGTGGGGCAGCCGCTTACTGGGGTTCATGCGCCGGTTGAAGAATATGACCCGATGCTGGCGCGCCGTGTTCAGCGGCTTTTCGATGGTGTCGGCGCGGGACGGCCGCTCTGGCGGTTCAACCGGCTTTGGTACGATGACGCGGCGCTGCATCAACCGCGATCTTCCATAGCGCCAAAGCGGGTGCGGCCGCAAAATCCGGCGTTCGTCCGGTCCGAAAGGCAATGCATCGTGCGGATGCCGCGCACACAGGCAGTGGTCTTTTCGATCCATACTTACGTGGTGCAGGCCCAAAACGCCGATCTGGATCGCTAAATGGGTATCGCGGCGCAGCCACGCCGCGCCAAGGCCGATGGTTTAGCCGCCGATCCTGGCTCCCATGAGCGCAATGGCCTGTTGGTAGACCGTAGCCGCATTCCATCTCTTGATGACGGCGAAATTCGGCTGACCTTCCTGATAACCCTGTCCCGGTTGCCAGCCCTTCTTGCGCAGGAAATTCGCGGTTGAGGCGAGCGCGTCCGCTTCGTTGTAGAAATCGACCCGCCCGTCGCCGGAAGCATCCACACCGTATCGCAAGGCGTTGCCCGGCAGAAACTGGGTATGGCCCAACTCGCCATGCTTGGCCCCTTTGGTGGCGGATGTGATGGCCCCCTGATCCACCAGCATCAGCGCGCCGATAGCATGCGGCACAAAGAAATCCGAGCGCCGGCAGTCGTAGGCCAGCGTCGTGATCGCCGATACCACCTCGGAATCGCCCATGAAACCGCCAAACCCGGTTTCCATCCCGTGGATTGCCAGCAACACGCCAGCCGGCACACCATAGCGTTGCTCCAGCGCCTGATAGAAACCGGCATTGCGCGCTTTGCGCTTTTGGCCCTGAGCGACGATCGTATCGGCCCCGCGCAGCTGAAGGAATTTGGGCAGCGAGTACCTGAACGATTTCTGATTGCGGTCTGCGGCAATGGTTCGCGCCGCATAGCTGGCCTGCGCAAGCGCCTGCAATCCGCGTTCCCTCACGCCTGCCTTGCGCGCTTCGGTGGCAAAGGCCGCTTTCCACGCTTCGAAACCGGCTGCTGTATTGCCGCATTGCGCGGCGATTGCGGGGGCGGCGAACGCGAGGGTCGCGGCGGCGATTGTAAAGCGAACGAAATGGCGCATGTCGAAAAACCCCTGACTGAAACACTGACGTCACGATTACCCATGAACGGATAGGTTGCAACGTGAAAGGTCGGGCTGACGCGACACCGGAAATGAAAAAGGCGCCCCGTACCGGGACGCCTTCGCAGTGTGCAATAGAGCTGGCTCAGCAGCTGTAGTACATGCCGAACTCCACAGGATGTGGCGTGTGCTCGTAGTGGTGTACTTCGCCCATCTTGAGGTTGATGTACCCTTGGACCTGATCGCGGGTGAAAACGTCACCTGCCAGCAGGTAGTCCATGTCTTTTTGCAACTCGTCCAGCGCTTCGCGCAGTGAACCGCAAACCGTCGGAATGCCTTCGAGCTCTTCGGCGGGCAGATCATAGAGGTTCTTGTCCATCGCCTCACCGGGGTCGATCTTGTTCTTGATGCCGTCAAGACCGGCCATCAACAGCGCCGAGAACGCCAGATAGGGGTTGGCTGCCGGATCGGGGAAACGCGCCTCGACGCGCTTGGCCTTGGGCGATTCCGTCCACGGGATGCGGACACAACCCGACCGGTTGCGCGCGGAATAGGCGCGCAGCACGGGGGCCTCGAAGCCGGGGATCAGACGCTTGTAGCTGTTGGTCGTCGGGTTGGTGAACGCGTTCAGCGATTTCGCGTGTGTCAGGATGCCGCCGATGAACCACAGCGCCTCCTGGCTCAGGTCGGCATATTTGTCGCCTGCGAACAGTGGCTTGCCGTCTTTCCAGATCGACATGTTGACATGCATCCCGGACCCGTTGTCGCCGTAGATCGGCTTGGGCATGAACGTCGCGGATTTGCCATAGGCGTGCGCGACGTTGTGGATCACGTATTTGTATTTCTGCATCTCGTCGGCCTGATGGGTCAATGTCCCGAAGATCAGCCCAAGCTCGTGCTGGCAGGAAGCGACCTCGTGATGGTGCTTGTCTACCTTCATGCCAAGACGCTTCATCGTGCTGAGCATTTCCGCACGCAGGTCTTGGGCTTCATCGATAGGGTTCACTGGGAAATAGCCGCCCTTGAGGCCGGGGCGGTGGCCCATGTTGCCCATCTCGTAGTCGGTGTCGGTGTTCCAGGATGCATCCGATGCATCAACTTCGTAAGATACCTTGTTGATGCTGTTGGAGAATTTGACATTGTCGAACAGAAAGAATTCAGCCTCTGGTCCGAAATAGGCGGTATCGCCGATTCCTGAAGATTTCAGATAGGCTTCGGCTTTCTCGGCGGTGCCGCGCGGGTCGCGCTCGTAGCTTTCGCCGGTGTCGGGTTCAACCACCGAACAATGCAGACAGATTGTCTTTTCGGCATAGAAAGGGTCGATATAAGCGCTGGCCACATCCGGCATCAGTTTCATGTCAGAAGCTTCGATGCTTTTCCATCCGGCGATGCTAGAGCCGTCGAACATGAACCCTTCTTCGAGGAAATCCTCGTCCACCAGATCGGAAACGACCGTCACGTGCTGCAACTTGCCGCGCGGGTCGGTGAAACGGATATCGACATAGTCGATGTCCTCGTCCTTGATCTGCTTCAGTAGGTCTTTGTTGCTCATGGTATTATTGTCCTCTTGCGGTATTTCGGGCGCTCGGAGCGCGTCGGGATAAATGTGGGTTTACAGCGCGTCCGAACCGGTTTCCCCGGTGCGGATACGAATGGTTTGTTCTACGGGCGAGACAAAGATCTTGCCGTCGCCGATTTTCTCGGTCTTGGCCGCGGCAACGATGGCGTCGATGGCCGCCTCTACCTGATCGTCGTCCAGCACCACCTCGACCTTCACCTTGGGCAGGAAGTCGACGACATATTCGGCTCCGCGATAAAGCTCCGTGTGGCCTTTCTGGCGACCGAAGCCCTTGACCTCGATGACGCTCAGACCCTGAACGCCAACGTCTTGAAGCGCTTCCTTGACCTCGTCGAGCTTGAACGGCTTGATGATGGCTTCGATTTTTTTCATGGCACTTACCCTCGGCTTTTGAGGGGGTGATTTCATTTCATGCGCTAAGGGTCCATATTGCGGCTTGCAGGAATAGGATGGCGGGGTACGGTTTTTACCTCTCCGCCGGTTTAATGAGCGTTACGCCTAAATAATGAGCACAAGTGAAACGCCGGAGGTTGCCATGACCGAACTGCTGACAGCCGCGCAGATGCGCCAGATTGAACGGGATGCGATCGACTCGGGCGCTGTGACCGGCCTTGAACTGATGGAGCGGGCTGGCCGCGGTGTCGTCGATGCGGTTTTCCAGAAATGGCCGGACATGTCTGAGACGTCGCACCGCGCGATGGTGTTATGTGGTCCGGGCAATAACGGCGGCGACGGGTTTGTCGTGGCGCGCCGTCTGGCGGATCGCGGCTGGGATGTGGATGTCTTTCTCTATGGTGACGCGGCCAAACTGCCTCCTGATGCGAAGGCCAACCATGACCTCTGGTTGACCTCGGGCACCGTATCGCCCTTCGAGCCGACCGCGTTCCGAGGCTGCGCCCGGCCTGATCTTTTTGTCGATGCTGTCTTTGGGACAGGTCTGACACGCTCGATCCCAGAGGATCTGGCCATGGTGCTTGAGGCTCGAATGATGGGCAACTGGAGGCGGGGCCACACAATACGGCGACTGGCGATTGACTGCCCTTCGGGGTTGAACCTCGACACCGGGATGCTGCCATCGTCGGGCGCAAACAAAATGCCAACAAGGGTCAATTCGGCCCACCTTACGGTAACTTTTCACAGCTTGAAAGCTGGTCACAAGCTGGGTCTTGGACCGACCCTTTGCGGCGATGTTCAGATTTTGGATATCGGTCTGACCGGGCCGGATGCGGCAGCGCGCGCAATGATCGGCACCGTCCCCGATGGCGAACGGGCGCGATTGATTGATCCGTGTTTTGGCAATCATCCTCTGCCGCCGCGCATCTGGCCTGGGGCCATGATCGTCAAGCTGCGCGGCAGCGGCCACAAATACGACTACGGCCACGCGATGGTTCTTGCCGGCGGGCCGGGTCGCGGTGGGGCGGCGCGACTGGCGGCACGCATGGCGCTGCGGTCGGGGGCGGGGCTGGTCACTGTTCTGTGCCCGCCTGACGCGGTGTTGGAAAACGCCTGTCACCTTGATGCGGTGATGCTGCATGCGTGCCGAGATGCCGACGCGTTCTGCCAGATCGCTGATGACCGCGTGAGCGCCTTGTGTCTTGGCCCCGGCATGGGTGTCGCGCCGGAAACCCGCAATCTGGTGGCGGCGGCCTTGGCACATCAAAGAGGCGATCGGGCATGGCGGAAAGCGGCGGTTGTGCTGGACGCGGACGCGCTGGTCTCGTTCGAAGACAACCCCGAAGCGTTGTTTTCCCAATGCCACAGCCGCACGGTGCTGACCCCGCATGAAGGCGAATTCGCCCGGCTGTTCCCCGACCTTGCCCAGTCCGAACGCAGTGATCGCTCGAAGATCGACGTGGTGCGCTTGGCTGCGGATCGGGCAGGGTGCATTGTCCTGCTCAAGGGGGAGGACACCGTGATCGCCCAACCGGGGGGCGGCGCAAGTGTGCACAGCGCCACCGGCGACCGCGCGGTGCCATGGCTGGCGACAGCGGGGGCGGGGGATGTGCTGGCTGGACTGATTACCGGTCTCGCAGCACCGGAAACCGCACCGGATTTCTTCTGCGTTGTCGAAGCGGCCGTCTGGCTGCACTGCGAAGCGGCCCGTGCATTTGGCCCCGGCCTGATCGCCGAAGACCTGCCCGAACAGTTGCCGCAGGTTTTCAGGCGATTGGGCGCATAAAGCGCTTCGGCAAAAACCTGATACATCAGGTGATTCAGGTCCAGTCCAGGACGCTTCAGGCCGCGTGCAAAACCGATCCGCGTGCGCGCATGGCGTCAGCGGTCCCCAGTTCGAGACCGTCGGCATAAAGAATGTGCGGACAGTCACAGAAAACCTGAATGATGGTCTGTTTGATCAGCCCCATATCGCAGATGAATTCACCGTCCACCAACGCCCGAGCCGCCACCAAGGCGCGTTCTGCGCCGAACAGTGCCTGCGCGCGCCAGTCGCGGATCAGACACATCTGATCCCCTGCCAGATGGGCGTCCCGTTCTGGCCGCATATGGCCCAGCGATCCTGCCGCGACGGCGATGGTCTGCACCTCGCGCGTGCTGCGCTGGATGTGTTTCACCTTGGCGATGCCGCTGTCTCTGGTGATTATCTTGTCGCCGACCGACAGGAATTCCACCGGAATCTCACCATCAAGTGTCAGCATCACGGCCCCTTGCAGCAGCCCGGTATCAAGGGCTGCGTAGGGCGAATATTGGCCCGTTTGCGGTGTCTTTCCGCCAACGCGCCCGACCGTATTCGGTTTCATGGGCGTCTCTTTCTGCATTACCTGCCTCAGGTGTTAACGACGATACCTCAACATTCGCTTAGTGTCGCGCATTTTTTATCCTCGCATTGCCTTTCAGCTTTTGCTAGGTGGCGGTCAGGGTTTCGGCCTGTGTGCGGGTGTGGCGGAATTGGTAGACGCACCAGATTTAGGTTCTGGCGCCTTTGGCGTGGGGGTTCGAGTCCCTTCACCCGCACCACTATTCTTTAAAGTTTCGTTTCTAATCAGAATGTTAGGCGCGTTTCAGAGATTTCAATCCCCCTCTGAATCCCCCTCTCGGTATGTGTGGTCGAGTTTGACGGCGTGAGAAATTGACTGATAGCTGCGGTCCCAAACCTATGCACGGCAACTTTCAGATGCCCCCCTTGGATTAATCCCCGAAATACATCTCACGTTCCTCTGGGCTGAGAAGGTGGCTAAATCTGCTGAGAAATGCTTGGTTTGCTTGGTCCTCGCACCACTCAATCTCGAACCGCATGCGCTGATAGGTGCGCTGCCACATGCCCTTGGGCTTGGGGGCAATCCAATAGGCGGTGCCGGGTTCACCGCCCAGCGCCATGCGCAGTTTGTTGGCACGGCGCAGCATCCGGTCATAGCGCGCCTCAGTCTGGCTGGCATAGCCGACGTTGTAGCAATAGCGGCAGAGAAAGAATTTGCCCCCTGAGAACAGCTTGCCGACGCGCCGCCAGCAATTCCTTCCCTGAACGACGCCGGGGCAGACGAAATAGGGGCGCTGACCGCCATAGTGACAATCGGCATAGGCCAAGCGGATAGGCTGGCTGATGCTTTCCCAGTCGCCGCCATGTACGCGGACCTTGTAGTCCAGGTCGAAGCGGCCTTCGTGGGCGCTGTACCCTATGCGGCCAACTTCCTCGCCATCGCGCGACCAGATCCAGTTGCCCTGCCTGCCGGGACGTAGACAGCCTTCGCGGTGCAGGCGGTTCACGTCCAGCGAGCGGCAATGCTCTGCCTTTTGCTTGTAGCCACTGCGTCCTGAGCCATAACCGCCCATGCCTGCCACCAGATTTTGCCGAAATCATTAGGAAAACCGGCGAATCCGGTTCACCTTCTCAGAAGAATCCTACTACTCTGAAGCCCAGATGTCATAGCTTTGGAAAAAACAGTCGAGCTCTCCCTGCCCCAAATCGTCGTTGCCAAATACACAGGGAAGATGCAAGGTTAACCTACGGTGCCAAAAAGAATACATGATTGCCTTGCGGAATGCCTGATCAAAAAGATTTGCCAGACTGGATCAACCGAGTAAATCAAAGGCGTTTGACCGAATTCATTGAATTGGTCGATGAGGCGGGGGGGCCGAACTCTCCGCTCTTTGATCGCCTCGTGACAAGCTTTCAATATGAGCCGACGGTCAGCGTCGATCAAAGCCTCGACCCTCTGTCAGATGCCTACTTCGAGCAGATGATCGAACTGTATGAAGAAATTTCCGGTCGGAAACTAAATCAGGATAAAGGTGAACTCACGCCACTTGATCTACCTCATCATATTAATCACGCAAACCCATATGCCTTGGAAGATGTCGACTTTATTGCAAGTCATGCTCGTGCGGTACTGACCGCTGCAATGGTCGCAAACCTACCGCACAAGGCAAAGATACTTGATCTTGGGTGTGGCTGGGGTCTAAGCACTGAAATGCTGAGCTTTACCGGAGCGAAGATTACGGCTGTCGACATAAACCCTGACTTTGTCGAGCTCGTTAGACAGCGGGCAAACCGCAGGGGCGACGTGATAGATGTAATCCAATCTAATTTCGACGTTCTTGATTTGAATACGAAGTTTGATATGGCGTTTTTCTATGAGTGCCTTCATCACTCCATAAGGCCTTGGAAAACTATTGTGAATATTGAGAGGCATCTTGCGCCGAATGGCCGTATTGTCATTGCAGGCGAGCCGATTAATAGCATTTGGTGGAAAAACTGGGGTCTAAGACTCGATCCCTTATCAGTTTATTGCATTCGAAAATTTGGCTGGTTCGAGAGCGGATGGTCGGCGGATTTTATCAAGCAAGTTTTTTCTGAAAACGGAATGAAACTAGAACTGGTCGATGGTATTGGCTTACGCGATGGGCCTATCGGCTTTGCCCATCGTACAAGCGACACGAATGTTAGCAAACTTTTGATACCGTACCGCCCTAACGTATATGCAAACCTTCAAGCGAGGTATCGCGACCAACGGTTTCCCTTCAACATCATCAGCCGCAAAATCCAAAGCATTTTGCTGCGCTGGTTCGGAAAGCTGCAAAATCTTCGGATGCGTTAGCTTGAGGCATTTAGTATTTTGATGAGGCCAGTATATCATATTGATCAGCCCTTTATGAATGGTGCGGTCGTCCCGCACAGGTGCGCAATGGTTCCACCGCCGGATGGCTACATCTAAGATATGTCCTGATTTCTGTGCATCGGACACAAAGGTTTTTTTCCCGCTCACGTCACAATTTTTAGGACGGGCCGCGTGCTATCCGCTTCGGAATCGCCGTCGCCGTCCTGTTTTTTGTGCCGACCCTGCCCGGATTTTGTGCGGGGCTTTTTCTCTTTCCGCCACCGCTCGAAATCCCGTGTCGCCGGTTTGCCGTCGCACGTCGCCAGTTCGGTGAGCGCCAGAAGCGCCGTCATACCCACGCCAGACGGGCCGAGATGCGCGCCTTGCTCGATCCGGACAAAGCCGTGGTCGATCAGGTCGCGCAGGTAAGGGCCAATCGTGTTGCGATGGACGTTCATCTCAAGCGCGGCTTCCCGGTGACTGAGCATGATGCGCCCGTTGTTGCGCCGTTAAATCGCCGCTTCAGTTTGATGTAGAGCGCCCGTGGGCCGAAGCCTAGATAGGGGTCCAGCATGCACAAGCTAAGACAACTCACTTACATTCTATGAAGACAGTAAACCCTTGGGCTGTAGTCGCGAGCTCCTCTGGCTCGAGCCAGACGTCATCAAGGCTTAGCTTCGGGTTGATGCCGTTCTGAGACAAGAACAGCCTAGCAATCTCTCCACGAATTGCGAAGTTCACATTTTGGGGAACATCTCCGAGCAATTCAGCGGCTTTCACGGCGTCCATCTTTGCCACCACAACCCCCACAACTTCACCATCCGAGGCCAGCAGCGGACCGCCGGAATTGCTGCTCTGAACGGGGCTGGTTATTTGCATTGTCGAAGAATCGCCTTGCATGCCCTTAAGCGAAGACACTGATCCGCGAGTTACGTTGACGCCACCAAGTAAGCCTGCATACGGAAACCCTACTGCAGTGACATCAGAGTTCAACTTGGCAGAGTCAGCCGAAAAAACAGCGACCTGTTTGGATGTCATTTCCTCAGTTTTTAGGACTGCGAGATCGAATTCATTCGAAATTTCGACTACTCCGGCTTTGAAACCATCGACAAAAACATTCCGACAGCCTTCAACTACGTGAGCGTTCGTCAAGACGTGACCAGCTGCTGAGACGACAAAACCACTTCCCGAACCAGTTCTGTTTTGTGAGGGAGGCGAAGCTGGAGAGCTAACACTGCTACGTGCTGTGGTTTCCGCCTCTTTGGCCTCCTCTCGTTCGAGGAATGCAGTCACGTTCCTGATCGTGCTTTCCAAGTGACCGCCTGGCGCGAAGTGCAATGGTTCAGGTCGCCCCACAGCGATACTTGAAGCCATGGCGTTTAGCGTTGGCGTGTCTGCTCTATCCGCTGACAACAAGACAGTTGACCACGCTCCATTCACGAAATTTGAGCGTCCGTAAAGTGCCCCGCCGTTGGATGTTTTGACGCCAGTTATCGCAAGATCGGGTTTTCGCAGCACATATGGCTCCGGCGATTGACCGTGTGAGCTCAGCACAAAATCGTGCGTTCTCTGTGCGGCTGACACGGATTGCCGCCCCAATGAAATCGCAAGACTGCTCCCTTGAACACGGTAGTTTTCAAAGCTCTCACTTCGGGGGTCTGTTATAAGCTGGTTGCTCGGCCAGAGCATCGAAACACCAAGATTTGATAATGACCGAATCTCCCACCCATCGCGCTCCGCTAAAGTAAAAAAGGACCACGCCAGCATAGCGATATGCCAGTCCTCCGGTCCTGTATTGAACTCTGCTCTGGAATAGTTCGTAAAGGACCGCCGACTAATTGCGCCCCATTTGCCATCCAGAAGGCCATTGTAGTGACCTTCAAAGGCAAGGGCAGCTTGCAGAAATCGCTTATCTGACTGGCTAAGCAGCGATGCGTCAAAATCCTGAAAAATGGAGCTGAAATCCTGAGATTCCGCGACCTTCGGGAGATTGAGAAGTGCGAGCATCAGCGTCAAAATGAGAATAGCTCGAGTCATCCAGGTCCACCATGCGTTCGATCAGTCCAATGCTTACATAGAATCGTGGGCCAATTAAGAAATTTGTTTGTCCTTTTTTTAAGGCTTCGCCACGTGCTGCAAACGCTAGGATTCGCCCCGTTGAAGACGGGCAATGAGACTCCTCATGAGACAGAAGCGGTTTGATCTAATCCCGTGCCGATATGCGGGATTGGCCTTACCTTGCCCATGCCCACCCCGTGCGCCATGCATCCGGCAGACCGTCCAGCCGCGAATCGCAGGATTTTTGCATAGAAAGCCAGTTCGTTTGGAATGTGCTGTGCATCTCGGGGCCGCATGTGCGCTTTGCATGGGGTTGGCGTCACTTTTCATGTGCGACCCTCCCCCGTCTGGACGTTGGCCACGATGGCCTTTCCACCGCCTTCTACGTTGACGTGCTGGACCGTGACGGTCTGTTTGCCGCCGTTTCGGTGCTTGCGCAGTGCCTCCATCTGGGCGGTGTATGTCCGCGCCAGCTTGTTAAATCCCGTCGTGTGCGCCTGCACCTGCGCCAGATTGTCCGAGTTCGCCATCCACCGCCCAGCGCGCACCAACGCCACATGAGTAGCGGCCATCTGCACAGCAAGCAGTCGCTCTATGCCGTCGCGCGGTTTGATGTCTGAGACTGCCGCCACTATGAACACACGCTCGTCATTGCCCGCATGGTCGTCGCTGGCCTCGTCTGATTTCAGCACCTTGAAGCAATGGCGCATCAGGCTTTGAGCCATCTCAGGCATGTCGGTGCCAAACAGCTTCTTGAGGGTGTCCTCGTCTTTGATCGTAAGCTGTTGCCCGTCGCGCGGTGTGCCGCTGAATTTGACGCCCAGCTTCTTGTCTTTGGCTTTCGTCGGTGTGGTCATGTCGCCTCCTGCCTATGGCTAGATGTATAAATGTCCTGCTTTTTGTGACGCGCAGAACGTGAAAAGCGCCTTTCACGTCACAATTTTCAGGACGCTTCGTCTGTCGCGCGCCCTGTCTGGGCATGGGGTGTCACAACCATTGTGACGGGGTGTCCTGTTTTCCGTGCGGGGGTTCTGATTTTCGCGCCACGACATGAAGCTCTTTGGCGCTGATTTCAGATTGTCAGTCGGCAGTTCCTCCAGCGCCCAGTGCGATGTCTGACCGATGCCCGATGGCCCCAAGTAATGGCTTTGCGTCATGCGGATAAAACCCCTGTCTTGAAGCTCGTCAAAGTAAGGGCCGACCGTATTCCGATGGACGCTAAGCGCAGTTGCCGCGTCGCGGTGGCTTAGAAGGATGTGCCCATTGTTACTGCCATTGAACCGCCGCTTGATTTCGACATAGAGCGCGCGTGGGCCGGGTTTCAGCGTGGCCCATGCCTCCGACGCTTGCAGCCATTCGGGAAGCTGGACGTGACGCCCAGCCCCCCTTTTCTGGCCCTTGTAGGGTTTGCCTGCCATCAGCGCCCCCCGCGCATCTTGAGCGCCAGATAGACGCGCAGTGCGACGATATGGCTGGGACATCCGCCAAGGGTTATCCAAGCCGCGTCTGTGGCGGCACCTGCGCCCTTGCGGGCCAGGATTGCCCAGCCCTTGCCTTTGGGTTTCAGCTTGTAGCGCTCAGACATCGCCACGCCCTCCATAGAACAGATCGGCATAGAGCCGCGCTTGCGCCTCTGAGATACCAAAGCGGTGACGCAGGCGGATGATACGCAGTCGGGTCATGCCGCGTCCTCCCCTTGGCCCAGCGCCTTGGCCGATGGCGGAAGGCGCAACGCGGCGCGGTCAGCATCCGGACTGAGGCTGTAGAACGCCACGTTGTCTGGCGACCGATAGCGGGTTTGGATTGGCCATGCATAGTCGGCTTTGAGGCGATGGATTATCGCCCCCAAACGCCAGCCGTTCACTTCCCTGATTTCGGTGGCGTGCGAGATGGTGCGCCCGTCCAGCAACGCCTTGCAGGTCCAGAAAACCTGCGTTTCGCCTGAGTAGAATTTGTCTGTCATGGGATATTCCTTGTGGTTGATGCCACAAGGCGCTGGGCGTAAGGTGCAAGCATTCCGTGCTAGGAAAACGCTTCGCCCGCCGCCCATGCACCTTGCATGGCGGGGGGTGAAGTTAAACGTTTGCACTTGCTTGGAGCGTGGCGTCGATGTCGGCCTCGTTCCAGTAAAGCCGGGAACCAATTTTCACGGGTTTAGGCAAACGCCCGAGTTCGCAGTCACGGTAAATCGTGGTGCGACCGCGTCCGCCCAACTTGGCTTGAAGGTCCTTAAAAGATAGATAGCGCATTTCAGTGCTCCATGTTGTTTCGTGATGACCTGCCCCCCAAAAACTGGGCCATTCAAAAGAAGAGTTTGTTCTCGTAACGTTCAAAGCGACGAGGAGAACAGACGATGCGTAAATCACGTTTCACTGAAGAACAGATTGTCGGGATTTTGCAGGAGTATGCGGCC
>JAGXFI010000032.1 GCA_024637305.1 Sulfitobacter sp.
CGCGCCACCTGGGGGGATGTCTGCTCGCCCGCGCGCCGGATCTCGTTGGTCGGTGAAATCGAGGTGCCTGTATGAAACCTGCTAGAGTTTATTGTTGCGTGGGGTCGTTTGGTGCCCCGTGTCCCGTTCTCATCCGATGCATAAGGGA
This sequence comes from Sulfitobacter sp., assembly GCA_024637305.1. GTDB lineage: Bacteria > Pseudomonadota > Alphaproteobacteria > Rhodobacterales > Rhodobacteraceae > Sulfitobacter. The sequence continues at coordinate 149 of JAGXFI010000032.1, forward strand.
TGCCATGGGAATTCATGGGCGTCTACATTTTTTTTGTTAATTTTGCCCAAATTTGGTTTTACACAGGCCAGTAAACCAAAACCTATTAGGTGCAGCTCTAGAGAAAAATAGCACAAATAGGGAAATTAAGAGATTTTATGACTATATATAGTACCGCATGACTACAGCGCAAGATTTCCCACAGTTTCCCAGTTTTTTTCATTCACAGAGTTATCCACAAGACATGTTCGCGCGTTGTTCCCGGAAACACAAGAGTGCTTCAGGCTAGTTTCACCAAATACACCATTGATTCGAGGTACCGGACCCGTCCCGCAGGCGCTTGCTCCCATCTATTCCCATAGGCGGTCCCATGGTTTCCCGTAGCTTGATTTCGGAACCATATCCCGCCACACAGGATATACTCGCTAAAGGAGTCTCTTCCGTGCACACCGCCGCTGCCATCGTCAGGCATGCCCTTCGCATGTTGCTTCAGGACCCGATGGTGACGCTGCGCGTGATTGCACCCGCGCTGGCATTGCTTGGCCTTGTCGGCCTCGCGACATTGCTCGCGGCCCCGTCTCTTCTTGTTTTCGGCACGCAAACGGATGGCAGCAATCCGCTGATTGCCGTCCTGCTGATGCTGGGCTTCATCGCCGGATACGGGCTGATGGCAATGCTATGGCACCGGCACGCCCTGCCGGTCCCTGCCCCGCGGGCTTTGGGTGCGCGATTGTTCGCAGGATACATGTGGCGTGTTCTGTTGTTGGGTTTGATCCAACTGGGCTTTAGCATCGCAATCGTGATTCCGCTCCTGCTATCCGCGGCGATGGGCCAGAACGACGGCCCTGCCCCCAATGCAGCGGCCGTGCTGATTACGACCTTTCTGACCCAACTCTTGCTGCTATGGGTTTCCCTCAGGTTCAGCCTGATCCTTCCCGCAGCTGCGGTAGGACAACCGCTTGCCATATTGGAAAGCTGGTCAAAGACGCACCGCATGTCACGTCCGCTTTGGGGAGTCGCGGCGATCCTCGCCGCGTTCAATACGGCATTGGCGGCCCTGATTGGTATAATCGGTATGATCGGGGCGCGCACGCCACTGGTGGCTCTGATAGTAGAGCTACCTGTCTATATTCTGCAAGGAATGCTCATATTCGGCGTCCTCACGACACTCTATGCGCATCTGGTCCAGAATAGTTTCACCAACCGCATACCCGGCGCGGATCACATGACGATCTAAGCCAGGCCTCCCTCGATCAGACCTTTCGCGATCTTCGCATAGGCCTGCGCCATGGGGCCATCGCCCGTAGCGATGGGGGTACCGTGGTCCCCGGCCAATCGCGTCTCCAGATCAATCGGCAGCTCTCCCAGAAGCGGAACACCCATCTTTTTGGCCTCCGCGGCAACACCGCCATGGCCGAATATCTGATGCTCTGATCCGCAATCGGGACAGACGAACATCGACATGTTCTCGATAAGACCCAGCACAGGCGTTTTCAGTGTCGCGAACATGTCGAGCGCCTTGCGCGCATCTATCAGCGACACGTCTTGAGGCGTGCTGACGACGATGGCACCGGTCAGGTCGGATTTGGTGCACAAGGTAAGCTGCACATCCCCGGTACCGGGCGGCAGATCCACCAACAGCACATCAAGCTCGCCCCACTCGACCTGCCCCAGCATCTGTTGCAGCGCGCCCATAAGCATGGGGCCGCGCCAGACGACGGCTTTGCCTTCTTCCATCATGAAGCCGATCGACATCAGCGTGACGCCATGCGCCTGCAACGGTATGATCGTCTTGCCATCGGGCGACGCGGGGCGTTTGTTGATGCCCATCATCCGCGGCTGGCTAGGGCCATAAATGTCGGCATCCAGCAAACCGACCTTGCGCCCCGCGCGCGCCAGCGCCACGGCAAGGTTCGAACTGACCGTGGATTTTCCGACGCCGCCCTTGCCTGAAGCGATGGCAATGATGCTCTTGACGCCACTGGGCTTGGTCGGACCATCCTGCGGCTTGGGATGGCCGCCGATCTTGAGGCTGGGCGGCTTGGCGGCAGGCCCATGCGCCGTCAACGCGACGGAGGCCGACGTCACCCCCGGGACCGCACGCACTGCCTGCTCTGCGGCGTCGCGCAGCGGACCCATCTGTCGGGCCACATCCGCATTCGGTGCCTCGATCACGAATCGCACCGCGCCGCCCTCGACCACCAGTGCGCGCACCAGATCATGCGCCAGAATACTGCGTCCGTCGGGCAAGGCGATCCGGGATAGGGCGGCTTCGATATCGGATTTGGTGACAGACATGCTCAAAAACTCCTCTATTGCGCCTTTCGACATGGCAGGTTTCACGCAAAGCTCAAGAGCGCGGAGCAAAGTGCCGCAATTTTGGGCACATCGCCCAAGGATCACACAGGCAACCCATGTTTTCCCCGCATAGCTGCATTGCAGCATTTATGAGTTGTGCAAGTGCAGCAATTGGGTCAAATTGTCTCTAGTGAAGCAGGCCGCTACGGTCGGTTTCAAGAAGACAAAGGCAAGCCCATCCTCCTCCCGGGCGACCCTTTATTTCTGGCGGCGACATCTTCCTCCTCCCTGATGTCGTCGCCTCTTTTTTTCTCCACATCACAAACCTGTCATATCGCGGTCATCATTTTTCCAATTTGAACAATTGGTTGACCATCGGTCAACCATGCACGGCCCGCATAGCGGGTTTGCTTATCTGTCGATTGTACCTGCGTCCAAGGAGGTTAGGTAAGCATCAACAGAAAACACCTGATGATGAAAAGAGAAGACGATGGCCTACTACACAACAACCGCACAACCGATGCTGAACGAACTAAGCCGCACTGCAGCATTTTTCAGCAGAATCCGCACCAAATTCCACGAACGCCGGATGTACCGCGAAACATTCAACGGCCTGAGCCAGTTGTCCAACCGGGAACTGGCCGATCTTGGTTTGAACCGTTCCGAATTGAAGCGCGTCTCCTACGAAAGCTCGCGCACCACAGCATAACCATTCCCGACCCCTTACGGGGCAGCGGGATCGCGGGTCTATCCTCTCCTCCCTGTTGGACACGCCCGCGCAAGAACGGCGGCACCGCCTCCCCGGTGCCGCCGTTTCCATATCTGCCTGGCGGATCACCGCCGGGCCTCACCTGGCAATTAGAATGGAACGTCATCCGACGCGCTTAGAAAACGGGCCACAACCTTCTTGGTGCCCGCTTTCTCGAAGGCGACCTCGAGCTTGTCGCCCTCGATGCCGATGATCTCACCATATCCGAACTTCTGGTGGAACACGCGCTCGCCCATGGTGAAACTGCTTGTGGCGGCCATGTCGATGGTCACGTTTCGCTGTTCGCGCGGCTGGCCCATGCCCCGCTCGCCACTGCGCGCCTGAAGACGCCGCCAGCCGGGGGAGTTGTAGACGTTTGCCTCAGCCGCAGCATCATGCAGCGTGCTTTGCGGCATCGCGGCCCCGTAACCGCCCCCATAGAGCCCGGGCGGCGTCAGCACTTCGACATGGTCTTCGGGCAATTCGTCAATGAAACGCGACGGCATCGCGCTTTGCCATTGGCCGAACACCCGACGGTTTGCGGCAAACGAGATCGTACAAAGATCTTCGGCGCGCGTGATGCCGACATAGGCAAGCCTGCGTTCCTCTTCCAGACCTTTGACGCCGCTTTCATCCATCGACCGCTGGGACGGAAAAAGCCCATCCTCCCATCCCGGCAAGAACACGGCCGGGAATTCCAGGCCCTTGGCTGCGTGCAATGTCATGACGCTGACCTTCGCCCCCTCACTGTCCTGTTCGTTGTCCATGATAAGGCTGACATGTTCCAGAAAACCCTGCAGGTTCTCGAACTGTTCAAGCGCCTTGATCAACTCCTTGAGGTTCTCCAGCCGCCCCGGTGCTTCGGGCGTCTTGTCGTTCTGCCACATGCCGGTATAGCCGGATTCGTCCAGAATGATCTCGGCCAGCTCGACATGATGCATATCCGTCGTTGCCATGCGGCCCCACCGGTCGATACCATCGACAAGCTGGCGCAGCTGCGCACCGCCTTTGCCGCCAATGCCGTCATGGGCGAGCAGAATCCGCGCGCCCTCTACAAGGTTGGTCCCATGCTCGCGCGCCGTGACCTGAATCTTCTGCTGCGCTACGTTCCCAAGTCCACGCTTGGGCGTATTCACGATGCGCTCGAATGCGAGATCGTCATCCGGGCTGGTCACGACGCGGAAATAGGCCATCGCATCGCGGATTTCCTGCCTTTCGTAAAACCGCGGGCCGCCTATCACGCGGTACGGCAGGCCGATGGTCAGAAACCGATCCTCGAAGGCGCGCATCTGATGCGACGCGCGAACCAATATAGCCATGGCATCCAGATCAATCGGTGGCAGACCGCGCGTGCCGCGTTGCATCGCCTCGATCTCTTCGCCAATCCAGCGCGCCTCTTCCTCGCCATCCCAGTGGCCGATGAGGCGAACCTTCTCGCCCTCCTCGGCCTGGGTCCATAGGGTCTTGCCCAGCCGCCCCTTGTTGCCTGCGATAACGCCGGACGCGGCGGCGAGAATATGCGGGGTGGATCGGTAATTCTGTTCAAGCTTGACGACGTGGCAACCGGGGAAATCGGTCTCAAACCGCAGGATGTTGCCCACTTCGGCACCGCGCCAGCCATAAATCGACTGATCGTCGTCGCCGACGCAGCAGATGTTGTTGTGGCCGCTGGCCAACAGCCGCAGCCAGAGGTACTGCGCGACGTTTGTATCCTGATACTCGTCCACGAGAATATATTTGAACCAGCGCTGATATTGCGCCAGCACATCCTGATGCGCCTGAAATATGCTGACCATATGCAGCAGCAGGTCGCCGAAATCGACCGCGTTCAATTCCTTCAGCCGCGTCTGATACTGCGCGTATATCTCGACGCCGCGATGATTATATGCCCCTGCATCGGCGGCAGGTACGCGGCCCGGCGTCAGCGCGCGGTTTTTCCAACCGTCGATGAGACCCGCCAGCATCCGCGCGGGCCAGCGTTTGTCGTCGATGCCTTCGGCCGCCACCAATTGCTTGAGCAGCCGCAGTTGGTCATCAGTATCCAGAATGGTGAAATTGCTCTTCAGCCCTGCCAGTTCCGCATGTCGGCGCAGCAGTTTGACACAGATCGCATGAAAAGTGCCGAGCCACGGCATCCCCTCGACGTGCTGGCCCAGCATTTGGCCGACGCGATTCTTCATCTCGCGCGCGGCCTTGTTGGTAAACGTAACGGCCAGCACCTCGTTTGGGCGCGCGCGCCCCGTATTCAGAAGGTGCACGATTCGCGCAGTCAAAGCGCGGGTCTTGCCGGTACCTGCCCCGGCAAGCATCAGGACCGGACCATCCATCTGCTCCACCGCAGCGCGCTGCGCAGGGTTAAGCCCATCCAGATAGGGCTGCGGTCGTGCGGCCATCGCACGCGCAGACAAAGATGCGCCTTCAAAGGCGTCCGTTTCGTCAAAACTGCTCATGAGGTCACTCTATGGCCGACGGCAGGGAAATTAAAGATACGTTCGCAATATGTTCTCCCCTTTTCTACGCCGTTAACCAAATATTAATAACTCCTCCCCATTTTCGGGGAGTATTTTTACCAACCATTAACCTTTGCCCGTCAAAGTGACCTTACGTAATTCTGCTGGAGATTATTATGTTCAGAACTCAGGACATCAACAAATTACGCGCCCAAATCGACCGCTTCAACGTGCCTATGTTCGTTGCAGAATTGCTGCCGGACGGGTCCGGCTTTCAAGTCCTCGCACTGAATGACGCCCACGAAAAGCAAAGCGGTATGCAGATGGAAGAAGTTGCCAGAAAACCGCTGAAATCCCTGTTGTCCAAAAACGAGGCTGCGGCGGTCGAAGGTCGCTATACGCGCTGCATTACAGGCGAGCCTCAATTGCGCTATCGCGAGATGTTGCACATGCCGCGCGGCGCATTGATTTGGGATACCACGCTGCACCATATCCTGCCCTCTGAGGTAGGGGGTCCCGACCGCATCGTCGGCAATGCGATCGTCGTAGAGCGTGTGCAGCGGGACCAATCCGACACTCTTGCTTTTGAAGATGTTAAGTATTTCGCGACGATGTCTTCGCAAAAGCTGTGCCAGATCGGATCTGTTCTTGATGCGGTGGAGGACGGCAGGATCCGTCCTGAAACGCTTGCCAAATCCGTGATTTTTCTGGCCGGGTTGTGCCGCACGATAGACGCCACGATGCAAGAATTGCGTCAGATTGCCCAGGGGCGGCTCGACGCGCAATCAAACCCGACCATGCATCTGATCGAGGAGACCCCGGAATCGCACGACGAAATTCAACAGGCGATCGCGGCCCTGATCAGCCTGTCGGCCGATGTTCCCACACTTACTGCAAAAGATCCGGAAAAAGACTTCCACCAGCTGCAATAAGCGTCGTCCCTTGCGCAAGCCGCGTCTGGACAAGGCCATCTTGATACGCGCAAATGCGACATGAATTTGCACGCCAGATATCCCGGACTGAGCGACCTGCGCTGCCGCGCGCAGCGGCGCATTCCGCCATTCGTATGGGAATATCTGGACAGCGGCACCGGGACCGAAGCCACCAAGGCACGCAACCGGGCCGCGCTCGACCGGATCGGGATGATGCCGTCCGTGTTGCACGGCGAATTCACGCCCGACCTGCGCGCGGAATTTCTCGGCCATGAGATGCCCCTGCCTTTTGGAATCGCGCCGGTGGGCATGTCCGGCCTCATGTGGCCGGGGGCCGAAGGGCACCTTGCCCGTGCCGCCGCGCGGGCGGGCATTCCCTACAGCCTGAGCACGGTCGCCACCCAAAGCCCCGAAGATGTCGCCCCCGATCTGGGGGCGCATGGCTGGTTCCAGATGTATCCGCCACGGGATCCGGATATCCGGCGCGACATGTTGGCCCGTGCCAAGGCGGCAGGGTTCGGCACACTGGTCCTGACGGTAGACGTGCCCGTCGCCTCGCGGCGCGAAAGACAGGTGCGGTCCGGCCTTACGAATCCGCCCAGCCTGACCCCGCGTCTGGCCTTGCAGGTTGCCACACGACCGGCTTGGGCACTTGGCATGGCAAGGCGTGGCATGCCGTATATGCGCATGCTCGAAAAATACGCCAACGCGGCAACCGAAGGCCTGTCGCCCACAGCGCACGTCGGGTACCTGCTGCGGACCGCCCCTGATTGGGACTATGTCGGTTGGCTTCGCGAAGAGTGGGACGGCGCGTTCATCGTCAAAGGCGTGTTGCGCGCGCAGGATGCCAAGCGGCTTGACAGTCTGGGCGTTGACGCGATCTGGGTGTCCAACCACGCGGGCCGCCAGTTCGACGGTGCCCCCGCCAGCATCGAGGCGCTGCCTGCCATTCGCGCCGAGACGACGCGCCCCATTGTATTTGACAGCGGGATCGAGAGCGGTCTCGACATTTTGCGCGCCCTGGCCCTAGGGGCGGATTACGTCATGCTGGGCCGCGCGTTTCACTATGCCTTGGGCGCGCTCGGCGAACGCGGGCCGGATCACCTGATCGACATCCTGCGCGCGGATCTGGTTGCGAACATGGGCCAGCTGGGCGCGCACAGCCTGCGCGACCTGCCGACGCATTTTACGCTGCGATGACTGCCGTCCAACGAGGCTGAGGCCCAAAGAACACCGGAGCGGAGGCAGATAGCGCAAACAGTTCGACCTGACCCGGAACTACACGTTTACCCAAGGTCATAAACTTTCTAAGACAGGGCAATATTGCCCCCCGATCAAAGGCCTGAAATGACCGACTTCAAGAAAATCCTCATCGCGAACCGTGGTGAAATCGCAATCCGCATCATGCGCGCCGCAAACGAGATGGGGAAAAAAACCGTCGCGGTCTATGCCGAAGAGGACAAGCTGGGCCTGCACCGGTTCAAGGCGGACGAAGCCTATCGGATCGGCGAGGGGCTTGGCCCGGTGGCGGCGTATCTGAGCATCGACGAAATAATCCGCGTGGCCAAGGCCTCTGGCGCTGACGCCATCCATCCGGGCTATGGGCTGCTGTCCGAAAACCCTGATTTCGTCGACGCCTGTGCGCAGAACGGTATCACTTTCATAGGTCCCAAGGCCGAAACCATGCGCGCGCTGGGCGACAAGGCCAGCGCAAGGCGCGTCGCGATAGAGGCGGGCGTTCCGGTGATTCCCGCCACCGAAGTTCTCGGCGACGATATGGATGTCATCCGCGAGGAAGCGGCCAAAGTCGGTTATCCCCTGATGCTCAAGGCCTCCTGGGGCGGCGGCGGGCGCGGAATGCGGCCCATCGCGTCCGAAAAGGAGCTGGCCGAGAAAGTCATGGAAGGCCGCCGCGAAGCCGAAGCGGCGTTCGGCAACGGCGAGGGGTATCTGGAAAAGATGATCCTCAAGGCGCGGCATGTCGAGGTGCAGATTCTCGGCGATACCCACGGTGAGATCTATCATCTCTACGAGCGCGACTGTTCCGTCCAGCGCCGCAACCAGAAGGTCGTGGAACGCGCCCCCGCGCCCTACCTTACCGAGGCCCAGCGCACCGAGATTTGCGAGCTTGGCCGCAGGATCTGCGCTCATGTGAATTATGAATGCGCCGGCACCGTCGAATTTCTGATGGATATGGACGATGACAAATTCTATTTCATCGAAGTGAACCCGCGCGTACAGGTCGAACATACCGTCACCGAAGAAGTCACCGGCATCGACATCGTTCGCGCCCAGATCCTGATCGCCGAAGGCAAAACGCTGGTAGAAGCGACCGGCAAGGCGCGGCAGGAAGACATCACCCTGACCGGCCACGCGCTGCAAACGCGGATCACGACCGAAGACCCGCAGAATAACTTCATTCCCGACTATGGTCGCATCACCGCCTATCGGTCGGCGACCGGCATGGGCATTCGTCTGGACGGCGGCACGGCCTATGCAGGGGGCGTGATCACGCGCTATTACGACAGCCTGCTGACCAAGGTGACAGCCAAGGCACCGACGCCCGAGATGGCTATCGCCCGCATGGACCGCGCGCTGCGCGAATTCCGCATTCGCGGTGTGTCCACCAATATCGCGTTCGTCGAGAACCTGTTGAAGCACCCGACCTTCCTGAACAACGAATATCATACGAAATTCATCGACGAAACGCCGGAGCTTTTCCAGTTCAAACGCCGCCGTGACCGCGGCACCAAGGTCCTGACCTATATCGCCGACATTACCGTTAACGGGCATCCCGAGACGAAGGACAAGCCACGCCCCCCTGCCAACGCGCGCCAGCCCAAGGCACCGCCCCTGCGCGCAGAACCGCAGATGGGCACACGCAACCTGCTTGAACAGCAAGGCCCGAAAGCCGTCGCAGACTGGATGGAACAGCAGCGGCAACTGCTCATCACGGACACCACGATGCGTGATGGACACCAGAGCCTTCTGGCGACGCGGATGCGCAGCCACGACATGATCAAGGTGGCCCCCACCTATGCCGCGAACCTGCCACAGCTTTTCAGCGTCGAATGCTGGGGCGGTGCGACCTTCGACGTGGCCTACCGCTTTTTGCAGGAATGCCCTTGGCAACGTCTGCGCGATCTGCGCGCGCGTCTGCCCAACATTATGACCCAGATGCTGCTGCGCGCATCCAACGGCGTGGGCTATACCAACTATCCCGACAACGTGGTTCAGGAATTCGTGCGCGTGGCCGCCAGTACCGGTGTCGATGTGTTCCGCGTGTTCGACAGCCTCAACTGGGTTGAGAACATGCGCGTCGCGATGGATGCGGTCATCGAAAACGGCAAGGTCTGCGAAGGCACGATCTGTTATACCGGCGACATATTCGACCCCGACCGCGCCAAATATGACCTGAAATACTATGTGCAAATGGGCAAGGATCTGCGCGATGCAGGTGCGCATGTGCTGGGCCTCAAGGACATGGCTGGTCTGCTGAAACCTGCACAGGCACGCCAGCTGATCCGGGCGCTGAAATCCGAGGTCGGTTTGCCGATCCACTTCCACACCCACGACACGGCCGGTATCGCCTCTGCCACGATCCTTGCCGCCTCCGAGGCGGGCGTGGACGCCGTCGATTGCGCCATGGACGCGCTGTCGGGCAACACCTCGCAAGCGACGCTGGGCTCTGTCGTCGAGGCGCTGCGGCACACCGACCGCGACACCGGCCTGGACATCCGTGCGGTGCGCGAGATCTCGGATTATTGGGAAGACGTGCGCACCCAGTACCACGCATTCGAGACCGGGATGCAGGCCCCCTCCTCCGAAGTTTACCTGCACGAAATGCCCGGCGGACAGTTTACCAACCTCAAGGCACAAGCCGCATCGCTGGGCCTTGATGATCGCTGGCCTGAAGTCGCGCGGACCTACGCGGACGTGAACCAGATGTTCGGCGATATCGTCAAGGTCACGCCATCCTCCAAGGTCGTGGGTGACATGGCGTTGATGATGGTATCCCAAGGGCTGACACGTGCGCAGGTCGAGAACCCCGAAACCGACGTGTCCTTTCCCGATTCAGTGATCGACATGATGCGCGGCAATCTGGGCCAACCTCCCGGCGGCTTTCCCGACGGGATCGTCAAGAAGGTACTCAAGGGTGAGAAACCCAACCTTGAGCGCCCTGGCAAACATCTGGCCCCTGTTGACCTCGAAGCGACCCGCAAGGAGCTGTCAAAAGAGCTGGAAGGCAAAGTGATCGAAGACGACGATCTGTCGGGCTATCTGATGTATCCCAAGGTGTTTCTGGACTATATGGGGCGCCACCGTCTCTACGGCCCCGTGCGCACCCTGCCCACACATACGTTCTTTTACGGCATGGAACCGGGCGAAGAGATCTCCGCCGAGATCGACCCGGGCAAAACGCTGGAAATCCGCATGCAGGCGTTGTCGGAAACCAACGAGGACGGCGAGGTCAAGGTCTTCTTTGAACTCAACGGCCAGCCCCGCGTGATCCGCGTGCCCAACCGCTTGGTCAAAAGCGCGACCGCCCAGCGCCCAAAGGCCGAAGCCGGCAACGACCGCCACATCGGCGCGCCGATGCCTGGCGTGGTGGCGTCGGTAGGGGCCGTCACCGGGCAAACCGTCAAGGCAGGCGACCTGCTGCTGACCATCGAGGCGATGAAGATGGAAACCGGCATCCACGCCGAACGCGATGCGGTCGTCAAGGCCGTCCACGTCCAACCGGGCGGGCAGATCGACGCCAAGGACCTGCTGGTGGAATTCGAATGACCAACCCTTGAGGGACAAGCGCGCAGCATGATTGCCTATGTCACGGTCGGCAGCGATGACATCGCCAGCGCCAAGCGGTTTTATTCCGCCTTCCTGCCCGCCCTTGGCTATGGGCTGAAAGAGAGTCCCGATGGGCTGAGCTATGCACTTCCCCTTGAGCCGGGAAAGGCTCCTGTCTTGCCGGATTTCTACGTCAAGCCAGCCTTCGATGGAGGTCCGGCCACGGCAGGAAACGGCAGCATGGTTGCGTTCGAGGCCCGCAATCACAGTCAGGTTCGCGCCCTTCACGCCGCCGCACTTGCCGCTGGCGGGACTGACGAGGGCCAACCCGGTTTCCGTGCCTCTTACGGACCCCGCTTTTATGTCGGCTACCTGCGTGACCCGCAAGGTAACAAGATTGCAGTATTCTCAAGCAACCCGGATGATCCCGGACGGGACGGCTGACGGCGGGCCGATACCGGCGGACCCTGACAGCGGTGTCTCGGTTCAGCCTACCCCGGCCCGCCAAAGGATTTTTTCGTCCCCCCGCAATTTACCTCTTGCAGGGAACGGCAGGGAAAGTTATCTCCCTCTCACCCAAGGATGCGGGCGTAGCTCAGGGGTAGAGCATAACCTTGCCAAGGTTAGGGTCGGGCGTTCGAATCGCCTCGCCCGCTCCAATTAAAAAACAACAAAGCTCCAAGTTACACTTGGAGCTTTGTTGTTTTTTCCGATATCCAGAACCTGCTGCATCTTGCGACCGAGGCGCTGCGGCATTCCGATTTGCCGTACCTGAGATGGCGCTGGATTAGATTAAAAACTAGGCATTCTTATTTCATGCATATTGAAAACGACGACCTGGACGCCCTGAGAAGCAGCCTTCTTTCCCGACTGAAGCCGGATCGCATCGCGAACGAAACCACCAGACTCGTTGTCGAAGGATATCCGCGCAGCAGTAATTCATACACAGCCTTCATGATCTACGAAGCCGCCAAGGGACGCTTCACACCGCGCGACGTATCGCACCACACTCATGATGCCGCAAACCTGCGTATCGCTGGGGCACTGGGCATACCCCGCGTAATACTATTGCGCGACCCCGAAGACGCAATCTTGTCCTTTCACGTATTCTCCGGACGCCCCATTCCCATGCTTACAGCGCGATACATAGATTTCTACCAGCAGGCAGCGCCACTGTTTGCAACTTCGGTGGTTGCGCATTTCGACGATACGACCAAGGATTTCGGTAAGATCATCAAGCAGATAAATGCGGTTTGGGATCTGGGGCTGAATGAAGAGCTGGACATTCAAAAGGCGCAGGAACGTGTTCTTGAGCGGGTGCGATCAAATCGCTACGGCGATACAGAAGAAGTGAAGGACCACCGGCTGACGCCGGAGGCATCACTTGGAGGAATGTAATTCCAGGTACTGCCTGATGACGTCGTCAGTCACGTTCCCCGATGTCGTGGAGAAATACCCACGCGCCCAAAAGCGTCTTCCCCAGTACC
>JAGXFI010000033.1 GCA_024637305.1 Sulfitobacter sp.
TCAACGGCTGATGGTCTTCCAGCGGCTCTGCATGGACAATCTGCGCGCCAAGGTTCCGCAGCGTGGCAAAGAACTTTTCGGGATGGCCAATTCCCGCGAACGCCAGAACCGGCGTCCCTTTCCAGTCCATCCCCGTCTGCAGCGGCGCGAGTGCCGCACGTACATGCGGCAAGTTTTCGGGCAAGCCGGTCACATTGAACAACATTTGCGCGGCTTCGTCCCCGATGGACAACAGCACGTCCGCGCGTGCAAGGCCAACCTCCGCCGGTTCGCGCAAGGGTCCGGCAGGCAGGCACAGGCCGTTGCCGAAACCCTTTTCAGCATCCACGACGACAATGCTCAGATCATAGGCCAGCGCGGGATTCTGGAACCCGTCGTCCAGCACGATCATTTCGGCACCCGCCTCTTGCGCCGCGCGCGCGCCTGCCGCACGGTCACGGGCGACCCAGACCTCGGCAAAGGCGGCCAGCAACAGCGGCTCGTCGCCCACTTGCGCCGAGGTGTGCCGCGACGGGTCGACGCGCACGGGTCCGTCCAAGGTACCGCCATAGCCGCGCGAAACGATATGTGGCTCGGCGTATAGATCGCGCAGAAACTCCACCACGGCAATCACAGTCGGCGTCTTGCCGGTGCCGCCTGCGTTGATGTTGCCGACGCAGATCACCGGCACGTCCAGCTTGGCGGGGGTGCCTTGCGCCAGACGCCGCGCCGTCGCTCGCGCATAGATCGCGCCCAGCGGTTGCAAAATCCGTGCGCGCCAGTCGGGCCGTGGTTTGTGCCAAAAAGCCGGGGCGCGCCTCATCGCGCGCTCCAGCGGCGGTCCAATGCGTTCTGTATCAGCTCGATCACATTGTCCGTTACTGCGGCCCCCTCACTGATCACGTCCCAACCGGCATGTGCCATCACTGCCGCCTGATCCGGTGCCACCAGGCGTGTGACCGCCGTCCCCAAGGCGCCGGTGTCGTTGACGATCCGTGCCGCCCCAGCGGTGGCCAGCCTTGTGTAGGATTGCAAGAACTGTCCGACCTTCGGACCATACAGCACGGCGGAGCCCAACGCTGCCGCTTCGAACGGATCGCAGGCGGTGCCGCTTGATACCAGCGACCCCCCCATGAAAGACACGGTCGCCACGCGATAGAAAAGACCGGCATTGCGGGGCTCGGTCGTGACAAGCAATTGCGTAGTTTCGTCGGGTAAAACACCATCGTCCCAATTTGCGGCCCGCAGATCTAGCGCTGCGGCCTGTTCCAGTACCTGCTCGATGCTTTGCCCTTCGCTGGGCCTCAGGATCAGCAACAACCGATGCGACAGCCGTAGCGCCTGTTTATGCGCCTTGAGGACCGTTTGTATCTCCTCGGGGACCACGCCGTTGGCAAACCACACGGTCCGTCCGACGATTGCGGCGGAGAACGCCTGCACAGCTGTATCATCACAGGCAAGCGCATGCCCCCCGGCCAACAGCGGTGGCGTGATCTCGAACTTGTCGCGGGCAAGCCCCAGCTGCAAAAGCCTCCTTCCACCCGCCGCCGATCTGACCAGAACCGCCTCGAATTCGGTCAACAGCCGCCGCGCAACATCCGGTATCCAGCGGTCACGTCGCCCGTCGAAACCAGCACTGTCTGCGTCGATCAGGAACATCGGAATTTTGCGCTCCGCTGTGGCGAGCACAAGATTGGGCAGCAGCCCACCCCAGACCCAGACACATGCATCGGGACGCCAGTGGTCAAGGTAGGCATTCACGCTCGCCGGATGTTCGTCCGGGACTTGGGTGAAATACCTGCGACTGTTTGCCGGCCGCTGCGGTTCCTTCTCGCCTTCCGGTCGCGAAACCATCACGTTAAGATCTTCCCGCATTGCCATCAGGCGTGTCGCAAGGTCCATCAGCGCGATCGTATTTGCCGGTTCTGCGGCATGGATCCACAAAAGCTCCCCATCGGGGCGCGGGGTGTCGATGTCAGGTGCACGCGCCTCGCCACGGCGCATCAGCGCGCGATACGCCGTCAGCCCGAAGGAGCGTGCCACAATTGCCCCTTAGCCCAGTTCTTCGGTCGAAGAAGCCGCCTGCTTTTCGTCCCGCAGACGGTGCAGATGCGCGATGAAATACCGCATGTGGGCGTTGTCCACCGTGCGCTGCGCCTCGTTCTTCCATGCATCGTATGCGCGGGCATAATCGGGGAAAATCCCGACAACATGAATGTCGTCCACGTTCTTGAAGACGTTTTCGCCGGGCGTCACGAGTTCGCCGCCAAAAACAAGATGCAAGCGTTGTGTCATTGGATAATTCCTCTGTTGATCAAAGTCTCATTGCCCATTGAATGCGGTAGGTCAAGTTTGCGACAGCGCATCGACCAACGCAGGATGCAACATCGCGCCCCCTGCCACCACCCCGTTCAGGCGCGGGTCCGCATTGTTGAACACCAACGCCCGCCCATTGCGATCCGTACAGATTCCGCCCGACTCCGCCACGATCAGTGCACCGGCGGCAATGTCCCATTCCCAACTTGCCCGCAGTGTAAGCATCGCGTCGAACCGAGCCTGTGCAACCAGCGCCATTCGGTAAGCCAGCGATGGCCGGTATGCCCGTTTGAAGCCTGGCACAGCCTCGCGCCATAGTTCCGGCAGTAACGTCGGACGCGCGGCCAACACGGTGGCCTTTTGCAGATCACGCCCCACCGAGCTTTGGATAGCCACCCCGTTCAGCCGTGCGCCCTGGCCAAGCCCCGCATCGTAAAGCATGCCGCGCATCGGCAGGTATATCACCGCCGCAGTGACCACGCCACGTTCCGCCACCGCGATTGCGTGTGCCCATGTGTTGGATCCCTCCACGAAGCTGCGCGTCCCATCGATCGGATCGACGATGAACACCCGCTCTTCGTCCAGTCGCGCGGTGTTGTCCTCTGTTTCCTCCGACAGCCAGCCATAGTCAGGCCGCGCGGTGCGCAAAACGCTGTGCAGGACGTCATTGACTGCCAGATCTGCCGCCGTTACCGGCCCCGCACCACCCGGTTTGTCCCACCGCTGCGCGGTCTTGCCGACGAACGAGGTCGCCACACGCCCCGCCATCCGGGCCGCGTCGATGAGCAATGGCAGATCAGTTGCCGGCAAGGGTCATTCCTGGCACCAGCAGCGACGGCACAACGCGGCTGAGATAGTCGCGCGCGTCATTGGCGGGGACCAAAGCCAACAGCATGTCGCGCAAATTGCCCGCGATGGTGCATTCGTTGACCGTATGCGTAGGCTCGCCGTTCTCGATCCAGACACCTGCTGCCCCGCGCGAATAATCGCCCGTTGTGGGGTTGATCGTCGACCCGATCATTGATGTCACCCACAGCCCTGTACCCATCTCGCGCATCAGGTCTTCGCGGCTTTTAGTGCCTTGGGTCAAGGCGATATTCCAGTTCGACGGAGACGGTGCCCCGCCGGTGGAGCGTGCCGCGTTTCCCGTAGGGGCCAACCCCAGTTGCCGCGCGGTCGACAGATCCAGCGTCCAGCCTTGCAGAACGCCGTCTTGGACGATCGCCCGCTCGGATACGGGCAAGCCTTCGCCATCGAAAGGACGGCTGCCCGAGGCCCGTGGGCGATGGGGATTCTCGATCATGCTCAACCCCTTGGGCAAGACCTGCGTCCCCATCGCATCGCGCATGAAGGTCGCCCCGCGTGTCACGGCCGACCCGTTGATCGCGCTCAACAGATGCCCGATCAGGCTGCTTGCGATACGCTCGTCAAACAGCACGGGATAGGCCCCCGTCGGGGGCTTGCGCGCACCCAGTCTTGCAACGGCACGTTCGGCAGCGCAGACACCGATCTCGTCTGCATCGCGCAGATCGGCCTGAAAACTGCGGCTGTCCCCGTCGTAGTCACGCTCCATCGCGGTGCCGGTCCCCGCAATTGCCACACAGGACAGCCCGCGGCTGGTGCGCCGGTAACCACCCTCGAATCCATTGCTCGCGGCCAGATGAATTTCCTGTGCGCCATAGCCCGCACTGGCGGATTGAACCTGCGAAACGCCCTTGTTTCTCAGCGCCGCGGCCTCTGCGCGCTCTGCATCCCGTTGCAGCGTGGCAGGGTCAGGTTCGGCCGCCGGATCACAAAGCTCCAGCGCCGCGACGTCCCAATCCTTAGCCAGTTGGTCCGCGTCCGCCAAACCTGCGTACTTGTCTTCGGGTGCCTCGCGCGCCATTGCGACGGCGCGGTCGGCCATTTCGTCAATCGTGCGGGCCGAGGTGTCGGAGGCTGAAACGACTGCACTGCGCTTGCCGACGAACACGCGCAAACCGATGTCCGTACCTTCCGACCGCTCCGCCTGTTCCAGCGCGCCCGCGCGCACGTCCACCGACAGTGATGTCGCGCGAACAGCCATGGCATCTGCATCATCAGCGCCCGCCCTGCGTGCTGCCGACAACAGCTGTTCCGTCAAGGCGTCGAGTGCGTCGCTCATCAATAAACCTCCTGAAATGCTGATGCAGAGGTAGCGGCGCAGTGGTCTGGCTGCAAGGTCTGCAAAGAAATGCTGCCCGATAAGCAGAAATGAAACGTCAGAACCGGGCGCTGATAGTTGCCCGACCTGTCAGACGGGCAACATGGCGCGGCCCTGTGCGCAAAAGTTTTATGCCGTCACAATAGCTTCACATTTTTGGACTAAGTCTCATCGCACACGAGTGACGATTTTATAAGTTTCGGCCCGTCGGTTTTCGTAAAACCGGCGGGTCTATTTTCATAAGATCCCGAGAGTACCCGCCAATTCAATCTACCAAGTTGCACTTGCGCCCTATGCATCGCGTTGGGCGGGTGACTTTCCAGGCGCTTACCCGCCTGAGAGTCCACCGAAGATATCCCCGAAAGCATCACGAAGCGCGTAGACGACCGCCACAATCACCAGCCCGCCCGCGAACATCATGATCGTGTAAGTAAAGAACTGGATACCGATGGCGAAGCCGCCAAGCGCAATACCGGACGCGGCCGCGCGTTTATGCTCGTGCCGGATAAAAGCCGCGACGCCGAACACTATGGCAAGCCCCGCAAGGAAACCGACGCCAATCTCGAGATAGTCGTCGACAGTCCAGGGCCGAGCCACCGGTTCGGGCTGAGCTTGCCCCGCAACGGAACGGGCTGCGGATTTCGCGATGTCGGCGGCGAGCTCGCCGATGCTGATGCCTGCGGTCTGCTGCGCGGCGAAAGGACCCGCCCAGAAGATGAAAAGCGTCACGATGAGCGCAGTCGCGCCGGTGGCAAAGCCAAGCCAGCCGAAGGTGGCGGCGAATGCCGGTGCGGGTTCGGTCATCTGCGGTCCTCCTAATCCGTAAAGTGCTTAATACCATGCGATCCTGACACACTTGACGCAAAAGCGGCAAGCGTGAATGGCCCGGGTGCGCAAGCGACATCGCGCCTTGCAAACCGGGCTGAATTGCATTTTGGGCGTTGGCCAGTTCAAAACCTCCGGAGCTAACCGGCCAGCTTGAGAACGGTCAGCGGGACAGAAAAGTTTGCTTTGGCTGATTGGGCTGTGCGTGGACAAAAACGCGGTCAGCCTCCGTGCCCATCCCGGGTAAGGGTTTACAAAGAAATTCCATGTACGTTCGGTACCGCAGCAGATTGGACTCGCGATGCCCGGATACATATCCGAATTCAATATCTTCGGCGGATCATCCGAATTCATCGAGCTTGCGATTCCCGTAGGCACGGACACGTCGTCTTATTCGGTTGTCATCTACAACGGGTCGGGCGGCATACGTCAGACCCTGCAGCTCGATCCGGCTGTTGCCACGATTGCGGGCGATGATGTCGACCTGCTTGATGCGGCGGGTGACGGGCTGGTCAACCTCGATTATACCGACGCAATCGCGCTCGTTGACGATACCGGCACAGTGTTGCAGTTCATCTCGTGGAGCGGCAATACGGTCAGCCTATCAATCGGACCGGCGGCCAGTATGACAAGCACGAATGTCGGCGATTCCAGCTTTAGACAATCGATGGAAACCATTGATGACGGGGCGACCTATTTTGCACAATCAGCGCCCAACCCCGGCACCATCGCGTGTTTCGCGCGGGGAACCGGCATTTTGACGCCAAATGGTGTAACCGCTATCGAAACGCTGTTGGTCGGTGACGAAGTCCTGACAGCGTCGGGCGAAGTTCGCGAAATCAGATGGATTCAACGGCATTCTGTCTGCTTTCCCCCTGTTTTCCGAGGCAAGACTTGTGCCGGCGAAATCGCTGGAAAGTTTGAGAGGCATACGTGAGATGAAAGGGAGACATCAGGTGGAATGGTTCCATCTTGCCCTTGAAACACATGATTTTATTTTGGCGGAGAATTGTGCCGCAGAATCGCTTTTTCTCGGCCCGATGTTCCTGCAGGGCTTAACCCGAAGAGATGCCGTAACAGGGCGGGCCCCGACTGGCATCGTTTTGCGTTGAATGACCGTTCGATGTGAGGTGTCGTTGCCCTTGGCACGCTGTGCGGCGTGTCAACGGGATCGTGCCGAGAAGCGCGTCCCAAGATTTTGGACAACGAA
>JAGXFI010000034.1 GCA_024637305.1 Sulfitobacter sp.
TCCACGATGAAGATCGAGGAGAGAATGCCGACAATCGCGATTATCACAACCGGCAAAAGATATGCGGTCTTACCCATCAGTTCGTTCCTCCACGGCGCAGTTCATTGAGCGGCAGATAGGGAAGCACCCCGTTGCCGTTGCCATCTGCGGACGTCTCGTCAAGTATGATCTTGTCGACATCGCCCAGCACGCGTTCCAGGGTCTCCAGATACAGACGGCGTTGTGTCACTTCGGGAGCAAGGTTGAATTCCGCCGCAACGGCAAGGAAGCGGCTGGCTTCACCGATCGCTTCGTTGACCACCTGCGCACGATAGCCTTCGGCTTGTTCGAGCACCTGGGCTGCCCCACCACGCGCTTCGGCCAGCACGCGGTTGGCATAGGCGTCGGCCTGGCGTTCCAGCCGGTCCCGCTCTTGCTCGGCAGCCTGCACTTCACGGAAGGCATCGATAACTTGGTTGGGCGGATCGGCGGTGTCTAGGTTGATCCGCACAATGGAGATGCCGCT
This sequence comes from Sulfitobacter sp., assembly GCA_024637305.1. Classification (GTDB taxonomy): domain Bacteria; phylum Pseudomonadota; class Alphaproteobacteria; order Rhodobacterales; family Rhodobacteraceae; genus Sulfitobacter. Next base: position 506 of record JAGXFI010000034.1, read on the forward strand.
TTCATATTCGTCCAGCGTTGCTTGGACATTCTCCCGCACGGTATCGGCAATCAGACCGCGATCGCGGTTCAGGATCGGTGCAAGGTTCGTTGCCGCGATGATTTCGCGCATCACCGCTTCGGACACGGCCTGGACTGTCAATTGTGGATCGCTGATGTTGAACAACATCTTTGCTGGGTCATTGACGTTCCAGACAACCTGAAAGTCGATGTCCACGATATTGGCATCCGTCGTCAGCATGAGACCATCACCGGTCGCCCGGCTTGACCCGATGCTTTCGGTCCGCTCGGAGGTTACGTTGACAACCTCATAGGTGACGAAAGGCCAAGGCGCAAAATTCAGACCAGGATTGCCGATACTGGAATACTCGCCAAGGAAGAGTTCAACGGACTGCTCTTCGGGACGAACCGTATAGAGGCTCGCAATCGACCAAAGGATAACAGCAACTACCGCGGCAAGCCCTACGGTGCCGCGCGTGATCCGGGGACCACCGCCGTCCGAACCGTCAGAGCCGGTACCGCCACCGCCGCCGCCGCGCCCGCCCATCAGGACGCGCAGTTGTTCGCGGCCTTTATTCATAAGCTCGTCAATTTCTGGAATCGGAGGTTTGTCGCCTCCGCGCTTTGGTCCGTTGCCGCCACCATTGTTGCCGCCACCGCCAGAGCCACCGCCCTGATTGCCGCCGCCGCCCCAAGGGCCGCCCGAATTCCCTGCCATAAAATCTTTCCTTCCCTCAGCGGTCCGATCGGAACCACCTCTGTTCTTCTTAATTGTGCTTGCTACCTGAAAAAATCAAGCGCAGCTATGTCACATCATGTGGTACGCGTGGGCGTTCGCATTGTCACGAGTTCTTCGGCCATCGTCGGATGGACCGCACAAGTCGCGTCGAATTGCTCTTTCGTGGCACCCATCTTGACCGCGATACCGGCCATCTGGATCATTTCGCCCGCCTGGGGTGCGACGATATGACAGCCTAGCACACGGCGATCTTCGGAAGACACCACCAGTTTCATCATCACACGGTCATCACGCCCTGCAAAGGCTGTTTGCATCGGTCTGAAGGAGGTGCAGTAGACCTCGATCGGGCCTTGTTGCGCCGCATGTTCTTCGGTCATGCCAACTGTACCCATTTCAGGTTGCGTGAACACGGCGGACGGGATCAGGTCGTGATCCACTGGCGTCGGCTCGCCGCCGAAGACGGTTTTGACAAAGGCCATGCCCTCGCGGATCGCCACCGGGGTTAAGTTCACACGGTTGGTGACATCGCCGATGGCATAAACCGACGGCACGCCGGTCTGGCTGTATTCGTTGACTTCGATTGCACCGTTGCGGGCAATCTGCACGCCGATGTCCTCAAGTCCCATGTCGTCACTGTTGGGGCGTCTGCCGGTGCCAAAGAACACCTGACTGAACGTCCGTTCCTGACCGTGCGAGGATTTGACCCAGATCCCATCGTCATGTTGGGCCATTTCAAGAATATTCGCGCCAGAATGCATGTCGATGCCGCGCTGGCGCATCTGGTCCGCGATCAGCCCGCGGGCTTCGTCGTCGAAACCGTTCAGAATCTGCGCACCGCGGAAATACATCGACACCTCGACGCCAAGTCCGTGGAGGATGCAGGCGAATTCACAGGCGATATACCCGCCACCGACGATCAGGATGGACTTGGGCAACTGATCGAGGTGAAAGATGTCGTCGGACACGATCCCGAGATCGGCATTTTCAAGGGACAACCGGACTGGACGTCCGCCGGTGGCAATCAGGATGTGCTTGGCGGTCTTTTCCTCACCGGTGGATAACATCACCGTATGCGCATCCTTCAACGTGGCACGCGCATCGAACGTGTCCACACCGGAAGACTTCAGCAGATCGCGGTACACTCCTTCGAGGCGGTCAAGTTCGGAATTCAGCGTGCCGGAAAAGCTGGCCCAGTCGAACTGCCCTTCCTTGATGTCCCAACCATAAGCCTGCGCGTCACCGACCATTTCGTGATACCCAGACGCGAACACCATCAGCTTTTTCGGCACACAGCCCCGAATGACACAGGTGCCGCCATACCGGTCTTCTTCGGCCAATCCGACTTTAGCGTCGTAGTCCCCCGCGGCAACGCGTGCCGCCCGGACCCCGCCGGAGCCGCCACCGATGACGAAAAGATCGTAGTCGAATTCACTCATGCGCAGGCCTTTCAGTCGCTCAGGTCGGAAAACAGATTGTCGTTTTCGACAAAATCCAGCCGTTCGGTCGAAACGGTGCCTTCGTTTATGTCACGCACCTCTACACGGCCATCACCGTAGCCGATCACGACCGTATCACAGATGTCGATGAACAGGCCGTTTTCCACGACGCCCGGCATCTGGTTGAGAACCAGCGCCAACTGCCGCGCGTTGCCGATGCGGCCCAGTTGCAGATCGAGGATGTGGTTGCCTTCGTCCGTCACGAACGGCGACTTGCCATTCATCCGCAATGTTGAAGAGCGTCCCAAGACGTCCATGCTGATCAGCGTTTCCTCGACCAGTGCCTGCGTGGTCTGCCAGCCAAAGGGAATGACCTCGATCGGCAGCGGGAACGCTCCGAGGCTTTCGACCTCTTTGCCGACATCCGCGATCACGATCATCTGGTCGCTTGCCGTGGCAACGATTTTCTCTTGCAGCAGCGCGCCGCCGCCGCCCTTGATAAGGTTGAGGTCGCCGTCAAATTCGTCCGCGCCGTCGATCGTGAGGTCCAGCCATTTTGCCTCATCAAGGCTGATCACCTCGATGCCGACCTCACGCGCGAGCTGCGCTGTGCGGGTCGATGTGGGAACGCCGCGGATCTTCAACCCGTCCTCGCGCACCAATTCGCCAAGGCAACGCACCAGCCACGCAGCGGTCGATCCGGTGCCGAGCCCGACGCGCATGCCGCTCTCCACGAACTCCGCCGCGCGCTTGGCTGCGACGAATTTGGCCTTGTCGATGGGCGACAATTCTCCTGACATGGCAACGACTCCCCCTTGTGCATTTGCGCCCTTATAGGTGCGTTGTCGCCGCTGTGCGACCCCTTGGAGCGGGCAATTTTATGGTTTTGCGCGTGACATTGGCGTCATTCCACGAAACAACAGTTCCAAATGCCCCAAGGGGAGCCCTGCCGCGTGGCGGATGTTTTTGACTCAATCAGTGACTGGCTGCTGAAACAGACGCTCGGCGATGACCCATTCGAGGTGACGCTCAGGGGGTTGGCGGAGCGGTTGACGGACGGGGGCATGCCTGTTGCACGGATCAGCGTAGGCCGGTCGATCCTGCATCCGGTAATCGGCCTGATGGACATGCAATGGGAACGCGAGACCGGACAGGTCGTGGTCCAGCAGGTGTCGCGTCGGGTCGTGCGCTCCGAGCTTGACTTGAACAATCCGTTTGCCGACCTTGCAGCAGGCAAGGCTACCGCCATTCATGCGGATCTGACCAATCAAAGCGACGTTGACCGCTATCCGATTTTCGCATCCCTGGCGGCAAAGGGGCTGACCGGCTATGTTGCGTTTGTAAAACGCTTCGGCACGCGGCAGGCGCTTTATTCGCGGATCGCAGCGGATTTCCGCGGCGCTTCCATTTCGTTTGCGACAACCCGTTTCAGCGGATTTTCCGCCACAGACCTTGCGGGGCTTGAGCGGATCATGACGCCTCTATGCGCCTGCATTCGCGTGGACAATGACCGTTTCGTCGCGTCCGAGGTTCTTGAAACCTATCTGGGACGCATCTCGGGCAAAAGGGTTTTGACAGGCCAGATCGAGCGCGGCGATGGCCGGCAGATCGATTGCGCCATATTCTATTCCGACATGCGCGGATCGGTGGGCCTTTCTCGGCAACTTGATACCCAGACCTATCTGGACAGCGTGAATGCCTATTTCGATTGCACCGCGACCGCCGTAGCCGAACACGGTGGCGAGATACTGAAATTTATCGGCGACGGGATGCTGGCGATATTTCCCTTTGACGACACGGCCCGCCCGCGCGCCAGCATGTGTGGTGCAGCGCTTGCCAGCGCGCGCGAGGCATTCGCCCGCGCGGATCATGCCAACCAGATGCGCCGCAAGGATGGCCTGCCGGACCTGCAGTTCGGCGTGGCCCTTCATCTGGGGTCGGTGATCTACGGCAATGTAGGTATCGCCAAGCGGCTTGATTTTACGGCCACGGGACCGGCCGTTGGGCTGGCAAGCCGGATGGAGGGGCTGACCCGTGATCTGGATACACCGTTGATCGCCAGCGCCGGCTTCGCGACTGCTTGCAACGACGATGCCATTCCGCTCGGTCAGCATGCGCTGCGCGGTTTTGGCGACAGGGTCGACCTGGTGACATATTCACTGCGCTGAAATCAGGCGTTCAAGTGTCGTTTTCGATCCTCGCACGCGGCCCGTGTTGCCGTAGCGTCCGGCCATGAGCTACGTTCTCCATTACGCACCTGACAATGCCTCCCTCATCATCCGGCTTGCGCTGGATCATATCGGCGTGCCGTATCGCGCGGCGCTGGTGGACCGGACGCGGCAGGCGCAGCGTGGGCAGGAATATCGAAGGCTCAATCCGGCGGGGCAGATCCCCGTGCTGGAAACGCCGCAAGGCCCGCTGTTCGAGACGGGCGCAATTCTCTTGTGGCTGGGCGACACGCATGGCGGGCTGGGGCCGAAACCGGATGATCCGGCGCGCGCAGACTATCTCAAGTGGCTGTTCTTCACGGCAAACACCCTGCATCCCGCGCTGCGCATGCTGTTCTATCCAGCGCTTTATATAGCTGCGCATGCTGTTCTATCCAGCGCTTTATATATCTGAAGGCATCACGGGGCCCTGCGCGCAGGGCTGGAGCAGTCAATCGCGCATGCGCTGGCGCTTCTGGACGAAATGGCCGCAACGGACCCGCCCTGGTTTTTCGGGTCGGGTCTGGATTTCTATATCGCGGCCTGCCTGCGTTGGTGCGCGCTTTATCCGACCGGATATGACACCGGCTGGTTCGACCTTGCACGCTGGCCGCATCTGCGCGAGATATGCGTCCGCGTCGAGGCGATGCCCGCGACATGCGCAGCGCAATACACCGAGGGGCTTGGGGATACCCCATTCACCGCCCCCTCTTACCCAAACCCGCCCGAAGGAAGTGCCACCTGATGTTTCTCTCCGTCTTCGATATGTTCAAGGTCGGGATCGGCCCGTCGTCTTCTCACACCATGGGCCCGATGGTCGCCGCCGCACGGTTTCTTGATCTGATGCGCGACTCGCCGTTTACGTTTGCCGGCGTGCGCGCGTCGCTGCACGGGTCGCTTGCATTTACCGGCGTGGGACACGCGACGGACCGGGCGACGATCCTTGGGCTTGCGGGCTACACACCACAGGATTACGACGCGGAAAAAGCCGAGAAAACGTTGAAAACGCTCAGTGCAACGCATGAGATCAACGTCGAGGGTTTGCCCCCCTTGCGGTTCGACCCCAAGCGCGACCTCATCTTCGACTACGATCACAAGCTGGATGGCCACGCCAATGGCATGATGCTGATGGCGCTCGATGCGCAAGGCGATGTCAGCTTGCGGCAGGTTTACTATTCCATCGGCGGTGGCTTTGTGATGACGGATGCGGAACTGGCGGCGGGCAAGGATACCGACGAGGGGGCACCGGTTCCCTACCCGTTCAAATCGGCTGCCGAGATGCTGGAGATGGCGAAAGCCTCCGGCAAGACCATCGCCGGCATGAAGCGCGCCAATGAGATATCGCGCAATGGCGAGGTTCATCTGCGCGACGGATCACGGCGGCTTTGGCAGGTGATGAACGACTGCATCGACCGCGGGCTTGCGACCGACGGCATCCTGCCGGGCGGGCTTTCGGTCAAGCGCCGCGCCAAGGGCATTCACCAAGCGCTTTTGGCCGAACGCGGATTGAACCAGCAGGCACCGCACACGATCAACGATTGGATGAGCGTTTACGCCATGGCGGTGAACGAAGAAAACGCCGCGGGCGGTCAGGTCGTCACCGCGCCGACGAATGGTGCCGCAGGCGTGCTGCCGGCGACATTGCGCTATTATCTCGACCATGTGCCCGGTGCCTCGGAATCGCATATCGAGGATTTCCTCCTGACCGCTGCGGCCATTGGCGGGCTGGTCAAGTTCAACGCCTCGATATCAGGGGCAGAGGCCGGATGTCAGGCCGAAGTCGGCAGTGCCGCTGCGATGTCGGCCGCCGGCCTTTGCGCCGTGATGGGCGGCACACCGGAGCAGGTGGAAAACGCCGCCGAAATCGCGTTGGAGCATCATCTGGGCATGACCTGCGACCCGGTTCGCGGATTGGTGCAGGTGCCATGCATTGAACGCAACGGATTGGGGGCGATCAAGGCGGTGTCGGCGGCGTCGCTCAGCCTGCGCGGCGACGGGACACATCTGGTGCCGCTGGATGCGTGCATCGAAACGATGCGCCAGACAGGTGCCGACATGAGCGAGAAGTACAAGGAAACTTCGCTCGGCGGTCTGGCTGTCAACGTTCCCAATTGCTAGGGACTTGACCCGGTCGCCGCCCTGCGGAACACTGTTCCGCACAAGGGAGAACGCATATGAATCTTGACGAGGCAATCGCGACGCGGCGCAGCATCAGGGGATATAAATCGGATCCGGTGCCGCGCGAGCTGCTCGAAGAGATCATCGCGCTTGCGCTGCGCGCGCCGTCGTCGATGAACACACAGCCCTGGCATCTGCACGTGCTGACCGGCGAACCGTTGGAAAAGGTACGTCAGGGCAACTCAGAGCGGATGCTCGGTGGCGTGCCGCCCGTCCGCGAAATCGTAGACCACGGCGCTTATGAGGGCGCGCACCGCACCCGGCAGGTCGATATCGCCAAGCAGCTTTTCGGTGCGATGGGGATCGAACGTGACGACAAGGAGCGTCGGCAGGATTGGGTCATGCGCGGTTTCCGGCAATTCGACGCACCCGTGTCCATCGTGGTGTGTTTCGACCGGTCGCTCGAAGGCGGCACAATCGCCCATTTCGACCTCGGCGCGATCACTTACGGTCTGGTTCTGGCCGCCTGGGCGCGGGGTCTGGGAGCCGTCATCAACGGTCAGGGCATCATGCAATCCCCAGTGGTGCGCGAACATGCGCAGATCCCGGACGATCAGGTAATTCTGACCTGCGTCGCTCTTGGCTGGCCTGACGAAACTTTCGAGGCGAATGCCGTCGTGTCGACACGCCGCGAGGTTGGCGAGGTCGCCCGTTTCGTCGGGTTCGATGATACCTGAGCCTCACAGTGGGCGAAAGCTGAACCGCGCGGGAATAGCGCGATCGCCTTGGCGGAAAAATAACCCGACCTCACAACCTTTGCTTGCAATAGAAAAACCCCGGTCCTAGGTTTCGCCAATGACAGTAGACCGTCCCCTTTTGGGCATCGCCCTCATGCTTGGGTTTTGCGTGCTTGCCCCTTTCGGTGACGCTGTGGCCAAGTTGTTGGGTGCCGTTGTGCCTTTGGGGTTTGTCGTCCTGATACGGTTTGCTGTTCAGGCACTGATTCTGATCCCGCTCGTCTGGTATTCGAATCGCGCCTGGCGGATGCGTGGCCGGGTGCTGTGGCTTACCGTGGTCCGCACAATCCTGCATATCATCGGTATCGCGGCGATGTTTACGGGGCTAAAATACATACCGCTTGCCGATGCCATCGCCATCGTCTTCGTCATGCCCTTCCTGATGCTGCTTCTGGGCAGGTATTTTCTTGGCGAAGAGGTTGGCCCGCGCCGTCTCATCGCCTGTACGGTCGGTTTCATCGGCGTTCTGCTGGTCATCCAGCCGAGCTTTGCCGATGTCGGCTGGCCCGCGCTGCTGCCGCTGTGCGGCGCGATCAGCTTTGCCTTTTTCATGCTCACAACCCGCAAGATAGCCAAGGAAACCGACCCGATCGGCCTTCAGGCGGGCAGCGGTGTCATGGCGACCGCGATCATGCTGCCTGCACTCTTGATCGGCAACGGACTCGAGTTTGCACCGCTGATGATCATTTCACCCGACAGCTATGACTGGACCCTCCTGATCGGTATGGGCCTGATCGGTACGGCAGCACATCTGCTGATGACATGGTCGCTGCGCTTTGCTCCCGGTGCCACGCTCGCTCCGATGCAATATCTGGAGATCCCTTTCGCCGTGTTTCTCGGCTATGCGATTTTCGGGGATTTTCCCAACGGCCTGGCCACGGTCGGAATCCTGATCACCATGGCGGCCGGAATCTACGTCATCCTGCGCGAGCGGGCCATCGCGCGAATTCCCGTGCCGAAAGTGTTTCCACAACCGGCTGAATAAGCCGCGCAGGGGCCATCAGGATCATCCCCGGACCGTCCATCCTCAAAAGCACTGGCCCCATCGCACGGTTCGACGTGCCGATGAACACCGCCGGATCAAAGGTCAGCTTGTCGATTTCCCACTGCAGCCCGGTGCTCGCACCCGTGATCTTTGTCATCGGAAAAAGCGAAATCACATCGCCCAAGCGTGCCGCCAGATGGAGTTCGGGCGGCATATGCAGGGCGATCTGGTCTGCGGCCATCAACACGCAAGCGCGGTCAGGATGCGCCAGAAGGACGTGCAGCGCTGCAAGCTGATGGTCCAATCGCCCGCCGCAGAAGCCAACACCCACGACCGCCGGGGCCGAGACCATACGCAACGCCTTGTCAAAATCGGTCGTTTGTTGTTCTGTTATCTGGTGGCAGCGCGTGCCGGGCATCTGCGCCAATGTAACCGGATCCACGCTGTCCATGTCGCCGATCACAGCCTGCGGTTCTGCCCCCGCAGCCAGTGCCAGCGACAAACCACCGTCTACGGCGACACAAACCGGCGCGATGGTTAAGGCCTTTTGAACCTCTTCAACGGTAGCCTGACCTCCACCGACAAGCGTGACTGGAACCGTACTGTGAACAATACCCTCAATCATGGCGAATTGGCCTTAATTCGGAAAATGGCCACAATCCCGACACCAAATGATACGGCTCTTTGCACTGTTTCGGGCCTCTTTGGTCCTGAGGTTCATGGTAAACCCACATCTGCAAAAGCGCAGAGGACGAGCATCCGATGATGAACAACAATAAAATTTTAACAGTATCCTATGGCACTTTCTCCTGCACGTTGGAAGGTTTCGATGATTCCTTTGGGACGATGAAGGCCATTGCAGAGTATTTTCGCGATCTTGCCGCGGACGACCGCTATTTTGGTGCAGAGCCGCCCCAGCCGGATGCCCAGATGTTGGCGCATATCGCGCAGAAAGAAATTTCCCGGCGAGTAGAGGCACGCGAACACGAGGGCAAGATCGTCCTGAGCGCGCGCCAGGAACAGGCGACTCCGCAACCTGCGATGCAAATGCCGCCCGCGCTCGCCGCTGGTATTGGCGGCCTTGCCGGTATCGCCGCCGCCCCTGCGCAGAACGCGGTGCAGACCACCGCCCCCGCCGCAAAGCCGGCGGAAACGGAGATTGTGCCCAGCCTGCCTGACGACGAGGTCGAAGCCTTCTTTGCCGAAAGCCCGTCGCATGAACCGGCAGAGGACGGCACCGATCTTGATTTCGCGACCGGCACCATTACCGCACCCACCAGCAGCATCGCCGACAAGTTGCAGCGCATCCGGGCGGTCGTCTCGCGGCAGACCGACGTCGCGGATGAACCGGACTATATCGAAGATGAACATGCGACCACCAATGCAGTCGCCACAGCGGACGAAGATATCGACGCCCCTAGCCTGCTGCCCGAAGACGACGGTGCAGACAGCGCCGCGCAGGACGAATTACTTGCCGATACGTTGCGCGATATCGAAGGCGCGCTGCAAGCGGATGATGATGCGGAAACCGGGCATGAATTGCATGACGTCGCCGCCCTGGAAGAAGACGAATACGAAGACCTTGATGCAGAAGAAGAGATTCGCGCCGAGGATGAGGACGACCTCGAACGACTCTTCGGACGCATTCGGTTGGATGAAAACCACGAAGAGGCGATTTCCGACGCGGCAGCTTTCGACGATGAGATGGAAGGTGACGACGCGCCGGAATTGGCATCGTCAGAGGATGACGCAGAAGCTGTCGCAGACGATTACGACACCGACGATGAAGAGGCGGCAACAAGCGTTCTCACGCTGGTGGATGCCCTCTCAAGTGACGATCGTGACGAAGACAACCTCTTTGACGAAGATGCTGCCGATGATGCAGAGGATGAGGCCGCTGTCGCCGCCGCACCCCGCGCCCGTGTTCTCAAGGTCAAGCGCGTCGAGCTTGAAGCGGCAATCGCCCGTGGCAAGCTCGTCGAATATGACGACGAGGATGACTTGGACGAGGATGCCGAGACGGACGATGAGTCCGGTTCTTCGCTGAGCGCCGAGGACGAGGCAGAGCTGGCGCGCGAACTTGCGGAGCTCGAATCGGAACTCGCTGACGGAGATGCCGATGAGCACGAATTCGCGGCAGACGAACCTGCCCGCAGCGCCCGCCGGTCGCTTCCCGATATCGACGAGGAACAGAACGCTGACATCTCACGGCTCATGCAGGAAACCGAAAGCCAGATGGGCGAGCCAGAAAGCGCGACGCGCCGCGACGCCTTCGCGCATCTGCGTGCCGCTGTCGCCGCCAAGAAAGCCGACGACGCCTCCGGTTCATCCACTGCTGATGATACGGACGAGGACGAAGCTTATCGCGCCGATCTGGCCGATGTTGTCCGCCCCCGCCGTCCCGAAAGCGCCGGAACAACCCGGACGGCACGGCCCGAGAGCAATCGCCCCGCCCCCCTCAAACTGGTCGCAGAGCAGCGTATCGACACGCCGACGCCGCGCCCCGAAGGCCCCGTGCGCCCGCGCCGGGTTGCTGCCGTTTCGGATACCAGCCCGATTGACGAGGACGACAGCTTTGCCGACTTCGCCGCAGAGATGGGCGCGACAAAATTGCCCGAGCTTCTCGAAGCCGCTGCCGCTTACCTCTCCTTCGTCGAGGGCCGCGAACAGTTTTCACGCCCGCAACTGATGACAAAGGTGCGTCAGGTCGAAAAGGAAACCTTCAGCCGCGAGGACGGCCTCCGGTCTTTCGGAAAACTCTTGCGCGACGGCAAGATCGAGAAAATCCGCGGCGGCCGGTTTCAGGCCTCCGAACAGATCGGCTTCAAACCCGACGCTCGCGCGGCAAGCTGAAGCAAATGAGATTTCCCTGAACCGGTTGTTCCCGCAACGTTGTGGGTCCGACTTGGGCCTGACAAGAAAGGGCGGCTCCTTGCGGGGCCGCCCTTTCTTGTCAGATGCATTGCAAAACCGGCGGTGGCGAAACACGCACCATGGGGCAATCCCGATGGCACTCAGGCATAAGATGAAATGCCGATAATCTCCGGGCAGCTACCTGTCGCGGCTCAGGAGGATTTACTGCCCCTAAATTTCCATCCACCAGTAGAGCGACTTGTGCTCAGCCTTCGCGGCTTTCGCCAACTGGATGATCTCTGTGCCGACACGCTCGGCATCTGTCAGATCGTAGTCCCAGAGTTCATTAGCCCAAGCAGCGGCGATTTGCTGCGTCATGACGACCTCTCCCAAGGCGTCTCGCAGGCTGTCCGGCAATCGCATGATCGAAGGTCCCGGTTCAAGGTCCGATTCTGAACTCGCCTCTGGGGAACTGGGCCACAAAGTCGAGAGTTCCGGCACCAGCGAATTGCCGATATTTCCGGTTGCGATCGATACGAGCTGTTCAAGGTGCGGACAAGCGATGACGCCTTTCGCCTCGACTGAAAGAAACCCGTCTGACCCTGGCGCGGGTCCGGCCGGCAAATCCTTCGCTGACAGTGCCGCGGCGTCGCTCGCCGCTGAAAAGTAATAATCCATCATTGCAACTCCGAGCGCAAAGGATTTTAGCCAGAAGTGGACGGAGGAACCACCGCCTCGCGGTATCGCCCTTTTGCGTGTCAGTCGTCAGCGCGCGTCTCAGGGTCTACCTGACCGATGCCGCGAAAGATCATTCGCAGGGGAATAGCCCAAAGCACGCCAAGACTTACGTAAATCGCCAGTTCCACCAGCACGCCTTGCCGTTCGAAAAGCGACAACAGCCAGACAGCCGCGATGATGTAGAGCGGTAGCCCCAGCAACAGAATAACCAGCGCCCAGCGCCGCCGTGCCTTATAGCTCAGTGCCATGGTCAACCTCCAGGGCCGGTTTCAATCCGCGAACGGGTCCGTGACAAGAATCGTATCTTCCCGCTCCGGCGAAGTGGACAATAGCGCTACGGGACACTCGATCAACTCTTCCACGCGGCGGACGTATTTGATCGCCTCGGCGGGCAGGTCTGCCCAGCTGCGCGCGCCTTCGGTCGATTGCGACCATCCGGGCATTTCCTCATAGATCGGCACGCAGCGCGCCTGCCTGTCGGCAGCGGTGGGCAGATAATCCAACCGCTCGCCGTCCAGATCGTAGCCCACGCAGATCTTGAGCGTCTCGAATCCGTCCAGCACATCCAGCTTGGTAAAGGCGATCCCGTCCACGCCGGAGGTCGCACAGGTCTGCTTGACCAGCACTGCATCGAACCAGCCGCACCGCCGCTTGCGTCCCGTAACCGTGCCAAATTCATGACCGCGCTCGCCCAGGCGTTGCCCGTCTGCGTCCTCAAGCTCCGCCGGAAACGGCCCCTCGCCCACCCGCGTGGTATAGGCCTTTACGATGCCCAGAACGAAGTCGATAGAACCTGGTCCAATACCGGACCCCGTGGCAGCCTGGCCCGCGATCACGTTCGAAGATGTCACGAACGGATAGGTGCCAAAGTCAATATCCAGAAGCGCGCCTTGCGCCCCCTCGAACAGGATACGCTTGCCCGCACGTCGCTTTTCATTCAGCACCTTCCAGACAGGTGCCGCATATTCCAGCACCGTAGGTGCGATCGCGCGCAATGCGGCCAACAGTTCGGCACGGTCCACAGGATCCAGCCCAAGCCCGCGCCGAAGTGCGTCATGATGGACCAGCGCCCGATCGACCCGCAGTTCAAGAGTGGCATCATCGGCAAGATCCGCCACGCGCACCGACCGGCGACCGACCTTATCTTCATAGGCGGGTCCGATCCCGCGCCCCGTCGTTCCGATCTTCGCAACCGAATTCTGCGCCTCGCGCGCACGGTCCAATTCGCCGTGTATCGGCAGGATCAGCGGCGTATTCTCGGCGATCATCAGCGTTTCGGGCGTGATGGTCACACCCTGCCCCCGCAGACCGGCGATCTCTTTTTCCAGATGCCAGGGGTCCAGCACGACGCCGTTGCCGATCACAGACAGCTTGCCACCGCGGACGATTCCCGACGGGAGCAGCGACAGCTTGAACACCTCGCCATCGATAACCAGCGTATGGCCCGCGTTATGCCCGCCCTGGAACCGCACGATGATGTCGGCGCGCTCGGACAACCAGTCCACGATCTTGCCTTTTCCCTCGTCCCCCCACTGGGCTCCCACAACGACGACATTGGCCATGACCGTTTCCTTTCATCAAAACCCGTGCACTCATACCCGCCCGCAATGGCCGATGAAACCGCAAATCACTGCGTGCGGCGTTTCTTTTGACGATAATTTGCCTTGCCAATCGGCCAGGGCAAGGCTGGCGCAGCATGGACACAGAAAGCTGCGGTATTTATGCAGAAACAAAAAGGATGAGATAATGGGTTTCCTTCTGCGCTGGCTTTGCGCCTTCGGCCTTCTGGCCGCGACGTTCAACCCCAGCCGGTTCAACTATATCGCATGGGTGCGCGACTACGGGCACATGAACAAATCCCTTGCGGTGTTGTTGGGCCTGCTCCTGTTCATCGGTTACGTGATCTACTTGCGCGCCACTCTGCGCAGTATCGGTGCATTCGGTATGCTGCTGGTGCTGGCCCTTGTCGGAGCGGGGCTTTGGGTTCTCTACGACCTAGGCGTCCTGCGCCTTGATGACCGCAGTTTCAACGTATGGCTCGGCCTGTTCGCGCTCAGCTTCGTCCTCGCCATCGGTCTCAGCTGGAGCATCGTGCGCCGTACGCTCTCCGGGCAGGCCGACGTCGATGATGTGGATGCCTAGACGGGACGGCGGGCGGGGCGTTTTGAGCTTCAGGCTCAAGAGCGCCGCACGTCAGTCCAGAGACACAACCGCGCCGTGGGGCGTGTCGAGATAGGCTTGCTCCCATGCGGCGCGCAGGTTTTCGACCTGCGCAGGGGCCGCCAAACCGCCTTCAGCCAGATATCCTTCCAAGGTCTCCAACCAGGCTACAAAATAATCATCGCCACCGTTCAAGGACCGGTCCGCACCATGTCGCGCCAAAGTCGCGCCAAAGCGCTCCGCCCATTCGGACCATAGAAAATGGCCGGTTTCATTCAGATGGACCGTCAGCGCAAAGACCTGCGCGTGCCAGGGGGCTTCGAAAACCGGTGTCGGGGCCTCACTCATATGGCTGGTTCCAGATAACTTTGCCACATATCCAGAACAACTTCGTCTGCGGGGTGTTCTGGGTGCGCCCAAAGCTCGGAAGCGGCAAAGACAACAGCGTACAAGGGCTCCGGCGCTTCGCCCAGACCGTGCGCATTTGTATCCGGCAGGACATGCGAACCGTGCAGACGCAAAATGCGCCCGCGTGCGCCCGCAACATATTGCGGCTGTCGCGTATGCCCCCCGGAAACGTGAACATTTTCTGCCCTGGGGCGGGTGCGCACCGGATCACCTGCGGCAAAGACCGGCAAGACTTTGCTTGGCCGGTCCACCGGCCCGCCGCGCGACAACACGTTTGCGACCTGATCGGCTGTCAGCCGTCGGGTCGCAAGTTCGCTGACCTTTGCACCGCTCTTGCCGCTCATTTCCTCCACTGTCGCCACGCCTTGCGCGACCAGCAGGTCGGCCAATGCCGCCAGCCATTTTTCAAAATATGAAAACCGTGTGTAATCCTGCGGCGAAAGACATTCACGCGCATGGCGTGAGACGTCAAGATTCCATTGCCCCAGGCTCCCCGCCGCGAGCGTCAGTGCCAACGCGCGTTTGTGCCAGTCTTCATGGAACACGATTTCCTCGGGTTCCGGCACCACGGCGTCATCGCCAAAGCGTCCGCCCATGTCGTGGACCCGGCTCACGCGTCTGCGCTCGTTATCGTGGGGGCGCGGCTCATTCTGGAACCTTCGCAAGGCCGGTTCCCACCATACTGTCGCGCGAAACGAGATCTGCCAGCGCCGCTTCGCTCCATCCCTCCGTGCCGGAGGGGCGCATCGGGATCACCAGATATCGCATCTCGGCTGTCGAATCCCAGATACGGACGGCAACATCTTCGGGCAGTAAAACGCCAAATTCTGCCAGCACGCGACGGGGTTCGCGGACCGCGCGGGCGCGGTAGGCATCGGATTTGTACCAACTTGGCGGAATGCCCAATAGCGGCCATGGATAGCAGCTGCACAAGGTACAGACGACCATGTTATGCCGCTCTGGCGTATTTTCCACCGCGACCAGATGTTCGCCCTGTCGTCCGGCAAACCCCATCTCTTCCACTGCTTGCGTCGCATCCGCGCGTAGCGCTTGCAGAAACGCAGGATCGGACCATGCCCTTGCAACCACCTGCGCACCATTGCGCGGGCCGATACGGTTCTCGTAGGTCTCGATGATCGCGTCGAGCGCGGCAGGATCGATCAGCCCCTTTTCGGTCAATATCGTCTCCAACGCCTTCACGCGCAGGGCGGGATCGGGCGGCAGCAAGCTATGCGGGTGGTCGTGGCTGTCATGGGGCATTTGCGCATCTTGCAACGTCGCTTCGCGGTTGTCCATTCACCATGCGGCCTTCTGCCTTGCCCTATGGTGCAAAGACGCCTAGATACGCGGCCAACACGGAAATCTAGCAAAGCGCGGTATCAATGGAAAACGTCGTCCTGATCATCCACCTCCTTCTCGCCCTCGGGCTGATCGGTGTCGTGCTGCTTCAGCGCTCCGAGGGTGGCGGTCTGGGGATGGGCGGCGGCGGCGGCGCGCAATCAGGACGGTCTGCCGCGACCGCGATGACAAAGGTAACCTGGATCCTGGCGATCATGTTCATCATAACCTCCATGACGCTGACCATCGTCGCTGCGCAGAAATCTGCGGGATCTTCGGTTCTGGACCGGCTGAGCGCCACACCGCCGGCCTTGAACCAAGGTGCACCGACGGGTCCTGACGTCGACAATCTTCTGCCACCGACCACGGCGGACGACGCGCCGCTGGTGCCAAGCGCGGATTAATCTCCCGGCATCAATACCTTGAGGGCAGGACCCTGACCGCAACATCATATTGCGGCCAAGCCTTGCGCGACCCGACCGAATCCTGTTAGGCTTAAGTCCCGTGGTGCTGTGGTTTTACGCAGCGCTTTTGGGTGGCCTTGCGCCCCTAAAACTACAAATACACGGGAGCATCCAACGCATCATGGCACGCTATATTTTCATCACCGGTGGCGTTGTATCTTCGCTTGGCAAGGGGCTCGCCTCCGCTGCCTTGGGCGCATTGCTGCAAGCGCGCGGCTTTTCAGTCCGGTTGCGCAAGCTCGATCCCTATCTGAACGTCGATCCCGGAACCATGTCACCGTTCGAGCATGGCGAAGTTTTCGTCACCGACGATGGTGCCGAAACCGATCTGGACCTCGGTCATTACGAGCGCTTCACCGGCGTTGCCGCGCGCAAATCGGATTCCATTTCGTCGGGCCGGGTCTATTCCACGGTGCTGGAAAAAGAACGGCGCGGCGATTATCTGGGCAAGACCATTCAAGTCATCCCGCACGTTACCAACGAAATCAAAGATTTCCTCGCCATCGGCGAAGATGAGGTCGACTTCATGCTGTGCGAAATCGGCGGCACCGTGGGCGACATCGAAGGTCTGCCGTTCTTTGAGGCAATCCGTCAGTTTTCGCATGACAGGCCGCGCGGGCAGTGCATTTTCATGCATCTGACGCTGCTGCCCTATCTGGCCGCAAGTGGCGAGTTGAAAACCAAACCCACCCAGCACTCGGTCAAGGAATTGCAATCGATCGGTATCGCGCCTGATATCCTGGTGTGTCGGTCGGAACAGCCGATTCCCGAAAAGGAGCGCGAAAAGATCGCCCTGTTCTGCAACGTCCGCAAGGAAGCTGTCGTTGCCGCCTATGATCTGAGCACGATCTACGATGCGCCGCTGGCCTATCATGAACAAGGGCTGGACCAGGCCGTATTGGATGCGTTCGAAATCTCACCGGCCCCGCGTCCTGATCTGTCCACTTGGCGCGACGTGTCCGACCGCGTCCACAACCCCGAAGGCGAAGTGACCGTAGCCATCGTCGGCAAATATACCCAGCTGGAGGACGCCTATAAGTCGATCGCCGAGGCGCTGACACATGGCGGCATGGCCAATCGCGTAAAAGTCCGCGTGAAATGGGTCGACGCCGAAGTGTTCGACACCTCTGATGAAGTCGCCCCCCATCTGGAAGGGTTCGACGCGATTCTCGTACCCGGCGGCTTTGGCGAGCGTGGCACGGAAGGCAAGATCAAGGCGGCACAATACGCCCGCGAGAATCAGGTCCCCTACCTTGGGATATGTCTGGGCATGCAGATGGCTGTGATCGAGGCCGCACGCAATGTGGCAGGCCTGAGCACCGCAGGCTCCGAGGAATTCGACCACGAGGCCGGCAAGAAGCGATTCGAGCCGGTGGTCTATCACCTCAAGGAATGGGTGCAGGGCAACCACAAGGTGGAACGCAAGGTCGGCGACGACAAAGGCGGCACCATGCGTCTGGGCGCATATGACGCGACGCTCAAGGCAGGCAGCCGCGTGGCGGAAATTTACGGCACCACCGCGATTGATGAACGCCACCGCCACCGCTACGAAGTCGACATTGCCTATCGCAAACAGCTCGAAGAAGCAGGCTTGTGCTTTTCGGGCATGTCGCCGGACGGCAAGTTGCCCGAAATCGTCGAATGGTCAGATCATCCGTGGTTCATCGGCGTGCAGTTCCATCCGGAACTGAAGTCGAAACCCTTCGCGCCGCATCCGTTGTTCCGCGACTTCGTGCGGGCAGCGAAAGAGAACTCGCGGTTGGTATGAGGGGCGCGCCGGTGCCGCGCGGGGCCAAAGACGATTGCGCCTGCGCTGCGATCCGCTAAAACTGACGCATGCTCAGCTATCAACATATTTACCACGCCGGAAACCTTGGCGATGTTCACAAGCATGCGCTTCTGGCGTGGATGCTGGAATACCTGACAGCCAAGGACAAACCGCTGAGCTACATGGAAACCCATGCGGGCCGCGCGCTGTATGATCTGTCGGATGCCGAGGCGCTCAAGACCGGCGAGGCGGCTCAGGGCATAGACAAAGTCGCCGGCTGGTTTGCGGCCGATCACCCCTATGCCCGCGCCCTCGCCAACGTCCGGGCACACCATGGGGCGACGGCCTATCCCGGCTCTCCGTTGCTCGCGGCGACCCTGCTTCGTGAGACGGATTCCATCCAGCTGGCCGAACTGCATCCGCAGGAACACGCAGCGCTTGATCTGGCGATGTCGCCCTACCCTGCCACCTGCCACCGGCGGGACGGGTTTGAGATGGCCTATTCGCTCTGTCCGCCGACCCCGCGACGGGGGCTGATCTTGATCGACCCAAGCTACGAGATCAAGACCGACTACGATGAGATCCCCCGCCACATCGCCAAGCTGCACCGCGCGTGGAACGTCGGGGTGATCGTTCTGTGGTATCCAATTCTGCGCAGCGGTCTCGACGTGCCGATGCGTCGCGCACTGAAGGCCGCGCATCCGCAGGCTTTCCACCACGAAGTCCGCTTCCCGCCCGCCCGTCAAGGACACGGGATGGTAGGTTCCGGCCTCTTCGTGTTAAACTCTCCCTACGGGCTGGAGACCGAGGCCAAGCGCCTTGGCCAGCAATTTGCGAAGTTGAAATAACGGAGAAGCCTCATGCCGAAGGGCTATTGGATCGCCAACATGGACGTCCACAATGCGGAAGTTTACGATAAATATCGCGCCGCCAACGCCAAACCCCTTGCCGACTTCGGAGCAAGGTTTCTCGTCCGCGGTGGCACGCAACAGGTGCGCGAAGGGCAGATGCGCGCGCGCACCGTGGTGCTGGAGTTTCCCAGCTATGCCGATGCTGTCGCATGTTACGAAAGCCCTGCCTATCAGGCCGCCAAAGACATTCGCCTGAATGTGTCGGACGGCAGCCTTGTCATCATCGAAGGATACGACGGCTGAAAACTGTGCTAGGTTCGCGCGATGTCTTTGTTGCGCGCCCTCGCCTTTGTCGTGGTCCCCCACGCCGGCATAGCCTGCGGCGCGCCGGTCTGCCTTGTCGATCCGGAAAGCCTCGTGCTGACGCAGGTAATCACCTTTGACGGCCTGCGCAGCAGTTTCGGTCCGGGCCACTACATGGACGATGTTCTAGTCCTCGACGGCGCGCGGTTTGCGGAACGTTTCGCCGGACAGACCGTGGACCCGACCCTCCAACATGACGCGATCTTTGGTGCCGCCAATGGGCCTCTTGCGCTGATGCCGGGGCATCGCGGACAGAACCTGTCCGTCGTCAGCTTTTCCGGTAATGCGATGCTCACCGGGTATGGCACCGCCGGGTATCCCAAACGCGAGGCGCAAGGCGAAGGGGCTATTGCCGTGCTGTTTGATGAGGATCAAGCCGCATTTTCGTTTGAATTGCGCGGTGGCGACGGCGGTGCCGCGCGCGTGCTGTTTCTGGCGCGCAACGGCCGCGTGATCGACGAAACGCCGGTTGAACCCACGGGCGAATTCACTGTGGGATTTCTGCGCGCAGACGGGATTGCGGACATCGCGGGTTTCGTGATGACAAATACCGACCCGCAAGGGGTTGCGATGGACACTTTACGCTTTGGCAAGCCACCCGAACTGGGCTAACTGGTCTGCATGCTTGATCGACTCTTTCCCCGCCGCAAACCTGAACCGAAACCTCTGCCGCAGCCCAATGCGCAATTGGCGCTCGGGGCGCTTTTGGTGCGCGTGGCTCTTGCCAATCGCGAATATGTCCAGCCGGAGGTCGCGCAGATCGACCGGATTCTGGCCGCGACATTTGGCCTGAAGCCGCTTGAGGCGGCCAAGCTGCGTGCGACCTGCGAATCGCTGGAGCGTCATGCGCCACGCACGCCCGTTTTCGCGGAAATCCTGCGCGATGAAGTCGCCTATGCCGAACGCAAGGCGCTGGCGGATGCAATGTGGAAAGTCGCCCTTGCGGATGGCAAAAGAGACGATTCGGAGGAACTTCAACTGCTTGCAATAGAAACCGCGCTTGGCCTCACAGACGAGGACATCGAAGCGGCACGCAATAACGCATTGGGTTGAGGACGCGGACAATCGACCTATAGTTTCAATACGTCCCTGCGTTTGGCCATGATCGAAAACGCACCTTTTTAACTATTGCCCCAAAAACGCGGAAAGCTCTTCATGTTTGCAGATTTCATCAACCGGCTGACCCAGCCCGAACCACAGCAACTTGCCGACACCGACGCCCGTCTGGCGCTAACCGCATTGCTGGTGCGCCTTGCGCGCGCCGATCACGACTATACGCCGGATGAGCGCGCGCGCATCAATGCCATCATCACCACCCGCTATGGGCTGAATGAGACGGACCGCGACGCGCTGCGCCGTGACGCCGAAACATTGGAGACCGAAGCCCCAGACACCGTGCGCTTCACCCGCGCCATCAAGGATGCCGTCCCCTATGACGAACGCCTGGCCGTCGTCGAAGCCCTGTGGCAGGTAGCCCTCGCCGACGGATCGCGCGCCAAGGAAGAGGACGCACTGATGCGTCTGGTCATCAATTTGTTGGGTGTGACGGACGTCGACAGCGCGCAGGTACGTCGCCGCGTCGAACGCTGACGCTGCGTCAGACACGCCCTGCGAATCCACCGTTGCAAATCAATCCAAATTAACGCCTTATGGCTCCTTGAAACAAGGAAGCTTGCGGCGCGTGACAACAACAGCCCCCGTTATCGAGATCAGAGATCTGCATAAGG
The DNA here is from genome assembly GCA_024637305.1 of Sulfitobacter sp. Classification (GTDB taxonomy): domain Bacteria; phylum Pseudomonadota; class Alphaproteobacteria; order Rhodobacterales; family Rhodobacteraceae; genus Sulfitobacter. Next base: position 21,457 of record JAGXFI010000034.1, read on the forward strand.
CCTACGGCAGTCTGGAGGTTCTCAAAGGTGTCAGCCTCGTCGCGCCGCGCGGGCATGTGGTATCTCTGATCGGATCATCGGGTTCGGGGAAATCGACGCTGCTGCGGTGTTGCAACCTGCTTGAACATTCCCAGCAGGGA
>JAGXFI010000035.1 GCA_024637305.1 Sulfitobacter sp.
ATTGTTCATTTCGTTCGATGGCGGTACGCCAATCGAAGTTGCGTCGGCAACAACGTTCTCTCAAGGACTTTTCCCGTCTCAGGACGATCCTACCGATGATGTGTACGAAATCTTTGTCGCCGCGTTCGACGATTCGGGTGATTTCACAAGCGTGTCCTTCTGGGGCAATGGTCTGGGTGAAGTTCTCGTGTTCGGTGGCCAGGTGCGTTACGCGCTGATCGATCAGGGATCGCTGCCACCCACCAATCCTGTTCCACTGCCGGCCGCAGGCTTCCTGCTGCTTGGTGGCCTTGCAGGTCTTGCGGGTTTGCGCCGTCGTCGCAAATCCTGATCTGAAACAGGTCTGAAAAAGGGAAACGCCGGGCTGTTTGCCCGGCGTTTTTTTGCTCGAAGTGACCTTTGCTACATCATCTCTCGGACATCTGTCAGCTTGCCCGTGACCGCCGCCGCCGCCGCCATTGCCGGCGACATCAGATGTGTGCGCCCGCCGCGGCCCTGACGCCCCTCGAAATTGCGGTTTGATGTTGCCGCGCAGCGTTCGCCCGGCGACAATTGGTCGGGGTTCATCGCAAGGCACATTGAACAGCCCGCCATACGCCATTCGAAACCGGCGTCCTTGAAGATATCGGCCAGCCCTTCCTCTTCGGCTTGCGCGCGCACAAGGCCCGATCCCGGCACGACCATTGCACGCAGGCCGTCCTTGATCTTTTTCCCCTTGAGGATCGCGGCAGCGGCGCGCAGGTCTTCGATGCGCCCGTTGGTGCAGGACCCGATAAAGACGGTGTCGATCTCGACCTCGCGCAGCGGCGTTCCTGCGGTCAGGCCCATATAGTCGAGCGACCGTTTCGCAGCGCCCACCTTGCCGCCTTTGAAATCATCGGGCGAGGGCACGTTCGCAGTGATCGGCAACACGTCCTCGGGCGAGGTGCCCCAGGTGACGACGGGTGCGATGTCCTCACCTTTCAGCGTGACGACCTTGTCCCAATGCGCATCGTCATCGGAATAGAGCGTTTTCCACCAGTTCATCGCCGCTTCCCACTGTGCGCCTTTGGGGGCGTGGGGGCGGCCCTTGCAGTATTCGAACGTCTTTTCATCAGGCGCGATCAGGCCCGCACGCGCGCCGCCTTCGATGGCCATGTTGCAGACAGTCATGCGCCCTTCCATGGACAGATCGCGGATCGCTTCGCCGCAATATTCGATCACATAGCCGGTGCCGCCTGCTGTGCCGGTGACACCGATCACGGAAAGGGTGATGTCCTTGGCCGTGACGCCGGGCGCGAGCTTGCCCGTGATCTCCACCTTCATGTTCTTGGACTTCTTCTGGATCAGCGTTTGCGTGGCCAGCACATGTTCGACTTCAGATGTGCCGATACCGTGGGCCAACGCGCCGAACGCGCCGTGAGTCGCGGTATGGCTGTCGCCGCAAACGACTGTCATGCCGGGCAGGGTCCAGCCTTGTTCCGGTCCGACGATATGCACGATGCCCTGGCGGACATCCGAGACAGGATAGTAATGGATGCCGAAATCCTTGGCATTCTTGTCCAGTGCCTCGACCTGAATGCGGCTGTCTTCGGTCATGGTTGCAGCATTGGCGCGGTCCAGCGTGGTCGGGACGTTGTGATCCGGCACCGCGATCGTCTTGTCCGGCGCGCGTACCGTCCTGCCCGTCATGCGCAGGCCCTCAAATGCCTGCGGGCTGGTTACTTCATGCACCAGGTGGCGGTCGATATAGAGCAGGCAGGTGCCATCCTCGGCTTCGTGCGCGAGATGGGCATCCCAGATTTTATCGTAAAGCGTCTTGGGGGACATTGGTCCACTCCCTCAATTGTGTGACTGGCAAAATGATCAGCTTGGGGCGCTCAGGCGACAGCGCGCAGCGCGCGTTCTGCCTTGAAAAAGCGTTCACGCAGGCGGGCGTGGTCATCCAGTGTCACGGCATGTTTCATGGCCGTTTGAATAGGGCGGAATCGCTTACGAAGCAAGGGCAGGCGAAGGCGGATTCGGGCTTCCTTGCGAAGCGCGGCGAAACTGTGCAACGTTTTGCAAAACAGGAGAAGCCATGGACCCCGATCTCGTTCCATTCGCGGAGTTTCTTTCAGGGCTTGAAGGCGTCTGGATCAATAGCAGCGCGTTCCTGCAGGGGATCGCAACACCAGGCTGGCGGCAGAACCAAGTGCTGATCATCGTCGCCGCCGCGGTTCTTTCGTGGTTTCTGGGCAAGGGCAGTAGCGCGTTGCTGGATCGCTGGGTCCGATCGCGGGAAGGTTGGAAGAAATGGCAGCTTCGCGTGATCGTCCAGTTCAAGCGTCGCCTTGCCCTGATCTGGTTCGCATCACTGACATGGCTGATCTACGCGATAATGCAGGCGTTCCTACGCTGGCCGTCGTACTACTATTATGTCGGGCTTGCGGCCGCGCTTGCATCCGTGTGGGTTGGTATCGCCTTTGCCGCAAGGCTTGTGCGCAACCGGCCGATGCGCCGCTTGGTGACGTGGGGCCTGTGGATCTACGCCACGCTGTACTTTCTCAACCTCTCTGACGACTTTTCGGCATTTCTTGACCGGCTGGCGCTAGAGATCGGTGAATTCCGACTGTCGCTACTTGATCTGATTACCGCATTGATTGTGATCGGCGTCCTGTTCACCCTCGCGCGGCTGGTCAGCACGACAAGCGCAGCGACAATTCGCAAAAACGAAGACATCAGCCCGTCCATGCAGGTTCTGGCGGTCAAAGGCATACAGATATTCCTGTATGGCTTCGCGTTCTTCATGGGTGTGCGCGCTGTGGGGATCGACCTGACGGGGCTTGCGTTTCTGTCCGGTGCCATTGGTGTGGGCCTTGGCTTTGGTCTTCAAAAGGTTGTTTCGAACCTTGTGTCGGGGGTCATCATCCTGATCGACAAGTCGATCAAACCCGGTGACGTCATCAGCCTTGGCGACACCTTCGGCTGGATCCAGACGCTTGGTGCGCGGTATGCGTCCGTCGTGACGCGGGACGGCAAGGAATACCTCATCCCGAACGAGGATCTGATTACCGGGCAGGTGGTCAACTGGTCGCACTCGAACAATTTCGTGCGGCTCGACATCTATTTCGGGACGGCATACAGCGACGATCCGCATGTTGTCCGGCAGCTTGCGATTGACGCCGCCAAGAGCGTGGACCGCGTGCTGAGCTTCAAGGCACCGGTTTGCCACATCGTGGGTTTTGGAGACAGCAGCGTCGACTATATCCTGCGCTTCTGGATCAAGGATCCGACGGGCGGGCTGACCAATATTCGCGGGAATGTCTATCTTGCCCTATGGGACGCGTTCAAGGAGAACGATATTTCCATCCCGTTCCCGCAACGCGAAGTTCTGATGCTGGAGGGATCAAAGCTGGCGACGGAAAATGGAACCGCGCCAGAACAGAAAAGTTGAACGGGCAAATGAAGCGCCGATATACGCGATGCGTTGAAATCGTCAGGCGGAGGTGCGACAAGGATCGCCACGGAAGAAGGATGATAGGCGCGAAAGACCTTGCCCATCAATGATCGAACCCCGCAGTGCTTGTCATTGAATTGTCACGCTTGCGTTGTTATCCTAAGGAATGCCCCAGCGCCGGGGGCCTGACGGCGCGCATCAAAGGAGGACGATGTCCTGTCTATCCAAACGAGCGCGGTACATGCCGCGAATGCAGGCGCGGCGCTGATGGCTGCACCGGTGAAAACCGCCACGAGCGAGACGCTCTTGGCAACCGTTCTTTCCTCACTCAATGACGACAAGGCCGAAGATATCGTGCAGATCGACCTGCGCGGCAAGACGCAGATCGGTGATTACATGATCATCTGCACGGGCCGTTCCACGCGTCAGGTCGCGTCGATCGCGGAAAAGCTTGTCCAGCGGGTCAAGGATGAATACGGAATCACGCCCAAGACCGAGGGCAAGGATACCGGCGACTGGGTGCTGATCGACACGGGCGATGTGATCGTGCATGTCTTCCGCCCCGAAGTGCGGGAGTTCTACCAGCTCGAGAAAATGTGGCAACAGACCGCCGTACCGACCGCCAACTGATATCCTCAAGGGCATCGGGTGAAGGTTCAGATATGCGCCGTGGGCCGGCTTCGCGCCGGTCCAGAAAAAGCGCTGATCGACGATTATCTCATAAGGTTTGATCGAACGGGCCGGGCGCTATCGCTCGGTCCTGCTGTCGTGTCCGAGGTTGATGACCGCAAGGGCGGCGGCATGGCAGGAGAAGCCGTGCTGCTGCGACGTGCGATTCCGGCGGGGGCCGCGGTTTGCATTCTGGACGAACGCGGAACGGTCGAAGGATCGCCTGCATTCGCACGCAGGTTGGAGGCATGGCGCGATGCGGGGCGCAGTGACCTCGCATTCGTCATTGGTGGTGCGGATGGCATTGATCCCGCGTTGCGCGCTGACGCGGATCATGCGTTATCATTCGGGGCCATGGTCTGGCCGCATATGCTGGTGCGAGTGATGTTGGCCGAGCAATTGTATCGCGCGGCGTCCATCCTGTCTGGTGGTCCGTATCACCGCGTTTAGGGTAGGCTGACCCGCTTTAAATCAGGACCCCAGCCCGAGAGCGTGTCATGCGCGTCGATAAACACGACCTCTACTCCCTCAGGGATCTCGACGCCGGACAGCGACCGTGTGAACGGTTGTTCATCCACATGGGGGTGCGCCAGCGAACGGGTGCCAAGCAGATTGCCCTCTTCGTCCTTTATGCGCCAGGCGTCGACATGATGTTCCCATCCGGTATCAGGATGGCTGACCGTCACGTCGAAATTATATAGGCCGCCCGATTTCGTAACGATCACGCTGTTGATGCGGGCGGGATCGGCATAGGCCGGTGCGGTCGCGAAGGCTGCAATCAGAAGTGCGCGCTTGAACACGAAATAATCCTTAGCAAAGGTGAAGCCCTGATATAAAGACTTTCCGTCGCTTTCCAAGTGGATACGCTGCGTTTGCGAAACGGTGCATGCAAACGGCCCATCGGAGAAAGAAACGGTTGCCAAATCGGCAAATTGGTAATATTATTTTACCAAATTGGAGCGCTGCTATGCAAATGCCAACACCAGATGCCCGTATCATCGGAATCAAGGCGCGCCTTGTCGAGAGATTGCAAGGTGTCCTGCCGAAGGGTTCGGTTATTTACGACGAGCACGAAACGCGGGCTTATGAGTGCGATGCACTCACCGCGTACCGTTGTCCGCCGCTGGTGGCGGTGCTGCCGTCGACCACGCATGAGGTCTCTGAAGTTCTGCGCATTTGCCACGACGAAGGTGTGCCGGTCGTCCCGCGTGGGTCCGGAACATCGCTTGCCGGTGGTGCCTTGCCGACCGCGGATTGCGTCATTCTGGGTGTCGCACGGATGAATGAGGTGTTGGAAACGGATTACGACAACCGCTTCATCCGCGTGCAGACGGGGCGCACAAATCTGAGCGTTACGGGTGCGGTCGAGGAAAACGGGTTTTTCTATGCGCCGGATCCGTCTTCGCAGTTGGCTTGTGCGATCTCGGGGAATATCGCGATGAATTCTGGCGGTGCCCATTGCCTGAAATACGGTGTGACGACCAATAACCTGATGGGTGTCACGGTGGTTCTGATGGACGGCGAGGTCGTGGAGATCGGTGGTGCGCATCTGGATTCTGGTGGCCTGGATCTGCTGGGCCTCATTTGCGGGTCTGAAGGGCAACTGGGCGTCGTGACCGAGGCGACGTTGCGCATCTTGCACAAACCCGAAGGCGCACGGCCCGTTTTGATGGGGTTCAACAGCGCCGAGGTAGCGGGAGCTTGTGTTGCCGACATCATTCAGGCGGGCGTCTTGCCCGTGGCAATCGAATTCATGGATGCGTTGCTGATCAAGGTCTGCGAGGAATACGCGCAGGCTGGATATCCCGAATGCGAAGCCCTGCTGATCGTGGAGGTCGAAGGATCGGACGCCGAGATCGACGCGCAACTGACGCTGATCAAGGAAATTGCACAGCGTCACGATCCGGTCGCATTGCGCGAATCGCAATCGGCTGACGAATCCGCACGCATCTGGGCGGGGCGCAAAGCCGCGTTCAGCGCGATTGGCCGGATAAGCGACTACATGTGCCTCGACGGGACGATCCCAGTGTCCTCGCTGCCGTATGTTCTGCGGCGGATTGGTGAGATGTCCAAGGAATTCGGTCTGGCTGTAGGCAATGTTTTCCATGCGGGGGACGGCAACATGCACCCGCTGATCCTTTATGATGCCAACAAGCCCGGGGATCTGGAAATTTGCGAAGCGTTCGGGGCCGAGGTTCTGAAGCTTTGCGTCGAGGCAGGTGGCTGCCTCACGGGTGAGCATGGCGTTGGCATCGAAAAGCGTGATCTGATGCATGTGCAGTATGATTCTGCCGATCTCGAAGCGCAGATGATTGTGAAGGATGTGTTCGACGCCAAGTGGTTGTTGAACCCTGCAAAGGTTTTCCCCCTGGACGCGTCCGAAAACCGCCGCGCAGTGGCGATTGCTGCCGAGTGATGTCTGGGGTGCTGACCCTTTTCTGCAAAACCCGCCGGAATATTTGAGGCTAAAAGAAGCATGACACCGCAAAACGAAGAAGAACTGGCGGCGATCATTCGCGATGCGAAGGGGCCGCTTTCGATCCGTGGCGGTGGGACACGCGGCCTTTCCGTTTTCGGAGAGCCGCTTTCGACTGCTGGCATGACCGGCATCACGCTCTATGAGCCGGGGGCCTTGACGATGGTTGCGCAGGCGGGAACGCCGGTGGCGCAGATCGAGGCGGCATTGGCTGAAAAGAACCAGCGTCTGGCGTTCGAGCCGATGGATCACCGCGCCTTGTCAGGCGCGGATGGCACGCCGACCATCGGCGGAGCGATCGCCGCCAATATCAGTGGTCCACGCCGGATTGCTGTTGGGGCGGCGCGGGACTTTACGCTTGGCGTGCGCTTTGTGGACGGATCGGGCGAGATCATCAAGAATGGTGGTCGCGTGATGAAGAACGTCACGGGCTATGATCTGGTCAAGCTGATGTCAGGGGCTTGCGGTACGCTGGGCGTGTTGACCGAAGTTTCATTCAAGGTGCTTCCAGTGCCCGAAACGCAGGCCACGCTGGTTCTCCGGGGGCTTACGGATACTGATGCAGTTCGGGCGATGGCCCGTGCGCTGGGCAGTCCGTTCGAGGTAACGGGTGCCGCGCATGATGGCGAAACATTATTGCGGCTGGAAGGATTCGAGGCATCTGTGACCTACCGCGCCCAAGCGTTGCGCGACGCATTGGTGGAATTTGGGGCCGAGATCATCGTCATGGATGCAGAAGAGTCGGCGGATCGCTGGCGCGGCATTCGCGATGTGACCACTTTTGCGGATCAATCCGGCGATGTCTGGCGGTTGTCCTGCAAGCCGTCTGACGGGCCCGCACTGGCCAAACGTGCCGGGGCCGAGGCGCGGCTGTTTGATTGGGCGGGCGGGCTGATCTGGCTCTGTGTGCCGGAAGGCACCGATTTGCGAGCAGACTTGGGAGAATTCGACGGCCATGCGACGCTGGTGCGGGCCAGCCCCGAGACCAAGAGGCGCTTGAACGTGTTTCACCCCGAAGCACCCGGCGTCGCACGCCTGAGCCAGGGGTTGCGCGACCGCTTTGATCCGCGCGGTATTCTGAATCCCGGATTGATGGGCGGAGGACGATATGCAGACGACATTCACTGAGGCACAGCTCAAAGACCCTGCCACCGCGCGCGCCAACGACATTCTGCGGTCCTGCGTGCATTGCGGGTTCTGCACCGCAACCTGCCCGACATATCAGGTGCTGGGCGACGAGCTGGACAGCCCTCGGGGCCGCATCTACCTGATCAAGGATATGCTGGAGAACGAGCGCACGCCGGATGCCAGGACGGTCAAGCATATCGACCGCTGCCTGAGTTGTCTGGCCTGCATGACGACCTGTCCGTCGGGGGTGCATTACATGCATCTGGTCGATCATGCGCGAGACTATATCGAACAGCATTACAAGCGTCCTCTGGGCGACAGGGCGTTGCGCTGGATGCTGGCGCGAATTTTGCCCTATCCGATGCGGTTTCGTGTGGCGCTGTTGGGCGCAAAGATCGGGCGGCCCTTTGCGCGGCTGATGCCGGATGCGCGACTGCGGGCAATGCTTGAGATGGCACCGAAGGTCGTTCCGCCGGTATCGCGAAACGATGACCCGCAAAGCTTTGCGCCGGAAGGGCCGCGCCGCAAGCGGGTCGCGATCATGACGGGGTGCGCGCAAAAAGCGCTCAATACGGACATCAACGACGCGACCATCCGCCTGCTGACGCGATTAGGCTGTGAAGTTGTCGTGGCGAAAGGTGCCGGATGTTGTGGCGCGCTGACCCATCACATGGGCAAGACGACCGAAAGCCACGCCACCGCTGCGCGCAATATCAAGGCGTGGTGCGCCGAAATGGACGAGGGCGGGCTTGACGCGATCGTCATAAACACCAGTGGCTGTGGCACAACGGTCAAGGATTACGGTCACATGTTTCGCAATGAATCGCTGGCTGATGACGCAGCAAGGGTATCTGCAATCGCCAAGGACGTGTCGGAAGTGCTGATCGAACTGGTGCGCGACACCGCCCCCACCGATCTCACACCGCCGCCCGAAGGCACGGTCGTCGCCTATCACGCAGCCTGTTCGTTGCAACATGGCCAGCAGATCAAGACCTATCCCAAGGATCTTTTGAAACTGGCAGGCTACCAGATTGTCGAACCTGCCGACGCTCATCTGTGCTGTGGCTCTGCCGGGACGTATAATTTGATGCAGCCCGAAATTTCCAGCCAGCTCAAGTCGCGCAAGATCAGGACGCTGGAAGCGAAGAACCCAGATATCATCGCTGCGGGCAATATCGGCTGCATGATGCAGATAGGATCAGGCAGCAAGGTGCCCATCGTTCACACGGTCGAATTGCTGGACTGGGCCTGGGGTGGACCCAAGCCACCGGCGCTGGACGGGCGCTTGGTAGAGCGTGATGATATTCCTCGTCTTCGGTAACCATGATGCCCTAATTTCGCCGCACCCGCTGACTATCTGGGGCGCATAATACAGGCGCGAACGGAGTTTACCTTGCGGCGTTGGATGGCCCTTTCCCTGATGGTGATCACGATCACTACTTCTGCGATTGCGCAGGACGCCCGGCTACGCCGGCTCGAAAACGGTGACGAAGCAAAAGCCTGGAGCGCCGTTGGAAGGCTTGATATCAACGGGACGGGTTTTTGTACCGGTGCGCTGATTGCACCTCACCTTGTCCTGACGGCGGCGCATTGTCTGTTTGACCGTGATACGAAACTTCGGATTGACCACGGCCGGATTGAATTTCTGGCCGGCTGGTTCAACGGGCGCGCAGGCGCTTACCGCGATGTGCGGCGCGCGCTGGTGCATCCTGATTATGTCTACGCCGATGATCTTTCTTCGAGCCGTGTGCGCAACGATCTGGCGTTGCTGGAGCTGGTTCATCCGATCAAGAATACCACAATTCGTCCCTTCCGGACAGGCGCACGACCTCAAACCGGAGATCGCGTCGGCGTGGTGAGCTACGCCAAGGACCGCGCTGAAGCGCCGTCGTTGCAGGAGGTCTGCACCGTCCTGTCACGACAGGAGGGGGTGCTGGTCACTTCATGCTCGGTCGATTTTGGGTCCAGCGGATCACCGATTTTCATCTTCGACGGCGACGAAGCGCAGATCGTCTCGGTCATTTCGGCCAAAGCGGAAGTAGATGGTGCGCAGGTTTCCCTTGGCACTGCCCTGGGCCAGCCGCTGGCCGAGCTTCAGGCAGGCATGGTGGCTGGGGACGGCATCATTCTCGATGGGTCTTTGGGCAGTGCGCGCGTCCGGGTTGGCAGTGTGCGGGATACGGGGGCGAAGTTTGTCAAACCTTAAGTTCCTCATCGCTTTGGTCTTGTGGGCAACACCGGCTTTTGCTGAAAATGCGCCGTTGATCGGGTTGAACCGCATCGAAAAGGCCGAACCGTGGAAGGCGGTGGGTCGTCTTGATACCGCAACGGGCGGTTTCTGTACAGCAACGCTGATCGCCCCTGATCTGGTGCTGACCGCGGCGCATTGTACCTACAATTCAGGCACCGGCGTCTCTCTGAAGGCGCGCGATCTGACGTTCCGCGCGGGCTTTCGAGACGGCAAGGCGCAGGCGGAACGCAAGGTTCTGCAAATAGCGCGGTTGGACAGCTACGACTACGCTGGCACCGACCATGCACAAAACATCCGCACGGATGTAGCGCTTTTGCGGCTGGCGCGACCAATCGCTACGCATATCATCGACCCCTTCATCGTTGAGCCGCAGGCAGTTACCTCCGGCCCTGTAAGTGTCGTGTCCTATGGCAAGGGACGATCCGAGCGGCCTTCGTTGCAAAAGGAATGTCAGGTGCTTGGCGCAGACCGAGGGTTGGTCGCCATGGATTGCGACGTGACATTCGGCTCTTCGGGTGCGCCTGTATTCAAACGTACGGGTGAAAAAACCCGCATCGCTTCGGTTATTTCCGGCACTGCCAGCTTTGGTGGTAATTGGCGCACGGTCGGCATGGCGTTGCCGGATACGGTCGCCGTTCTCAAGGCGCAGATGTGGGCCAACGGCCCTGCGCCGGTCGCTCAGGTCCGGCGCATCACCGTTGGCGGCAATCGAAGCGGTACAAGCGCCAAATTCATTCGCTCGGACGGGTCTTGACAGGATCAAGACACGTCCCCACATAATCCAATGCCGGGGTGCCTCTTGAGGGCTCCGGCGTCTTGGAAAACGGGTCTGTCCCATTGTGGAAGATCCGAAACATTATCGCTCAACCATGAGGATGAACACCATGCGTAGTTTTGATTTCGCACCGCTATACCGTTCCACTGTCGGCTTTGACCAGATCGCCAACCTGATGGATCGGGTGCTGACCGCTGAAGGCACCACGCCCAGCTATCCCCCATACAACATCGAAAAGCTCGACGATGATTCCTACCGGATCTCCATCGCCGTCGCGGGATTCTCCGATGCTGATCTCAGCGTTGAAGTGCGCGAGAAATCCCTGATCGTCTCTGCCCGCAAGGCGGACGAGGATGGTGAAAGGACGTATCTCCACCGCGGTATCGCCACCCGGGCGTTCGAGCGTCGCTTCCATCTGGCCGATCATGTGATTGTCACAGGTGCCAGCCACGCCGATGGCATGCTCCATATCGAGTTGGAGCGTCAGGTGCCCGAGGCCCTCAAGCCCCGTCAGATCCAGATCGCGTCGGATCGTGCTGCGATCGAAAAAGACGTGATGGACGCAAAGTCGGTAAATTGATCTTGAGAGAATGACGACGAAGGCCCGGCGCGATGCGCCGGGCCTTTTTTGTTTGACCACCACCTTTGGTGGTCCGCTAATTCAGAAAGTCAGCCAGCCGCCGTCGATCTCAGCCATCGAAGTGCTTTAAGTTTCGGGCGCATTCTTTGGGAAACCCACGAAATATAAACTTTTCGGACCGATTGTTGGGGAGAACGGAAAAAACACGGGAAGGATTCTAGTGTTCTGGCGGCAAATCCCAATTTTTCTGGCTTTGATATTCATTCCGTTTGCGGCGCAGGCACAGGGGATTTCCCTGTTGAAGCCAAGTGTGATGGGATCGACGCGTGGTGGATTGCTGCTGGCCTCGGTACCCTCCGGCGAGGGCGGGCAAAGTGGCGCAAGCCTGTTCGCGGGGCGCATAGGAACCAGCCTGTTCGCGCCGCGTATCATGACGGAACCTGAGTCGCCTCCGGTCACGCAAAGCATTGTCGGCACGGATGTGGAGCGGATCAGGTATCTTATCGGCATCGCGGAGTCGCGTCGGGACGGGTATGATGCGGTGCAACACGGTGCCAAGGTCAGACCGGAAAAGCGTCCGACTGAAATGACCATTCGTGAAATCTATGCATGGATCAAGGACACCCCCCGCCAGCCACACGCCATCGGGCGCTATCAATTCATCCCGGCGACCTTGAAACGTCTGGTAAATGTCCTCGGATTGCCGCCGGATACAAGGTTTACGCCCGCCGTTCAGGACCGTCTGGGGGACGTTCTATTGGCAGAGGCGGGGCTGCATGATTTTCGCGAAGGCAAGCTGAGCCGCCGAGCTTTCATGAACAATCTCGCAAAGATATGGGCGGGCCTGCCCAACGATTCGGGCAAGTCGCATTACCACGGCTACGCAGGCAACAAGGCCAGCATGACATGGTCGCGGTTTGAAGCGGAGATGAGCAGGATTTTCCCGAGTTGAGCAGAGCAGAAATCGGGCCGCCCGCGGTTTCGCGCGCGGCCCTGCGCGTCAGACTGACAGACAGACGTATTTCATCTCGAGGTAATCCTCGATCCCGTGATGGCTGCCCTCGCGGCCCAGACCGGACTGCTTGACGCCGCCAAACGGCGCGACTTCGGTCGAAATGATGCCCGTGTTCACACCAACGATTCCGTATTCCAGCGCCTCCGCAACCTTGTAGACGCGCGACAGATCTTTCGCGTAAAAATAGCTGGCGAGGCCGAAGATGGTGTCATTTGCCATTCCGATCACGTCGTCCACGGTGTCGAATTTGAACAGCGGGGCAAGTGGGCCGAATGTTTCTTCTTTCGCCACTTTCATGTCCTGCGTGACGCCCTTGACGATGGTCGGGGCAAGGAAGTTGCCGTCCATTTTCTCGTCTGCGGAGCCGAGTATCAGTTCTGCTCCCTTGGACAGCGCGTCTTCGATGTGTTCCTTCACCTTCTCGGATGCATCGCCATTGATAAGCGGGCCAAGGTCGGTGCCATCCGCAAAGCCGTCGCCGACCTTCATCTGCTTTACCCGTGCCACAAGTTTCTCTGCGAAGGCGTCATAAACACCCGCCTGCACATAGATGCGGTTCGCACAGACGCAGGTCTGTCCGTTGTTGCGGAATTTGCACATGATGGCACCCTCGACAGCGGCATCCAGATCGGCATCGTCAAATACGATGAAAGGTGCGTTCCCGCCAAGCTCCATCGAGCATTTCATGACCTGATCTGCGGCTTGCTTCAACAAGATGCGCCCGACTTCGGTTGATCCGGTAAAGGTCAGTTTCCGCACGGCCGGGTTTTCGCAGAACTCCTTGCCGATGGCGGAGGAGGACGACGACGGCACCACGTTGAACACGCCGGCAGGTATTCCGGCACGCTCCGCCAATACGCCCATGACGATCGCGGAAAGAGGTGTTTCGGCGGCTGGTCGTGCCACGAAAGAGCATCCCGCAGCCAGTGCCGGTGCCGCCTTGCGGGTTATCATCGCGTTGGGAAAATTCCACGGCGTGATCGACGCTGCGACCCCGATGGGTTGCTTGAGCACCATGATCCGCTTGTCACGCTGGTGGCCGGGGATCATTTCGCCGTAGATGCGCTTGGCCTCTTCGCCGAAGAACTCGATGAAGGACGCACCATAGGCGATCTCGCCCTTGGCCTCGGCCAGCGGTTTGCCCTGTTCGGCGGTCAGGATCGCGCCAAGGTCATCCTGATTGGCCATCATCAGATCGAACCATTTGCGCAGCACATTCGCACGCTCCTTGCCTGTCCAGGACGCCCACTCTTTCTGCGCTTTTTCAGCCTGAGCGATGGCTCCTGCCACCTGGGCACGGCTTAAATTGGCGACTTGTGCGATGACATCACCCCGCGCCGGGTTGATCACATCGAACGTACCATCCTCCCCGTCTACCCACTTGCCGCCGATATACGCACGGGTTTCCAGCAGGCTGGGGTCTTTGAGCATGGATTTGAGATCGGTTTTGGACACAGTCATGGGTTTCCTCCGCATTTGCCTGTAGTCTCCAAAGCAACTCTGGCAATGATTGTCCAGTTCCGGAATGCAAAGGAAGACCCCATGAATCTAGACGACGCTTACGCCAACGGCGCATATATCGACGGTGCCGAGGAATATCCCGCCAAATTTGAAAAGGTGGCGAAGGCGTTTCGCAAGCGGATGGGCGCACAAGCCGAGATCGGGCGGTCCTACGGAGACAGCCCGCGCCAGGTCTATGATCTGTTCCAGCCTGCAGGGATTGCGCGCGGCACCGTGATGTTCGTGCATGGCGGCTATTGGAAGGCTTTTGATCGCAGCTCATTTTCCCACCTCGCCGCCGGTCCGTTGGCCAAAGGCTGGGCCGTTGCGATGCCTTCCTACGATCTTTGCCCTGACGTGCGGATCAGCGACATAACACGTCAAATCGCTACCGCTCTGTCATCGGTTGCGGACCGAACCCAAGGCCCCATCGTGCTGGCCGGACACTCTGCCGGTGGTCATCTGGTGGCGCGGATGATGGACCCGATGTTGGTGCCTGCCGATGTGCGTGACCGGATCAAGCGGATCATGCCGATCTCTCCCGTTGCGGATCTGGTCCCGTTGATGAACACCACGATGAACGAGATCCTGCAGATCGACGCCGCAGAAGCCGAAGCGGAAAGCCCGGTTAACATGGCACCACCGCGCGGCGTCGCCGTGACGGTCTGGGTTGGCGGAGACGAGCGGCCGGCATTTCTGGAACAGGCCGAAACGCTTGCCCGTACATGGGGCGCGCGGCTTGTCGTGACTGAGGGCGAGCATCATTTCAACGTGATCGACGGTTTGACAGATCCGAATAGCGACATGGTCAAATCACTTCTCGATCTAAAGTAACGCTTGATCGGGGTCGCACAATCGGCGATGAAAAGCGCAGGCTGGGGCGATGGCGTCGCCTCCTAGCAGTGCCTCGCGTCCTGTACGCCGGGACCTTTCTGAAAAGGAGGGTCTGACATGACTACCCGTCCTGATATGTACCGTTTCCACAATGGTGAGAAATCGCCGCTTCCTTTCGCGGCTTCCGAATACGAGGCGCGTCTGACAGAGGTGCGCGAACGAATGGATGCGCTGGGCGTCACCGCCGCCGTCTTCACGTCGATGCACAACATCGCCTATTATTCCGGCTTTCTTTATTGTTCCTTCGGGCGGCCCTACGGTCTGGTCGTGACCGATACCGATTGCGTCACGATCAGTGCCGGGATTGACGCGGGCCAGCCGTGGCGGCGCAGTTTTGCCGACAATATCACCTATACCGACTGGCAGCGTGACAACTTCTGGCGGACCATTGCATCCGTGACTGGCGAGGGCACTTCCATCGGCTATGAAAGCGATCATCTGACCTTGATGCAGCGCGACAAGCTTGAGGATTTCCTGAAACCTTCCGTCATGGTTGACCTGTTCGAGACGACAATGCGCCAGCGGATGCACAAATCAGCGGCCGAGATCGCCTTGATCCGCCAAGGCGCGCATGTCGCCGATGTGGGCGGCTATGCAATCCGCGATGCCGTCAAGGTCGGCATGCGCGAGATCGACATTGCGATGGCAGGCCGCGACGCGATGGAACTGGAAATCGCGCGGCGTTTTCCGGATGCCGAATACCGGGATACGTGGGTCTGGTTCCAGTCCGGCATCAACACGGACGGCGCACATAATCCTGTCACTGCGCGGGAATTGCAGCACGGCGATATCCTGTCGCTGAACACGTTTCCGATGATCAGCGCGTATTACACCGCGCTGGAACGTACCATGTTCGTGCAGGATGTTGACCCGGCGAGCCTGAAAATCTGGGAGGCGAACGTCGCGGCCCACGAATACGGCATGAGCCTGCTGACGCCGGGTGCCAGCTGTGCCGACGTCACGCACAAGATCAACGATTTCCTGCAGGAGCGCGATCTGCTGCAGTACCGCACGTTTGGCTACGGTCATTCCTTTGGTGTCCTGTCACATTTCTATGGCCGCGAAGCGGGTTTGGAGCTTCGCGAGGATATCGACACGGTGCTGGAGCCCGGAATGGTGATTTCGATGGAGCCGATGCTGACGATAGGTGAGGGCAATCCGGGGGCTGGCGGCTACCGTGAGCACGATATTCTGGTGATTACAGAGGACGGCAACGAAAACATCACGGGCTATCCTTACGGACCGGAATTCAACGTGGTGGGATAAGCGATCCGGGAAAGGGTCATTTGGTATCCTTTCCCGCTTTGGATGCGGACGCCGCAGAACGACCCCTCAGGGTCATGGGGTCTGTATATGACCTTCCCTTTGCCTCCCCGTTTTGCAAAGCTTTGCAGGAAAATTACGCTAGAACGATGTAAATCGTAATTACATTGCATATATTTGCGCTAACAATATGATAAGAGGAAATATTAATGGCTAATCTTGACGCCCAAGTGCGGGAATCCCAGTCTCAGGTGGCTGAGGCGCAGGCAAAGATTTCCGAACTGACCAGCCGGATCGAAACCGCGCGTGCCAAGCTCAAGACCGGCGATGATGCGATGATCGACATCGAGAACGCCTCGCTTGAGGACGTGCATACCCATACTGAAGTCATGAACGCCAACATCGCCGAGCTTATCATGGGCCTTGATGATGTGACGGCGGGTTTCTCCAAGGATTTTGACCAGATGCGGTCGAAGACCGGCTGGGAAACCTTCGTCGGTATCTTTTCGCAAGCCAAGGCCGACAGCATGCGGCAAGAACGTGTGCGCACGGCTTCCATCGACGACAAGTTGCAGGATCTGATCGCCAAGTCCGACACCATCGTCCACCTGCTCGAAGGGCAGCTTGCCATGCTTGAAGAGCAGAAAATCAGGGTTGAGACGAACCTGACCGAGACACTGGACGACCGTGAGATGACCGTTGGCGAGCTTGAAAGCATCCGCAAGGAGATCGGCGGGATGGACCCCACGATCATCACGCTGGAAAACGCCATCGCCTCTGAAACGGATGCCGCCAAGCGCACCAGGCTTGAGACGGAACTGGCAGACGCCAATACCCGCTACAATGCGCTGGTGCAGGACGAGCAGGTAAAGCTGGCCAAGTCGCAAACGCTGGAGCGCTATATCGAGAAGGGCAAGACCTGGATCGACTCCCTGCAAAATCAGGCGGCGACGCAGATGGTGCTGATCAACAAGCTGCAAACGGACACGAAACAGCGTGTCGTGTTGTATGACGCGTTGACCAAATCTCTCAAGACGGCGCAGCAGCAGGACGTGGCGCATCGCATCAACGAGATCGGCGTCAAGACGGATCAGGAGGCGCAGACGGCCATGGCCGGCATCGGTGCCGCGACCAACGCCCGGATGGCCGACATGCTGGAGGCGCATGAGGATCACATGGTCTTTGCCCGCGACATCCTTGAGCAGAAGGCAAAGGCGGATGAACGGTTCGCCCGGCGTTTCGCCAAGATCATCGAAAAGCATGACAGCAATGCGTATGGGGGGTGACCGTCGCGTATTATCCCCAGCACTCCGGACCATTTGGTTGTCATGAATGACTGATCCCGCCTCCGACCATTTCGGCCTGACCGATACCTTCGCCAGCCGCCGGTATTTCGCCAAGTTCGAAGGCATCATGCAGCATATGCTGCGCGTTGCAGGCGTAATGGAGGTCGAGGGCAGGCTCGCTCGTGAAGAAGTCGATATCCTCACCCGCTATGCCGTCAGGTTGACGCATACGTTCAAGGCGCTGGGCCTCAAATACCTGCTCGTCGGACGCGAGACGGGGCGGTTCTTCGGATCGCTGACGATGGACGTCAAGGAAAGCGGTTTTCCTGTCGCGGCCGAGTTGATGACGATGGCTAACGACGCGCAGCAGGCACGTACCCATCTGGCGAACATGCCCGGCGATGTTGCGCTCAAGGATGACATGGTCCGCACGATTCTGGGCGACCGCAAAATCCCGACAAAGTTGCAATTCGCCTTGTCCCAGCGGCTCTATTACGAGGAACTGGCAAGGGGCGATCTGTTTTGGGTGCAGAATGACCCGGAAATCCAGTGGATTGGCAACCTTGAGGGCGGTCGCCGCCGGTTCCGTCTGCATTGGGCCAGCTACGACAGTCAGGTGAATCTGCCGGTGATCTACCTGATGGAGCTTGAAGACAGCGGCCGGACCGCACTTCCCAAGGACACGCGCCGTTGGCCTGAAGTCCAGGCGCATCTGAGCGCGCAGGCGCTGGGGGGGCTGAAGCTGCTGACGATTGCCAAAGGCTTCGACGAGGATTTCGCCGACCTTCACCCCAAGCGTCTGCGCCGGTTTCACGTCGGCCCGATGTATTCCCACGCCTACACGCGGCAGGCCGGACCCCTGCGCGAGGTGTTGGCCGAGGCCCGCGCGCCGCAAGGACAGGACTGGGCGCTGGTCTGGACCGAAGAAGAGCTGTTGTCGGATCGTGTGATCGAGGAAAAGGCAGGATGGTTCTCAACCGTAGAACGCGAGATTTTTGCGCTGGATCCGTTCGACGCGGCTGGGGCGGACCTTGGTGCGACCCGAACCGAACGCAGCATCATTTTGCCGCAGCGCCCGTTTCAGGTGCTGGAGGAGAAACGCCCGCCCGGTTTTGCATCGGTCCGCAAATTCGTGGTCAGCCCTCAGGGGCGGGTCCTGGTTTATTGAGTAGGTTCGCAAGATGAAGGGCGAGACATGACCCAAACCTCTGATGCCATGGAACTCCGCGAGGAAGACATCGCTGCGCATGTCGCCATCGCTCAATCGCTCTTGAACGGGTTTGACCATGCGCCTCGGATCGGCACGCGCAAGGCGGACGCGCCGCGCGAAGAGCGTTCCTCAGGCATCGGGACGCGGCGACGGTTCCGGTCCACCACGCCGGGGCTGGTGACGCAGCGCAACGTGGCGTCAGGGGCCGTTCAGCTGATCGCGCGGGTCGAGGGCGCAGACCAGGACGCGCTGATGACGCCGTCGCAATCCACCGTCCTGCATGGCCTTCGTCGCGCCATCGCCATTGCGCTGGCTGCTGCGCAGAATGTGGCCGAACACTCCGCCCTTGGCGATCTGAAACGTGCTAATCTCGAAGGGTCACTGCCTGCCGCACGCAAGGTGGAATTCGGCGAGCTGCTTGCAGCCGAGGCGCTGGTGACGCTTTACACTTTCGCCAACGCAACCGCGCATCTGCTGTCTCAGCACCTGCCCGAAGCGACTGTCGAAGTCGGTGATGTCGACGAAATCCTGATCGACAACGGACAGTCCGCGCTTCATGGCGCGCTTTGGGAGCTGGATCAGCATATCGCCATCCACGCAACTGACGATGCAAAGCTGATCGCCACGGTCGCGGCCTTCGCCGAACAGCTGATGGAAAAAATCGCCCTGCGCGCCCAGACCGCGCCGCGCCTCGAAGGCTTCAAATCCGCCACCTGGCACGTCGAAGCGGATGATTTCACGATCCGCGGATTTAGCCCGGCGTCCAAGGCCAGATCGACCAAGCTGACCATGACGTTCAAGAGACCGGACGAGGTCGTCGGCAACCACATCGCCAAATATCAGGCGATGAAGCTGGCCAAGATGATCATGGCTTATGATTTCGACCGCCGCCTCAACCCGTTCGCCGAGATGGGCGGCTTCATCTTTACCTTCATGGGCGACGGCGCGCCGGGGACGGGCAAGACGACGCTCATTCAGATGATGGCCGGGCTGATCAACGAATATTGTGGCAACGCGGGCTATCCCTTCCGCTACCAGAATTTCGGCATCGACAATATTGACAGCTATCAGGGCAAGTCGGGCCAGAACGCCAAAGGTTTCGTCAACAATGTGCTGGACCCGTCCGTGATCGGGTTCGGCACCATCGACGACATCGACCAGATCGCGGGCCGGCGCGGCGACCGACAGTCGAGCGCGGGCCAGCAGGAGGTGACGGCGGTTTTCATGGAAGCCTTTGCAGGGGCCAACACGGTTGTACGCGGCAATTGCACTTTCGGCATGTTTTCCAACTACCCCGAAAACGTCGACGGTGCCCTGCGCCAACGCGCCGGAGCGCGGTTTCTGGTGGACGGACCCCAAACGCGGGAGGATTACGTCGATATCCTGTATCTGCTGATGGGCCGCAATCACGACATCCCGCTGGGCGAGCATCAAGCGTTCAAGGCGCAAGCGATCAAGAAGGCCGTCGCGGCGAGCTTTGAGAGCCATTCGCGCCCGCATGAGAAAGGGTTGCTGAAAGTCTACGACCGGGTGCGGGAGAAGATCGGGGATCTGGATACGATCAACAAGCTGGGGACCTATCTGAAAGGCATACAAGAGGTCGACCCCCGCTTCACCGGTCGCGCGATCAAGAACATCACGGACGCGGTCAAGGTACGTGCGATGGATTTCGAACTGCCCGATGAATGGATGGAGAACCCCGATCTGTTCCTGTTCAAATCTTACGATGAGAAGAAAGCGATGATCGAGGACATGCGCCAGCCCATCACGGTGGAGATGGTTGTGCAAGAGATCAACCGCTACGCGGATAGCGAGTTCCGCTATGCCGACAAGTCCGACGAGGTCGCGATCGAAGCGGCTGTGCGGGATATGCGGCGGATGGAAGAAGCGAAGAAGCGGTATTTGGGGGGTGAGGGGTGAAAACCAAGCTGGATAAGAAGGCGCTCGACGGTGGCGTACTTTGGGGCGGTGCAAACGCTAGTTCAGGGTACCGTTGCAAAAATTCCGTATCGGGAGGTGGTCGATCAGATCTCCTGTCCTGGCTGAATGATGATGCGGGGTTTTGTATAATTCATGGGGGCGGGAGTTCTGCAGAAGCAAAATCACAGAGACGGAAGAAGAGGGTTACATGAACCGCCTCATCCGTGCCGGCCTCATGTTCGGAAACCTCTTTCACGTCGCCTCCCCCGCGCTTGTCGACCGCTATAACCGCGCGTTGAAGCATCTGACGGGCAAGACCACGCAACTCAGCGATTTCCATATCGACATCTCCGGCTATTCGCCCGAGATCGGGGATGCGTTGGACGATCATCTCTATCTCAACCATGCGGGCGTGAACCGGCAGTTTATCCTGCTAAGCGTCGAGCAGCGGAAATGTCCGCTGCTTAACGCGAAATTCTCGACCTCTCGGGGTATCCTGCAACAGTTCATTGCGCGCAACGAGGCGCAGTTGTTTGCCCTGACGGCCCGCGATGCGGTTGCAGGGGAGCTGGTGAATTCGGTCTTCGACGTCTCCACCCCCGCGCGATTGTTCGATATCCGGCGCGTCACGGTAGAGGCGGACACGACCACTGGCACCGTGCGCGATGCGCAAAAACTGGGCAAACTGGTGGACCGCTTCAAGTCCGAACCGGACGGTTGGTTCGATGACGTGCTGATCGCGCAGATGATAGAGCTGGCGGGCAAGACGGGTGACGTGACGCGCAACCCTGTGTTGCTGGAACAGATGTCCTTCGATCAGCGCAACTTCTGGACGGCGCATTTCGGCGGGCTTTATATATTTCAGGACGTCGAACACCCTGCGGTCATTTCGCTTTCCGGCACGGATGCGCTGGGCAAACTGCCGCTGGAACACGTGTTCAACGGCGAAGATCGCAACAACATCGCCAAGTTCTTGAAGCTCAACGGGCTGACGGAAACCATCGTCGCGGCGCGCGGAATCGACAGCGCCGCCATCCTGCGGCAAAAGATGGATTTCATTGTGATCGACGCGGTGGCGGACCGGGGCGTGGACCTCACCGGGATGACCCGTCGCGATATGCGCCATCTCGCGCGTACTCATATCGACCAGCTGCCGCCTGAATTTCACGCGCTTGCGCAGATCGTCAACTGGGCGGAAAACGGCGGCGCATGGCCGCGTCTCGACAGCAGTCACCCAGCCTATTTCTACACCCTGCGCGCGGCGGACACCCCCGATGCCGCGCTGGTCAACATGCTGCTTGCCGAACTCGCCCCCAAGGACATCCGGCAACTCTTTATCTGCCATAAAGATCTCTTCTATCAAACATACGCCAGCTGGCCCGACAACAAGCGCGAATATGTTGCCGAGTTTTTGCAGCGTGAATATCAGGTGGACAAGGCGGGTGCCCG
>JAGXFI010000036.1 GCA_024637305.1 Sulfitobacter sp.
CTTGGGTACTTTGATCCAAACGGGGCGACCATGATCCCGATCCGAGGCAGTTTTAATGAAGTTTCCAGAGCGGTTTTCGAACCTTCCGGCTCATGTGTGGCCGCGTCTGCGCGCGCTTTTGGACGCGCACGAAGGCGGTGGCGTGTCAGTTCACATGACGATCGGCGAGCCAAAACATGCCTTTCCGGCGTGGGTGACGGATGTCATCAGCGACAATGCGGCAGGCTTCAACAGCTATCCGCCCAACGATGGAATTCCCGAATTGCGGCACGCCATCACCGACTGGATCGCGCGACGCTATGGGGCGAAGCTTGATCCTGACACCGAAGTCATGGCGCTCAACGGCACGCGCGAAGGGCTGTACAACGCCGTTATCGCGCTATGCCCCGAAGAAAAGAACGGCGAAAAGCCCGCCATCCTGATGCCCAATCCGTTCTACCCAGTCTATATGATTGCTGCGATTTCAGGCAACGCGGATCCCGTGATGGTCTCCGCCACGGCGCAAACCGATCATTTGCCGGATTTTGCGTCCGTCCCCGCTGATATCCTGCGCCGGACTGTGGCGGCCTATGTCTGCTCTCCCGCCAACCCGCAGGGCGCGGTGGCTGACCGTGCCTATTGGACAACCCTTTTCGATCTTGCCGAAGAATACGATTTTCGCATCTTCGCGGATGAATGCTATTCCGAGATTTATCGTGGTGATGCCCCCGTCGGGGCGCTGCAAATTGCTGAAGAACTAGGCCTGCGTGACCGTGTCGTGATCTTCCACTCGCTGTCCAAGCGGTCCAACCTGCCTGGCCTGCGCTCCGGCTTTGTCGCGGGTGGGGCAGCGGCGATTGCCGAGATCAAGCAATTGCGCAATTACGCCGGTGCGCCACTGCCCCTGCCGCTGCAACATGCCGCGGCGGCCGTTTGGCGGGACGAGACGCATGTCGAAGAAAACCGTGCGCTCTATCTCGAGAAATATCGCGATGCCGACCGCATCCTTGGCAATGTTCCGGGATATGTGAGCCCGCAGGCAGGGTTCTTTTTGTGGTTGCCGGTAGAAGACGGCGAAAAGGCGGCGCTGAAACTGTGGCGCGAGACCGGCGTGCGGGTTCTGCCCGGTGCCTATCTTGCGCAGACTGTGGATGGGGAAAACCCCGGTGAAAAATACATCAGGGTCGCGCTTGTCGCCCCGAAAGAAGAGACAGCGCGAGGGCTGCAAGCCATCCGCGATTGCCTCTACGCGGATTGAGACGAGGAAAAAAGTTATGGCATATCAGACACGTGGACGCGATCCCCTGTTGGACAGCACAATGGCCGAGGCGATCGAGAAACGCGGCAAGGAACTGTTGGGTCTTGGCCTTATCGTCCTTGGCGTGATGGCTGCGATGATGGTTTTCAGCTATACGCCCGACGATCCCAACTGGATGCTGTCGACGGATGATCCTGTGCAGAACTGGCTGGGCCGTGCCGGTGCCTCTGTGGCGGCACCGCTTTTCATGATCGTGGGCTGGGGCGCGTGGGGCATTACCGCCGTTTTGCTGGCGTGGGGGATCCGGTTTGCGCTGCATACCGGCCAAGACCGTGCCATGGGCCGTCTGATCTTTGCCCCGATCGCCATTGCGCTGGGGTCGATCTATGCCTCCACTCTGACACCGGATGACGCATGGGCCCACACCCATAGCTACGGGCTGGGCGGATTGTTCGGTGACACCGTTCTGGGGATGCTCCTCGGGATTCTTCCTCTCGGATCGACATTCGCCATCAAGTCCATGTCGGTTCTGATGGGTTTGGGCATCGTGGCGCTCGGCGCCTTCGTTACCGGCTTTACCCGCGCCGAATTGCGTCGCATTGGACGGTTCCTGCTTGTCGGCCTGATCATGGTTTATGCCACGCTGATGACGCTGCTGGGCCGTGGTGCCTCCGCTGGTGTCGCCGCCGCACAAGGGGTTTTTGCCGCACACGCAGACCGCCGCGTCCAAAGACAGGCCGACGCCGCTGAAGTCGCACAGTATCACGTACAGCCCGAACCGGTTCTGACCAACCGGCAGGAAGCCAGAACTGGCCTTCTGGCCCGTATGCCCGCGATGATCAAACGCCCCGATACAATGCCGGAGCCTGAACTCATTGAACATGAAAGCCACGCGATAGTGGACGAGGTGCCCAACGACGATCGCATCCGAGACAAGATTGCCGATGTGATAAAAAGCCGTGTCCGGTCGACAACTGCTGTCCATACCCCGGTAACGGCTCCGCTGACCAAAGGGCGGGGGCGTGGCCCCGATCCGCTGGTTCTGGACACCAGCCGCCCGAACATGCGGGCCGAGCCACCGTTGACCGCGTCCCCCGCGCCAAGCGGCCCGCGCCTGGGCTTTGACCACCCCGCGCCCGTGCAGCCGGTTGTCGATGAGGGTGACCAGATCGACGACGTCGCCGATGCGCTCCCGCTCGCCTCCGCTGAACCCGAGGTTTCTGCGATCCCTGTTTTGGAACCCCGCCGGGTGATCCAACAGCCGGTCCGCAAGCCCGTACAGCCCAGCCGTCAGGCAAAAGCCGAAGCGCAACCCGCGCTCAGCTTTGATGACACGCATCCGGGTTACGAATTGCCGCCGCTCAGCCTGCTGGAAAGCCCCGAAAAAATTCAGCGCCTGCATCTCAGTGACGAGGCACTCGAAGAAAATGCACGGATGCTGGAATCCGTGCTGGACGATTATGGTGTCAAGGGCGAGATCACCGCGGTCCGGCCCGGTCCTGTTGTCACGATGTATGAACTCGAACCCGCACCGGGCCTCAAAGCCTCCCGCGTGATCGGCCTTGCCGACGACATCGCGCGGTCGATGGCCGCCCTGTCGGCGCGCGTGTCCACCGTGCCGGGCCGCAGCGTCATTGGCATCGAACTGCCGAACGAGACCCGCGAAAAGGTCGTCCTGCGCGAAATTCTCTCGGCCCGCGATTTCGGTGACAGCAACATGCGCCTGCCGCTTGCTTTGGGAAAGGACATCGGCGGCGATCCCGTGGTCGCAAACCTCGCCAAGATGCCTCACCTGCTGATTGCGGGGACCACCGGCTCGGGTAAATCCGTGGCGATCAATACCATGATCCTCAGCCTGCTCTACAAGCTGACGCCCGAAGAATGCCGGATGATCATGATCGACCCCAAGATGCTGGAACTCAGCGTCTATGACGGCATCCCCCATCTGCTGTCCCCTGTCGTGACCGACCCGAAAAAAGCTGTCGTGGCGCTCAAGTGGACCGTGGGTGAGATGGAAGAACGCTACCGCAAGATGTCCAAGATGGGCGTGCGCAACATCGAAGGTTACAACGGCCGCGTCCGCGAAGCGCTCGCCAAGGGCGAGCTGTTCTCCCGCACCGTCCAGACCGGCTTTGACGAAGATACCGGCGAGCCGATCTTCGAGACCGAAGAAACCACACCCGTGGCGCTGCCCTATATCGTCGTGATCGTGGACGAAATGGCCGACCTGATGATGGTCGCCGGCAAAGAGATCGAAGCTTGCATCCAGCGCCTTGCGCAGATGGCGCGGGCGTCGGGCATCCATCTCATCATGGCCACGCAGCGCCCGTCGGTCGATGTCATCACGGGCACGATCAAGGCGAACTTTCCCACGCGCATCAGCTTTCAGGTCACGTCGAAAATCGATAGCCGTACCATTCTGGGCGAAATGGGTGCCGAACAACTGCTTGGCATGGGCGACATGCTCTATATGGCGGGCGGGGCCAAGATCACGCGCTGCCACGGGCCGTTCGTGTCCGACGAGGAAGTTGAGGAAATCGTCAACCATCTCAAGGCATTCGGTGAGCCCGATTATGTCGGCGGCGTGGTCGAAGGTCCGGCCGAAGAAGCGGAAAGCAATATCGACGCCGTCCTCGGCCTTGGCGGCAACACCGATAGTGAGGACGCGCTCTACGATACGGCCGTGCAGGTCGTCATCAAGGACCGCAAATGCTCCACCTCCTATATCCAGCGCAAACTTGCCATTGGCTATAACAAGGCCGCGCGTCTGGTCGAACAGATGGAAGATCAGGGCCTGGTCTCGCCAGCCAATCATGTCGGCAAACGCGAGATTCTGGTGCCCGAACAGGGATGATGCAGAACGCCCGCCGGGAAACAACCGGCGGGCGCTGAAATCCTACTTCACTTCGGCATTCGAACCGATGAACCATGCGTCCTTGTCGACCGCGCGGCTTACCTCGGTAAAGATATCCTCGCTGTCCGCGTCACCCGCATCGGCGGCCTGTGCGATAGCGTTGCGCAGTTCCTCGCCTACCGCGAGGAACCGTTCCTGCAGCGCAGCGACATGATCGGCAAGCGGCGTCATTTCGAGCGGGTATGCTTTCATGACCGTCTTGTCGGCGGTTTCTTCTACCGTTCCCTTGGCATGGCCGCCCAGGATCACCGCACGCTCCGCCATCAGGTCGGCACCTTCGCGCAGCCTGTCAGCGACTTCGTCCAGCAATTCGTGCACGCCGATATACCCCGGACCCTTGAGGTTCCAATGCGCTTGCTTGACCGCAAGCGTCAGCGCGACCGTGTCGGCAAGCCGGGCATTCAGCAGGTCGATCATCTTGTGCCGGACCTGATCGTCCAATCCTGATACGAATGATTCGGGCATTGATGTCTCCTTCGTTGGTGAACTTCCTTGTGGTGACAAGCGATCGGGGTGCGGTTTGGTTCCACTTCGCGCCAGTCTCGCGTCCGGGCCGATTTCTCGCGGGTTGATATCGCATATCAACGCCGGTCGCCTTATGTGTCACCCAATCACGCGACATATCCGAAAGGCTCCGCCATGCGAATCTTCTTCACTGCCGCTCTCGCCCTGACCCTTGCCTTACCCGCTTGGTCGGACCAACTGCCGCTTTCCGCGATTTCGGGCTATCTCAACGACCTGAAAACCGCAAAAGGCGATTTCACCCAGATCAACGATGACGGTTCAATCAGCACCGGCACGATTTATATCAAGCGTCCCGGCCGCGTGCGGTTTGAATACAACGCGCCCGATTCCGGTCTTGTGGTCGCGGGCAGCAACACGGTCGTGATCTACGACAAGAAATCCAACCAGCCGGCAGAAAGCTATCCGCTGCAACGCACACCCCTGTCGCTGATCCTCGACAGCACCGTCGATCTGGCGCGCGCGCGCATGGTCACCGGTCACCGCTTCGACGGGACCTCTACCATCGTGACGGCACAGGATCCGGAGCATCCGGAATATGGAAATATCGAGATGAAATTTACCGACAATCCAACCGAGCTGCGCCAATGGGTCATCAACAACGGTCAAGGGTCGCAGACGACCGTGGTCCTTGGCGATCTGCAAAAAGGGAGCGACCTGTCGAACGATCTCTTCGATATTGGAAAGGCTCGACCAACACGCGACCGCTGATCCGCACCCGGTCAGGATGACGATTCAAATTCCCGGAGTACGTCCATTTCTTGATACAGTTCTATCACTTCCACGCAGCGCCTCCCCGCGAAGCGTTCTTGCGATAATAATCTATTTTGTCACAAGGAACGCTTCATGGCATCACTTTCATTCGTACTCTACGGCGACGTCAATGTTGCCGTGATCATCACCGAATTGCCCGACGGGAGGTTGAAATTCGATCTGTCGGTCCTCGGCGATACCGGGTCTATCAGACGATCTGAACGGATTGTTCTTCGATCTGGTAGACGATTCGCTTGTGTCCGGCCTTTCGGTGAGCGGCATGGATATTGCCGTCAGCGTTTTCAAATCGGATACAGTACCCAAGGTAGACGGCTACCAGCAACGTCAATGGTGAGTTCGTCAACGATCTGGGCAAATTCGATGCTGGCGTGCAATTCGGGACCTCCGGAATCGCCGAAGACGATTTTCGTGAAACCTGCTTTGTCATCAGTCATGACAGCGTGGGCCTGTCGCTGGACATGTTCCTGTCGATGGATTTCGCAGTCCGCCTGACCTCCGTCGGTACAGAAGGCGGCAGCCGCGACGACTCGCTCAAGATCGGGGACACGGCACCGGAGACGGTTGATGCGCCCGTCGAAACCGGTCCGACCTACGTGGCCAACAACGATTCGATGACCGTCAGCAATCTCGAAGCTTTCAGTGCCGAGGGCTGGCCCGATCCGCTCGACACCTTTGCCTTATCCGTTATAGAAAACGACCTGGTGGATGAGCTTGACTACGAGGGGCGGTGTTCTCAGCCAATGGGCAAATCTTCACAGACCTTGTCATTGTGGATGGCTCCAACGGCGGACAGATGCGTTTCAACTCCGATGTCACCGTCGATTTCTCAGCCGACGGCGATTTCGCCTATCTCACCGGGCTCGATACCGCCTCGACGACCTTTACCTGCGGGATAGAAGGCGGCGCAGAGGCGAAAGTCACGGTCGAAGTTTTCGCCGCCGATGAAGGTGGCGCTGGTATGGATGGTGATTTCCTCTTGACCTAACGCAAACGGCAGGTCGCCAACTGTGCCTGATAGGTTAGCGATCGCGCCTCCACCTCGCCCGAAATGCGCATAAGCCAGCTTTTTGCGTTGTAACTGCCGCGCGCATAGCCGGTGTGGCCCTCATGATAGGCCAGATATTGATTGCGCGCATCCATCAGAGATATGCCGTTCCGCTTGTTGGTGATGTTCATGTACCAGCCCATGAAGTCGCTCGCGTCCCGGATCCGGTCCCGTTTGGCCGACCGACGATTTTGCGATGCGCGGTATTCATCCCAAGTCCCATCCAGCGCTTGCGCGTAGCCGAATGCGCTGGATTGCCGCCCCATAGGGATCACGCCCACCGCATAGCGGAATGGCGTGCGTGCGTTGGGGATGAATTTGCTTTCCTGATAGATCGTCGCCATCTGGACATGCACCGGCACGCCCCAGCGTTTCTCCGTGGCGCGAAACGCCTTGATGTAATCGGGGCGCTGGGCGAGGATCGCACATGCGTCGTCCAGATTGCGCGGGGCCGATTTCTGACCGCCGCCGCAGGATGCGACAAGCAACACGATAATCATAGCGCGCAGTGATTTGTTCATCTGCCTACTGCCTCAATGCTCGAATTATTGTTTTTCGTCTTTATAGCCGAAAAATGATCCGCGTCACATCACAAATTCTATAAATCCGGCGACAACGCGCCAACAGAGATCAGGGTCGACACCACGATCACCTCCGCCACTGTTAACGATAGGTTCACAAACTGTTTCCTGTTCGGCACCGGCAGGTAATGGACAAAATGCCCTTGTTTAGGCTACGTTGGAGGAGTAGGGGCTTCGTCGTAATGATCAGAACACGCGCGAAATATCATCTTGGACAGGTCGTCCGACATAAAAAACATCCCTTTCGGGGTGTGATTTTCGATGTCGACCCAGAATTTGCCAACACTGAAGAATGGTACGAGGCGATCCCCGAGGAAAATCGCCCCGTCAAGGACCAGCCGTTCTATCACCTGCTGGCTGAAAATGACCAAAGCTATTACGTCGCCTATGTGTCAGAGCAGAACCTGATCGCCGATTATTCCGGTGAACCGGTAGAGCATCCTGATATACCGGACCTCTTTGGCCCATTCACTGACGGCGCGTACCCGTTGCATTTCCAGATGAACTGATGGGCGGGCGACGGGGCTGACCCCGCGCCCTGCCGTGGTTCAATATCCCAACGCGCACCCGTCTTTGCGCGCATCGCTTGCACCTTCCAGCACGCCACTGTCATGCCGCAAGATTGCTTGCGCACCGCCGATCGCGGTCACTGGTACCTCTACATTGTGGCCCTTCTCGGACAGTGCCGCGCGAACATCGTCACCATATCCCCGCTCGACCTTCAAAACGCCCGCATCCGAAAACGCCCTTGGCGCGTCAATGGCGGCCTGCGGGTCCATGCCAAAGTCCACGAGATTGCTGGCAAACCGCGCGTGTCCGCAGCATTGATACGCGCCGCCCATCACACCAAACGGCATGATGACGCGGCCTCCCTTGCGTACCATCCCCGGAATGATCGTGTGCATGGGCCGCTTGCCGCCTTTCAATTCGTTCGGATGTCCTTCTTCCAGCGTAAAGCCAGCCCCACGGTTCTGCAGCACGATGCCGAACTTCTCGGATGCGATGCCGGACCCGAAACCGTGGAAGATCGAATAGATGAGCGACACCGACATGCCGTCGCCATCGACCACCGTGATATAAATCGTATCCTTGTGCACCGCCTCCGACAGCTTGGCGGGCGCATCCATCGCGCGCTTGGGGTCGATCAGCGCGGCTAGCTTGCGCGCCGTGTCCATGTCCAGCATGTGCTCCGTCCGGATGGCATGGTCCGCATCCGCCAGAAACCGGTTGCGCGCGTCATAGGCCAGCTTGGTCACTTCCGCCTCGATGTGCACGCGTTCGGCCCCCAGCGGGTCCATGCCCGCTATGTCGAACTGCGCCAGCATGTTCAGCATCAGCAACGCCGTCGCGCCCTGGCCGTTCGGTGGATGCTCCACCACCTCGATATCTTTGTATGCGGCGGCTATGGGATCGGTCAGGTCGCTTTTCGCCGCGGCGAAATCGTCGGCAGTATGCACGCCGCCCGACGCGTTGAGCGCCGCGATCATATCCTCGGCGATCTCGCCCTCATAGAAGGCGCGGCGACCGTCCTTGGCGATGCGCCGCAACACCTCTGCCTGGCCGGGTGCGCGAAAGATATCGCCTGCCTTCGGTGCCTTGCCATTAATCAGGAAATGATCGCGCGCATGGCCCTGCAATGTGCCGGCATCATTACCCCAATCGAAGGCGACGCGCGGGGCGACGGGGACACCTGTTTCGGCATAGTGAATCGCAGGGGCCAGGATTGCATCCAGTCCGATCTTGCCCACTGTCTCGCTCAGGTGGCAAAAGGCGTCGATAGCCGTGGGGATCGTCACGGCATGCGCGCTGCGCAGCGGCACGGTCTTTTCCCCTGCCGCGCGCAAGGTCGCCGCGTCCAGTGCGGCGGGTGCACGACCGGAACCGTTCAGCGCATGTACCGGCCCGTCGCCCTCAGACCACAAGACAAAGCAATCCCCCCCGATGCCAGTCATCTGCGGCTCGCAGATTCCCAACAGGACGGCACCGGCAATCGCTGCATCCATCGCATTGCCGCCGCGCGCCAGCACATCAATAGCCGCCCGCGCCCCAAAGGGGTGCGAGGTGGCACACATGCCATTGGTGGCAAAGACCGCGGAACGGCCGGGAACCTGAAAGTCGCGCATAAGAGAGTCCTGTTTGATGATTTCATTCGGACCCTAACCCTATTGCGGGGCCATGCCAATGTCTCGAACTGGCCGGGTTTCGCCGTATTATGGGATCGCTAAATTGACGGGCAAACATCACGCGGCCGCAGCGATGGCGAGATCTGTGAGCGCTCGCAGCGCCTTGGTAAAAAGGCGAACCCCACGAATAGTGCCTCGGCACCGGGCACTGGGTGGGGGCTATAAAAGCACGGTGCCGAGGGAAGCTTTATGCAGCTACGAAGCCAGTAATGCCGGTCAAGCGTGGCCGAAATGAGATGCGATTAGGGCCATTCCGAGAAACCGGAAAACGCCGCCCCACTTGGCGAAAACCTGCGCGCCGTGGCGCATCGGCAGGGCAGAGTGCGATCCCGCGATGCCATCGCAAATATCTGCGGGCCACCTGCCCGAAGTCCCCGGAAATGTTCACCCTGCGCGGGTAACGGTAATCGCCAGTCGCAGGCACAGCCTGTTCGTCCCGCCCAGACGTTCGTAGCTGATGTTTTTCGCAAGATCCTGAATCAGGAACCACCCGAATCCGCCTTCAGGCAAGTCCACCACGTCGCGTTCGATATTCTGCGCGGCCCCCAACGGCAAACGTCCCTCCGGCATCTGTTCCCCTTCATCCTCGATGCAGAAATGGATCCCGTCGTTACGGTGCTGACACCCGATTCGGATCGGACGGCCTCCCCGGACACCGCCGTAAGCGTGTTCGACGATATTGTTGAGCGCTTCTGCCAGAACCAGTTCAACCGTTCCGGCCTCTTCAATGTCCAGATCAAGCGGCCGTAGCCCGTCAAGAACAGCCGACAGCGCCTTGCGCACGGCCATCTGGCCCGCGTCGACCTGAATATCGAAAGGTTTGAGGATCGACTGCACCGGCATCCCTCAGCTTTCGACTTCCTGCATCGCGGCGATCGCATCCTCGACCCGCGGATGGACGCGAAAGACAGTATCCATCCTTGTCAGCTTGAACACCTTTTCGACCGTCGGCGTGAACCCGGCCAGCACCAGCTGCCGCGCTGGCGCGAGTAGCTTCATCGTCGCCACAATTGCACCCAGCCCGCTGGAATCGATGAATTCCACATGATGCAGATCGAGCAGGACAGGATCCGTGCCGCCCTCGGCCACACGCCGCATTTCATCCTTGAACCGCAACGCAGAGGCCGCATCAATCCGGGTATCCTGAACCGTCACGATCAGCAGTTTCGGTTCTTTTTCGCTTGTCAGTTCCATGCTAAACCCATTTTCAACCCGGTTGGAGGTCTTTTTAGGGCCGAAAACTTACCAACAGATGAGCCTCAGAGAGGAAGAAAACTAAAATGCGAAATGTCGTGATCGCCGGAGCCTCCAGAACCCCGATGGGCGGGTTTCAGGGAGCGTTTTCAACCCTGACCGCAGCGGACCTCGGAGGGGCAGCAATTCGTGCCGCTTTGGAACAGGCTGGCACCGACACGGTCGATGAGCTTCTGATGGGGTGCGTTCTGCCCGCCGGACAGGGGCAGGCCCCCGCGCGTCAAGCCGGTTTCCTTGCCGGGCTTGACGAAACCGTCCCGGCCACGACCCTCAACAAGATGTGCGGATCGGGCATGAAGGCCGCGATGATCGCTTTCGACCAGATCGCCCTCGGCCAGACCGACACGATGGTCGCCGGCGGCATGGAAAGCATGACAAACGCGCCCTATGTCCTCCCCAAGATGCGCGGCGGTGCCCGCCTTGGCCATGCCGCTGTCATCGACCACATGTTTCTCGACGGTCTTGAGGATGCCTATGACAAGGGCCGTCTGATGGGAACCTTCGCCGAAGATTGCGCCGAACAGTTTCAGTTCACGCGCGCGGTTCAGGACGACTACGCGCTCGCTTCCCTCTCGCGTGCCCTCGACGCCCAGAAAACCGGTGCGTTTGCGGATGAAATCGCACCCGTCACCCTGTCCACCCGCAAAGGCGACACCACGGTCGCGGCGGATGAACAGCCAAGCACAGCGCGCCCAGATAAAATTCCGCTGCTCAAACCGGCCTTCCGCGACGGTGGCACAGTGACGGCGGCGAACTCTTCGTCGATCTCGGACGGTGCCGCCGCGTTAATCCTGGCGTCAGAGGACGGAGCCAAGGCGCAAAACCTCCCCGTTCGCGCCCGTATCTTAGGTCATGCCAGCCACGCGCAGGCACCGGGCCTCTTCACGACCGCCCCCGTTCCGGCGGCAAAAAAGCTGCTGGACCGCATCGGCTGGACGATCTCTGACGTGGACCTTTGGGAAGTGAACGAAGCATTTGCCGTCGTGCCGCTGGCATTCATGCGCGAAATGGACCTCAGCCACGACATCGTCAACGTCAACGGCGGTGCCTGTGCATTGGGACACCCGATCGGAGCCTCCGGTGCCCGCATCATCGTGACACTGCTGAATGCATTGGAAAAACGCGGCCTCAAACGCGGCGTCGCGGCGATCTGCATAGGCGGCGGCGAGGGCACCGCCATCGCCATTGAACGCCCTTGATTCATTGTTCCTGAAATATCCATTTCCCGGCCCCACAAAAGATACCGTCATGCACGTTAATTACCCGACCCTGGCCAAGACCATCGCTTCTCTCACCGAAGGCGAAACCGATACCGTTGCCATCATGGCCACCATCGCCTGCGAGGTTCACCACGCCGACGACCGCTTTGACTGGACCGGTTTTTACCGCGTCACGGAACCCCAGACGCTGAAGATCGGCCCCTATCAGGGCGGTCACGGCTGTCTGGTGATCCCCTTTTCGCGCGGCGTCTGCGGTGCAGCGGCGCGCACCGGGCAGATCCAGCTTGTCGCGGATGTCGATGCTTTCGAGGGTCATATCGCCTGTGCCAGTTCCACCAGGTCCGAATTGGTACTGCCTGTGTTCGACGACGCGGGCGCTCTTGTCGGCGTCTTCGACATAGACAGCGACCAACCGGATGCGTTCACATCCCACGATGCCGAAAGCCTCGCGGAAATTCTAAAAGACGCTTTCGCTTTGGTGAAATAACTCTGGATTTTTTCACCAACCCGCGTCATCGTGAAATTCAACAGGAAAATTTCACGACATATGCGCCACGATTCGCCATCTACACCAAGCACTCTGGGAGCTGACCTGCGCGCCCTGCGAAAGTCGCGGGGCATCACGCTTGCCGAATTGGCAGCGGCGCTGGGGCGCTCGGTCGGCTGGCTCAGCCAGGTGGAGCGGGACAAATCGGACGCCTCCATCACCGACCTGCGCCAGATCGCGACACATCTTGACGTCTCGGTTTCGATGCTCTTTCGCCATGATGCCGCACCGGCATCCGAGGCGGGGTATGTCGTGCGTCACGATGCGCGCCGTCGCATAGGCTCTTCTACTGCCGGCCTGATCGAAGAGTTGCTTTCTCCCGATCTCACCGACGATTTCGAGATGGTCCATTCCACCTTTCAACCGCACAGCCGTATTGAGCAGCCGGTCAGCCGCCCAACGCAGGAAGTAGGCTACCTCATCTCGGGTACCCTCGACATCGAGATCGCAGGCACCACCCATCAGCTTTCCCCCGGCGACAGCTTCCGCGTGCGCGGCGAGCCGTTTCGCTGGGCAAATCGTTCCGACCAACCCGCCGTGGCCATCTGGGTCATCGCGCCGCCGGTGTATTGACGATGAGCGTCGAGGCATGGATCATCTTCGCGCTGTTCTGGGTGGTGTTTGTCACCACACCGGGTCCGAACGCGGTCAACTGCATCTCCAATGGCATGACGCTGGGTTTCCGCCGCGCCCTGATTGGCGTCGCGGCGATCCTCACGCAGGCTACACTGTTCCTTCTGCTGTCAGCGGCCGGTATCACTGCCCTGATCAGCGCTTCACCGGGCGCATTTGTCGTGGCCAAATTCTGCGGCGCGGGGTTTCTGATCTATCTGGGGATTCGCGGCTGGATCATGGCCGGGACACCACCGCGTGTGGATGAACGCCCGGCGCATTTCGTCTATTTGCGCGCGCTGGCCATCGCCACCATCAATCCCAAATCGGTCGCTGGCTATTTCGCTGCCTTCACCCAGTTTGTGCAGCCCGACGTACCTGTATGGTCCCAGATGTTTGTCATCATGCCCACGGCGCTGACGCTGACCGCTCTTAGCTATACTGGTTTTACCGCGCTGGGCGCTGGCATCGGACGTGCCGCGATGGGTGCCGTCTTCAACATATGGGTTCGCCGCGTCATGGCGGTCTGCTTCATCATCTACGGTGCGCTGCTGGGCGCATCCTCCGCTCCGGGGAGGGCGTAACATGCTGAAAGGATCATGCCTGTGCGGCAAGGTCACATTTACCGCGACAGAAACCGCCCGTGACCCCGCCGCCTGCCATTGCACCCTGTGTCGCAAGCAATCGGGCCATTACTGGGCTGCGGTCAACGTCTGGATGCGTGACTTCCACATGAATGGATCGGTCCGCTGGTACGAAGCCACTGACTCCGCCCGGCGCGGCTTTTGCCCCAACTGCGGGTCGTTCCGGTTCTGGAAAAGCCATGCCGAGGATGAGATCGGCGTCGCTCTGGGCGCGCTCGACGGACCCACCGGCCTGTGGCTGGAACGACATATCTTCACCGCCGACAAGGGCGACTATTACGACATAGCAGACAACATTGAGGTACAACAAACATGAGCCAATTCCCAACTACCGCCCGTGTCGTCATCATCGGTGGCGGCGTCGTCGGCGTTTCGTCGCTTTATCACCTTGCCAAGATGGGCTGGACCGATTGCGTTTTGCTGGAAAAGAACGAGCTTACCGCCGGATCGACATGGCATGCTGCCGGCAACTGCCCAAGCTTCAGCACCTCATGGGCCGTCATGAACATGCAGCGCTACTCGCTCGGCCTTTATGCGGGCCTCTCGGACGAAGTCGACTATCCGATGAACTATCACGTTACCGGGTCCATCCGACTGGCGCACGACCGCAACCGCATGATGGAATTCGAACGCGCGCGGTCGATGGGCAACTATCAGGGCCTCTCGCTGGAGATGATGGCCGTCTCGGATATGAAGGACCGCTATCCCTTTTTGCAAACCCACGACCTGGCCGGTGGCCTCTGGGATCCCGATGATGGCGGTATCGACCCCGCGCAGCTGACCCAGGCGCTCGCCAAGGGCGCGCGCAGGATGGGTGCGAGGATCGAACGCTTCTGCCCTGCGACCGGTATCAGCCGCGAAGGCTCTGAATGGATCGTCCACACGGACAAAGGCGACATCCGCTGCGAAAAGGTCGTGAACGCTGCCGGATACTACGCCAAGCGTGTCGGTGAATGGTTCAAACCCTTCGGCGGGCGCACCGTGCCGATGGCCACCATGAGCCACCAGTTCTTTCTCACCGAAGAAATTCCCGAGCTGGCCCAATGGACCGCCGAGAACGGCCGCAAGGTGCCGCTGCTGCGCGACGTCGACAGCTCCTATTACCTGCGGCAAGACAAGAACGGCCTGAACCTCGGCCCGTACGAGCGCAACTGCAAGGGCCACTGGATGACGCCCGACGACCCCATGCCCGAGGATTTCAGCTTCCAGCTTTACCCCGACGATCTCGAACGGCTCGAATGGTATATCGAGGACGCGATGGCGCGCGTTCCTATCCTCGGCACCGCCGGAGTGGGGCGCGTCATAAACGGCCCGATCCCCTACGCGCCCGATGGCCTGCCGCTCCTCGGTCCGATGCCGGGGGTTCCCAATGCCTATGAAGCCTGCGTCTTTACTTTCGGCATCACGCAGGGCGGCGGCGCGGGCAAGGTGCTGGCTGAATGGGTGATCGAAGGCCAGACCGAATGGGACATGTGGGCCTGTGACCCGCGTCGCTATACCGATTACACCGATCAGGACTACTGCAACGCCAAGGCGATGGAGACTTACGGCCACGAATACGCCATGCACTTCCCACACCACGCATGGCCTGCGGGGCGGGACCGCAAACTGTCGCCCAATCACGAACAGCTCAAGAAACTGGGTGCGCAATTTGGAGTCTACAATGGCTGGGAACGCGCCAACTGGTTTGCGGCACCGGGGGATGACACCTCCCATGAGGCTACCCAGACATGGGACCGGAACGGTCCCTGGGCGCAGCGCGTCCGCGAAGAATGCGAAGCCGTCCGCGATCATGTCGGCGTTCTTGACCTACCGGGGTTTTCGCGGTTCAAGATCTTCGGCCCCGGCACGGATGAGTGGCTGCGCGGGCAGATCACCGGCGCTCTGCCCAAGATCGGGCGCTGCGGGCTAATCTATTTTGCCGATGACCGTGGCCGTATCCTGACCGAAATGTCCGTCGCCCGCGAAGAGGAAGACCGCATCATCCTGATCACCGCGGCAACCGCACAGTGGCACGACGGCGCACTACTCAAAGATCGCCTGCCCCGCAATGGCAGCCTGACCTTCGAGGACTGGACCACCCGCATGTCGACCCTCATCGTCACCGGCCCTAAATCCCGCGAATGTCTCGCCGGACTGACGGATGGCGATCTCTCGCTGCCTTGGCTCAGCCTTCAGGACACCACGGTGGCAGGTCGCTGGGCGGCGCTTGTGCGGCTCTCCTTTGCAGGTGAGCTTGGTTGGGAAATCCACGCTGAAAACGCCAATATGGCTGCGATTTATGAGGCAATTCTAGCGGCGGGGGCTAAGCCCTTCGGTATGTTCGCCCTCAACTCCTTGCGCATCGAAAAAGGCTACCGCGCGTGGAAAGGCGACCTGTC
This sequence comes from Sulfitobacter sp., assembly GCA_024637305.1. Lineage (GTDB taxonomy): Bacteria > Pseudomonadota > Alphaproteobacteria > Rhodobacterales > Rhodobacteraceae > Sulfitobacter. The sequence goes on from JAGXFI010000036.1 coordinate 15,915, forward strand.
GACCGACTACACCATGCTCCAGGGCGGGCTTGAGCGCTTCGTCAAACTGGACAAGCCACAGGATTTTCCGGGGAAGGCCGCGCTGCAAAACGAAAAACAGCAAGGCGTCACCAAACGCTTTGTCACCCTGACGGTGGATGCCGGCGATCAGGACGCGCCGTACATGTCGACGATCTGGCACGACGGCGACGTAGTGGGCGAGACCACATCCGGCGACTGGGGTTACCGCACGGGCAAATCCATCGCGCTCGGCATGATCCGGCCCGACCTCGCCCAGCCGGGAACGAAGGTCGAGATCGACATATTCGGCCAACGCCGCGCCGCTACCGTGCAACCCGATGCCCCCTTGTGGGATCCTGAAAACGAACGGCTCCGCGCGTAGCCGTTTTTTGTCGAAAAAAACGAACCGGAATTTTGCAAAATTCCGCCACCGCATAAGGAAACGGCATGACTGACATTACCCTCCTCGACGGCGGCATGGGACAGGAACTGATCCACCGTGCCGGCGACCGGCCCACGCCCTTATGGTCTACACAGGTGATGATCGAACATCCCCGCCTGGTAAGCCAGGTCCACCGCGACTTCACGCAGGCCGGTGCAACCATCGCGACAACGAACACCTACGCGATCCACCATGACCGCCTTGTCGGCACGCCGCTGGAAAACCGCTTCATCGACCTTTTGACGATGGCCATCGCCGAAGCGCGCGTCAGCGGCGCCACCCGGATTGCCGGCTCCATCGGGCCGCTCGAAGCATCCTACCGTCCCGACCTGCATCCCGATGCAACGACAGGGGCCGCCAAATATGCCGAAGTCGCACAGATGCTCGCACCGTCCTGCGCGTTGCTCATCTGTGAAACCGTCGCATCGCTCGAACACGCGGAAAGCGTCCTGCGCGGGACGTCGACCGCAGGAAAACCGGTGTGGCTGGCCCTCACCGTATCCGATACCGATGGCACGCGACTGCGGTCGGGCGAACCGCTGGCCGATGTCCTCGCTCTTGCAAAGGCGGGCGCACAGGCGATCCTGATCAATTGCTCCGCACCCGAAGCGATCCCCGCGGCCCTCGACATCATCGCCGGCAGCGACTTGCCCTTCGGTGCCTACGCCAATGCGTTCGAGCGGATCACCGATGACTTCCTCAAGGACAAGCCGACCGTCGACAGCCTGACCAGACGCCGGGACCTGACGCCGCAAGCCTATGCCGAACACGCCCTGAAATGGGTCGACATGGGGGCCACCATCGTCGGCGGTTGCTGCGAAGTGTCTCCTGCCCATATCGCCGAAACTGCCCGCGCCCTGCGCGGCGCAGGACACAACATCGTCTGAAGGAACTGCTTCCATGTCCGACATCCCCTCCCATGCCCGCGTCGTCATCATCGGCGGCGGTGTCATCGGCTGCTCCGTTGCCTATCACCTGACGAAACTCGGCTGGAAAGACGTTGTGCTGCTGGAACGCAAACAGCTTACATCCGGCACCACCTGGCATGCGGCCGGTCTCATCGCGCAACTGCGTGCGACCGCGAATATGACGAAACTGGCGAAATATTCTCAGGAACTGTACGGCAGTCTGGAACAGGAGACCGGCGTCGCCACTGGCTTCAAACGCGTGGGTTCGATCACAGTCGCCCTGACCGGCGAGCGCCGCGAGGAAATCTACCGCCAGGCCGCAATGGCCCGCGCCTTCGGCGTCACCGTCGAAGAGATCAGCCCGCAAGAGGTCAAGGCAAAATACGAGCATCTCAACATCGACGGCGTCACCGGTGCCGTCTTTCTCGACAAGGACGGACAGGGCGATCCGGCCAACATTGCGCTGGCCCTCGCCAAGGGCGCGCGCCAGCGTGGTGCACAGGTTTTTGAGCGGGTAAAAGTTACTAAGGGTATAAAAACAAAAAGAAAGTTTACAGGTGTGAACTACGAAACGGCCACTGGCGAGACCGGTAGCATCACCTGTGACCATGTCGTGAACTGCGCCGGGATGTGGGGCCACGAAGTCGGCAGGATGCTGGGGGTCAACGTCCCCCTGCAGGCTTGTGAACACTTCTACATCGTCTCCGAAGCGATCCCGGGTTTGACCCAGCTCCCGGTCCTGCGGGTCCCGGACGAATGCGCCTATTACAAGGAAGACGCGGGGAAAATGATGCTTGGCGCATTCGAACCCAACGCCAAACCCTGGGCGATGAAGGGCATTCCAGAGGATTTCGAATTTGACCAGCTGCCGGAGGATTTCGACCATTTCGAACCGATTCTGGAGGCCGCGGTCAACCGCATGCCCATGCTGGCCGACGCCGGCATACACACCTTCTTCAACGGGCCCGAATCCTTCACGCCCGACGATGCCTACCACCTCGGCCTTGCGCCCGAGATGGACAATGTCTGGGTCGCGGCGGGGTTCAACTCCATCGGAATTCAATCTGCGGGCGGAGCAGGCATGGCGCTGGCACAATGGATGGATGCCGGCGAAAAGCCCTTTGATCTCGGCGACGTGGACATCTCTCGGATGCAGCCTTTTCAAGGCAACAAACGCTATCTGGCTGAGCGCTCGAAAGAGACGCTGGGCCTGCTTTACGCTGATCACTTCCCCTACCGTCAGAAAGCGACCGCGCGGGGAATCCGGCGCACGCCGTTCCACCGCCATCTCATCGACAACGGTGCCGTCATGGGGGAACTCGCCGGATGGGAGCGTGCCAACTGGATCGCCAGGCCGGGCCAAAAGCAGGAATATGAATACAGCTGGAAGCGTCAGAACTTCTTCGACAATGTGCGCGAAGAACACATGGCGGTACGGCAGAACGTCGGGATGTACGACATGTCCTCTTTCGGCAAGATCCGCGTCGAGGGCCGCGAAGCCGAGGCCTACATGAATTACATCGGCGGTGGCGACTATTCGGTCCCGAACGGCAAGATCGTCTATACCCAGTTTCTTAATCGCAATGGCGGGATCGAGGCAGATGTGACGGTCACGCGACTGTCGGAGACGGCTTATCTGGTCGTAACGCCCGCCGCCACGAGGTTGGCGGACGAGACATGGATGCGTCGCCATGCCGGTGATTTCAACGTCGTCATCACCGATGTCACGGCAGGCGAGGGTGTGCTGGCCATCATGGGCCCGAACGCACGGGCGCTGCTGGAAAAGGTGTCTCCGGCGGATTTCACCAACGCGACAAATCCGTTCGGCACGGCGCAGGAAATAGAGCTGGGCATGGGGCTGGCCCGTGCGCATCGCGTGACCTATGTGGGCGAACTGGGTTGGGAAATCTACGTGAGCGCCGACATGGCGGGGCATGCCTTTGAAGTGCTGCATGAGGCCGGACAGGACATGAACCTGAAACTGTGCGGGATGCACATGATGGATAGCTGCCGGATCGAAAAAGGTTTCCGTCATTTCGGGCACGACATCACCGCAGAGGATCATGTGCTGGAGGCCGGCCTCGGCTTTGCGGTCAAGACCAACAAACCCGAATTTATCGGCCGTGACGCGGTGCTGCGCAAGAAGGAGGCGGGGCTTGAGCGGCGAATGATGCAGTTCCGTCTGACCGACCCTGAGCCGCTTTTGTATCACAATGAACCGGTCCTGCGGGATGGCGAAATCGTCGGTTACCTGTCCTCGGGGGCCTACGGTCATGCGCTGGGCGGCGCGATTGGATTGGGCTATGTGCCTTGCAAGGGCGAGAAGCCCGGCGATCTGCTGGCATCCACGTTCGAGATTGACGTGGCTGGCACGCGGATCAAAGCGCAAGCGTCATTGAAGCCGATGTACGATCCGGCGTCGGAGAGGGTAAAGATTTGAGGCAGGCAGCCTCTGCAAGGGCAGCTGTCCGTAGACGCTGGTAGCTTGCGCAAAAGGCGGTTAGGACTTCGCCGCAAGGAGCCACCTGATGCGTAATCCAGACAGCCTTTCCATGCCGCCAAATCAGAACGAAGACACCCCCCGCGGGCTGGTCTTTGCCATGTCGGCCTATCTGCTGTGGGGGTTCCTGCCGCTTTATATGAAACAGTTGGCACATATCCCGGCAGCGGAGATCGTGGCGCACCGGATCATCTGGTCGGTGCCGATTGCCGCGATCGTGCTGATCGTGCTGCGGCGGACGGATGCGCTTCGTGAGGCGCTGCGCAACCCGCGGATGATGGTCATGGGGTGTGTTACGGCGGCGCTGATTTCGGTGAACTGGGGCATTTATGTCTGGGCCATCGCAAGCGGTAATGCGCTGGATGCCGCGATCGGCTATTACATCAACCCGCTGTTTAGCGTGTTCCTCGGCGCGGTTATCTTGGGTGAACGGTTGAACCGCGCGCAAATGGTGGCTGTCGCGCTGGCATTCGTCGCGGTCATGGTGCTGGTGTTCGATACCGACCGCGTGCCATGGGCGGCGCTGGGCCTCATGCTCAGTTGGGGCTTTTACGCGCTGGCCAAGAAAAGCCTGCCGATCGGACCCAATCAGGGCTTCTTGCTGGAGGTGCTGATCCTGCTGGCACCGGCATTGGGCTATGTCGGATATCTCATGGCGGTGGGGGAGAACCATTTCGGCACTGGCGTGGCGCGGGATACGTGGCTGCTTTTCGGCTGTGGAATCGTGACGGCGGTGCCGCTGCTGTTTTACGCAAACGGGGCCAAGCTGATGCGGCTGTCGACCATCGGCGTGTTGCAATACATCGCCCCGACAATGATTTTCCTGACGGCGGTTTTCGTGTTCGGAGAGCCGTTCGGCACCTCGCGCATGATTGCGTTCCCGATCATCTGGCTGGCTCTGGTGATCTATACGGGGTCGATGCTGCGCGGGATGCGGGCGCGCCAGATCAGCTGAGCGCTTTTTGGTGGACGAGAAATGCCGGATCGCTTTTCACGCGCGCGTTCATGGCGTCGCGCAAGGCTCCGATTGACTTATGCGGACGCATGACCACTTCGAAGACGGCGATCAGCCCGTCCGCGTCGAGCGTTATCAGGTCCACGCCGACAGCGTCCAGATCTCCGATCCTGCATTGGAATTCGAGCGCCCAATCCACCCCTTCGCCCATGACGCGACGGTATTTGAAATCGGTAAAGACCTGTCCCACGTGACCCAGTACGGCGGCAACGGCATCGCGCCCGGTCCACGTTTTGTAGTAGGTCGGCGGCATGAATTTCACGTCGCGCGCCAGCAGAGGCGCGATGGCATCCGCGTCGCCCTTGGCCACGACGGTTAGCATGGTCTGGATTGTCGGGTGCATGGGGGCCTCGGTGCGTTGTTGGGTTGAAAACCCATCCTACATCTGGAACGAGGCAATATGAAAACAGATTATGATCCCCCGGTCGGCCCGTTGGCCGTCTTGCACGAAGATCAGCAGGTTTTGTTGGTCGACAAACCTGCTGCCTTGCTGTCGGTGCCGGGCAAGGGTGAGAACCTGGCCGATTGCCTTTTGGCGCGGGTCCAGGCGGTTTTCCCTGACGCGCTGCTGGTGCATCGGCTGGACAGGGACACCTCCGGGGTGATGATCTTTGCGCTGACGCCGCATGCACAACGGCATCTGGGGTTGCAGTTCGAGAAACGCATGACAAAGAAAAGTTACGTGGCGCGGGTCTGGGGGGTGCCGGAGCAAAAGACAGGGACCGTCGATTTGCCGCTCATCGTTGACTGGCCGAACCGTCCGCGCCAGATGGTGTGCCACGAGACCGGTAAATCCGCACAGACCGACTGGCGGGTGTTGAAAGACGAAGGGCAAACCGCGCGTGTTCGCCTGACGCCACATACCGGGCGGAGCCACCAGCTGCGGGTGCATATGCTGTCGCTGGGGCATCCGATTCTGGGCGATCC
>JAGXFI010000037.1 GCA_024637305.1 Sulfitobacter sp.
AGATCATTCTGACGCAGCGCCTCTTCGGCATCGTTCATCGCATCACCGGCCCGGTCAAGCGCATCGCGCGCCGCATCGCCTTCGGGGGTGCCCTGTCCGGGCAAGCGTCCCGCCTGACGGTTTAACTCATCGCGCAACGCCTGCTGCCTGTCAGCAAGGCTTTGGGCGTCGCCCTCACGGTCGCTGCCGTTCTGTTGCCCACGCTGGCCGCTTTCGCCGTCCTGACCTTCGCGGTCCTGGCCTTGTCCCTGCCCTTGCCCCTCATGGCTTTGGCCGCGACCCTGACCCCCATTGCGCCCCTCGTTGCCCTGGCTTTCACCGGCCTGAGCGCCGGGATTGAACTGCTCTTGCAGATCACGAAACGCCTGATCGCTCAGGCCCTGCTGATCGCGAAGCGTTTCGGACAGGTCTTCCATCGCTTGCTCGCCGGGGCTTTGGCCGCCCTGACCCTGCTGGCCTTCGGTGACCTGCATGTTCTCCATCATCTCCTGAAGCTCGCGCAGCGCCTGTTCGGCCTCGGCCATCCGGCCTTGTTCCATTAATTCCTGTATGCGATCCATCATGCGTTGCAGATCGTCCTGCGTCATTTGCATGGTTTCGCCTTGCTGCTGACCCTGCTGGCCATCCTGATTCTGGGCTTGCTGGCGCTGCAACTGCTGCATGTATTCGTCGGTCGCGCGGCGCAATTCCTGCATCAGCTCCGCGATTTCCGCATCAGTGGCTCCGTTCTTCATCGCTTCGTTCAGGCGGTCCTGTGCGCGGCGCATACGCTCCAGCGCATCAGCCAGATCGCCTTCTTCAAGCTCGATCGCCAGATCCCACATGCGCTGCGCCAAAGCATCCTGGGTTTCGACATCGAGACCATAGCGGGCATGCATCTCAAGCTTGCCGATAAGCCCGCGCAGCCGCAGCGCAGAGGTTTGCGAGCGGAACAGATCATCAGGCAGATATGCCACGGCCCGCAGAATCTGCGCGGCATCCGCTGCATTGCCCCGCGACCACAACAGATCACGGCGCATCTCTATCACCGCCGCGGCGACCGGATCGAAAAAGCGGCGTCCGGGCAATGTCATCGCGACCGGCTCTGCAATGGCCTGCTGTTCAGCTGCGTCCAGTACGGTCAGGGTAATCGTAACAGGCAAGTTTGCCCAAGGATGCTGGGAAAAGTCGTCGATCAGGTTCTCCTCGAACACCGCACGATCACCGGCAATAGGCATCGGCAAGGGTACGACGACTTCAGGCCGGTAATCAGGCTCAACGGTCAGACCGTAGCGGCGGTCGACGGACGCCAGATCAAGGTCTATGCGCGCCTCGCCTGCCTCAACGCCATAGTCGTCGCTTGCTGCGAAGGGCAAACGCATCTCCCCCATGGCCGCGACATCGGGCAAACCCAGCACCGCGACTTCCGGTGCCTCGTCAGCCCTGACCGAAACATCCCAGCTTTCGCCGCCAGGGCCCTCGACCGCAATAACGCCGCCTTGCAAGACCTTGAAATCCTGCGCGACCGTGGCGTCCGCCGGCGCATCAGCGGCGCGGCCAGACACGGTTTCCGTAATTTGCAACGCACCGACTTCGCCATAAAGCCGCATCGTGATCAGCGTGCCGAAAGGCAGTTCAAGCGGCCCACCCTTCAGATCGTTGAGGTACAGCGTCGGCAAGCCAGTATAGCGCGGCGCTTCGGCCCAGCCTTCCCAGACCGGACCACCCGCCAACTCGGATCCTCCCGATCCCATCTCCGTGACGGACCCCACACGCCAAATAGAGCCGAACAAAAGCGCAATTCCGAACGCAAGGATGGCGACATAACGCAGTGCAAAGGGATCGCGGCTGGCCACTCGCAAATCCGCAGGAACAGCTTGGGCCGCCGCCGCGCGCTCTGCCATCCGGCGCTTGTGGGCGCGCCAGACAACCGTGGATGCGGCATCGCCTGTGCCAATCGCCTGATCGTCATGCAGCGCACTGATTGGCCGTCCCGGCATGCTGGCGTCCAGCCGCGCCAAAGCCTCCGCACGGGAAGGCAGTCGAAACCGCCTAAACCCATAGAAAATAGCCCAGATCGCGGCACCGGCGGTGATCACCACACCTGCCCAAACGCCTTCGACCGGCAAGGTTTCGTGCAGTCCCAGCATCAGCATCGCAAGTGTGAGCAGACACACTGTCATCAGCGGCCACAGGCTGCGCACGACGGCTTCGGCCAGCATCCCCGCCCAGGTCAGGCGCAGCGGCCATCGCAGGCCCGTCATCACGCGATGCAGATCCTTGGGGGTGAATGTGGCCATCAGCAATCTCCTCAGGCCCGGACGCGACGCGCGCTCAAAGCCACTCTGGTATGGTATCGCGATTTATCATTTCGTCAAAGGTCGGGCGTCGGCGGATAACCGCGAATTGATCGCCGTGAACCAGAACCTCTGGGATCAATGGTCGGGAGTTATATTCGCTCGCCATCACGGCCCCGTAAGCACCCGCGCTGCGGAAGGCCACCAGATCGCCCGCGGCAAGCGGCGGCATCAAACGCTGCCTGGCAAAGGTATCACCAGTTTCGCAGACCGGTCCGACGATGTCATAGAGCTGCTTTTCAGCACCGGCATCGGGCTCCAGGACCGGCACGATGTCATGGTGGGCATCATACATCGCCGGGCGGATCAGATCGTTCATCGCCCCGTCAAGAATGAGAAAATCGCGCCCTTCACCGGATTTGACGTAAATCACCTCGCTCACCATCAGGCCCGCGTTCCCCGCGATCAAGCGCCCCGGCTCGATCTCGATCTCGCAGCCCAGATGGCCCAGCGTGCGCTTGACCATGGCACCGTAATCCGTCGGCAGCGGCGGGGCCGTGTTGGTGCGCTCATAAGGGATGCCGAGCCCGCCGCCCAGGTCCAGACGTGTGATCTCGTGTCCGTCGGCGCGCAAAACCTCACACAGATCGGCAACTTTCAAATAGGCTTGCTCGAACGGGGCAAGGTCGGTCAACTGGCTGCCGATATGCACGTCAATCCCGATGACCTTCAGGCCCGGCAGGTCCGCAGCCAGCCGGTAAACCTCGCGCGCGCGGGCAATCGGTATACCGAACTTGTTTTCAGATTTGCCGGTCGCGATCTTGGCGTGGGTCTTGGCGTCCACATCGGGGTTCACCCGGATGGTGACCGGGGCCACCTGCCCCAGCTCCCGCGCCACGCGGTCCAGCACGATCATCTCCGGCTCGCTCTCGACGTTGAACTGTCGAATGCCGCCTTCCAGCGCCAGCCGTATTTCGTCCGCGGTCTTGCCCACGCCGGAAAACACGATCCGTTCACCCGGCACGCCTGCGGCCTTGGCGCGCAGGTATTCGCCGCCCGAAACCACGTCCATGCCCGCACCCGCCTGCGCCAGCGTGCGCAGCACCGCCTGATTGGAATTCGCTTTCATCGCATAGCAGACCAGATGGTCCATCCCCTCAAGCGCATCATCGAAGGCGCGGAAATGACGCAGCAGCGTAGCGGTGGAATAGACGTAGAAAGGGGTTCCGACAGCCGCTGCGATCTCTGATACAGGCACATCTTCGGCAAACAGTGCGCCGTTTCGGTATAGGAAATGATCCATGTTTCTTTTGGCCCAGATTATCCCCGCCGGAATCTCCGACGCTACTTTACAGGCGCAGACCGCAAGAAGAGATAGAACGGCAGGCCACAACTGATCCCAATACAGAACGTCAGGGGAAGTGCAACAAGCGCGATCCAGTTGCGCCTGACTGCGACCTCGGCCAGAATCCACACCGTCAGCGCGATCGCGGCGATTGTCAGATCCCACACCAACCCGCTGGAGGCCGCATTGGCATGCCATGCGTCGACCATGCCCATCAGGTCCAGCCCGTTTGCGGCGAACCACTGCACGAAATAATACATCGGATGAATCGCACCCCAGATGGCGAGGCCCAGATAAACCATTCGCAACGGCGACATCTCAGAGCTTCCTTCTGACGCCAACATTGACGTAGCCGCCAATATGCAGGCCCGGCTCATAATTGCTTGGAACCTGCTTCGTCTCGGAACGCCCGGTCATGCCCGTTTCAGGCTTATTGGCACCGCAAGACGCAAGTATCGCGCAGGCAACCAGACTAATACCCCTCAACCACCACACAGGATTCATCGCGAAGGTCCGTTGGTGCGGATGTAGCTCTCAAGCGCCGCTTCCCCGCCGGGTGATACGGGACCGCACGACGCAACGACAAAGAGGAAGCAACCAATCAAAAGCACTTTGCATTCAGCCATCTCAAAACTCCCATAAAAGTGAAAGCGGACCCTGAGTAAGCCCGAGAACCCCACCGACATGTGCACCGGAATCGGACAACGTTACAGTTCCTGCGGCCTGTGGCTTGACCGGTTCGCCGTCGACGCCGCAACCGGCGATGAGAAGTGACACGATGAGCACCGTCAGTCGCTTCATCCGAGGCGTTCCTTCCATAAGGCGACCTGCGCGCGTACCTGCGCCGGTGCGGTTCCTCCATATGATGTACGTGAGTTGACCGAGTTTTCCACCCCAAGCACGTCGAACACGTCCTGCGTGATCGCGTCATGCGCGGTTTGCATCTGCTCCAGCGTCAGGTCCGGCAAGTCGCAACCGTTCTTTTCGGCCAGCGCCACAAGGCTTCCGGTGATGTGGTGCGCCTCGCGGAACGGCAGCCCCAGCACCCGCACCAGCCAGTCGGCCAAATCGGTCGCCGTGGAAAAACCGCTGCCCGCCGCCGCCGCCAGATTTTCCTTTTGTCCAGACATATCGCGCACCATGCCTTCCATCGCAGCAAGGGCGAGCATCAGGTTGTCGGCGGCGTCGAACACCTGTTCCTTGTCTTCCTGCATGTCCTTTGAATAGGCCAGCGGTAGACCCTTCATCACCATCATCAGCGCAACGTTGGCTCCGAATATGCGACCCACCTTGGCGCGGATCAGCTCGGCCGCATCCGGGTTTTTCTTTTGCGGCATGATGCTTGACCCGGTCGAGAAACGGTCCGACAGCGCTACGAACCGGAACTGCGCGGACGACCAGATCACCAATTCTTCCGCGAAACGGCTCAGGTGCATTGCGCAGATGCTGGCGGCACCCAGGAATTCCAACGCGAAGTCGCGGTCGCTCACCGCATCCAGGCTGTTTGCGGCAGGGCGGTCAAAACCCAACGACGCTGCCGTGGCATGGCGGTCGATGGGAAAGGACGTACCGGCCAGCGCCGCGGCACCCAGCGGGCTTTCGTTCATCCTCAGCCGCGCATCGCGGACCCGGGAAAGATCGCGGCCGAACATCTCGACGTAAGCCATCATGTGATGCCCCCAAGTCACCGGCTGGGCCGTCTGCAGATGGGTGAATCCCGGCATGACCCAATCCGCACCGGCCTCAGCCTGCCCCAGAAGTGCCCGCATCAGGGCCATCAGACCCGCTTGGGTTGCGTCCAGCTGGTCCCGAACCCAAAGCTTGAAATCGGTCGCCACCTGGTCGTTGCGCGACCGCGCCGTGTGCAGGCGTCCTGCCGGTTCGCCAATCAGCGTGCTAAGTCGCGCTTCGACATTCATGTGGATGTCTTCCAGCGCAGTCGAAAACTCGAATGATCCGCTGTCGATCTCTGACAAGATTGTGAGCAGGCCTTCCCGTATCGTCTGTGCGTCGCTATCACTTATGATGCCTGTGGCGGCCAACATGGCGGCATGGGCACGCGATCCGGCTATATCCTGTGCGGCCATACGCTTGTCAAAACCGATCGAGGCATTGATCGCCTCCATGATAGCGTCCGGCCCTGCGGCGAAACGGCCACCCCACATCTTGTTCGAAGTCTTGTCTGTCATCTGCCCATTCCCCGGAGGGACCCATGAAGAAAATTATACTCGCCCTCGTCTATACGGCACTTTGCTTGGGCGCAAACCCTGCCCTTGCCGATGCCGGCGAAGATATCCTGTTGCTGCGGGACGGAGACATGAAAAAACTGGTGGTGCACGAAAGTCCGCAGTCTACATCGACCGCCGCGTTCATGCTGGAAGACGACGGAGGGGAAACGACGCTGGAGGCCTACCGGGGCAAATACGTGCTGCTCAATTTCTGGGCGACGTGGTGCGCACCCTGCCGAACCGAAATGCCGCATCTGTCTGCGCTGCAAAAGGACTTCGGCGGCGAGAAATTCGAAGTCCTCACCCTTGCGACGGGACGCAATTCGGCCGAAGGGATCAAGCGTTTTTTCGCGGAAGTAGGCATTGACAACCTGCCCCGGCATCAAGACCCGCGCAAGGCGCTGGCCTCGCAGATGGGGATCGCCGCCATTCCAGTGACTGTCTTGATCGATCCGCAGGGCCGCGAAATAGCCCGGCTTCAGGGTGATGCCGATTGGAATAGCGCCAGCGCCCGCGCCATCATAAAAACGCTCATCGAAGACGCAGAAAGCTGATCTGTTAGCTGTTTTTCATGCAACCTTCTGGCGGCGCTCAGCGTTTAATGACGTATTAGAAGAAAAGTCGCCTGAAAATGCCTCAAGACTCTGAGCCTCCGATTGTCCGGCCCCATAGCTGGGCATTGATTGCGCTTGCCTTGCTGGGCCTCATGGCCGCTCTCGTGCTGATGCGGTCCTTTCTGATGCCGGTTTTCCTAGCATTTCTTCTGGCACTGACCTTCTCACCAATTCGACGGATATTGCAAAGGCGTGGTATCGCCCCGGCGGTGACGTCGGCGGGGCTGGTCCTTGGATTATTTGTCGTGCTGGGCCTGCTGATCCTCACGCTGGCGGGACCGGTGCAGGAATACTCCCGAAACAGCGCCCAGATCGCTTTTGATATCGAACGCAAATTGCTCGGCCTGTCCAAAGCGATGGAGCAGGTTTCCGACGCCAGCGACCGTGTCGAGAAAATCGCGGGTCAGGGCGATGACAACGCGGAAAAGGTCATTGTCGAAGGACCGGGCATCTTGAGCCGCATTGCGATGTCCACGCCCCTCATTGCGGCGCAGGGCATTTTCACCATGGTCTTGCTGTTTTTCATCACCGCCTCCGGCGACATGTTCTATGCCAAGCTGGTCGAAGCCAGCCCGACATTCCGCGACAAGCGCAACGCCATCGCCATGACCCGCGATATCGAGCGGCGGATCAGCCGCTATTTTCTGACGATCGCCTCGATCAATGCCGGGCTCGGGGTTGCCATCGGACTGACGCTGTGGCTGCTGGGGATGCCCAATCCGCTTCTCTTCGGGGTTCTGGCATTTCTGCTGAACTTCATTCCTTATCTGGGGGCGCTGGCGGGTGTGGCCGCGACCTTTGCCATTGGCTTGGTAAGCTTTGATACCGTCGGGCAAGCCGCCCTTGTAGCCGGAGCCTATTTTGCGCTGACCAGCATCGAGGGCCAGCTCGTCACGCCTTATGCCATAGGTCGCCGGTTAAGCCTCAATCCGGTGATCGTATTTCTGGCTGTCGCCTTCTGGGGTTGGGCGTGGTCATTCATCGGCATGTTCATCGCGGTGCCGTTGCTGATCGTGACGATGGTCATCGCTGAGAATGTGGATGGCCTGCGCAATTTCGCGATTTTCCTGTCCGGTGACCGTGATCCACCCGAACGGGATCCCGACCCGGAGCCTGCCAAAGCCGAAGTCTGACCTGCGCCGTCAGGCGGCATGCGCCAATATGGCCGCCTCGGAGGTCGACAGGGTGCGGCGCGCAAAGCTGCCGTACGTGTGCGGATCAAACTCCAACTCCGGGTAGTCGGCCAGCAGCCGCGCGCGGTCGGTTTCGCTCAATGTGCTCAGCTCTGCCGATGCGGGATGGAAGCTTTCGGTTTCGACGCCATTGGCCCAGACGATCTGGTGACGTTCGAGCAGGATGTGCACATAAGTGACCTCGCGCAACCTGGCGTCCACCGTAATCGTGCTGCCGTTGATGAGATCCTTCGCCGCGACAAGGACTTCGTCGGTGTTAAACAGGCTGCGCGCGGCGGCTCCCTTGATCAAAAGACGGTGTTCGGGCGAAACCAGCAGATCCGCATCCGGTCGCAGTCCTTGAAGGGCTCCTGCGTTGATCCGCACAGGGCGCAACTGCGGCATCGCAAAAAGACGTGCGCCGCTCATCCGCCGCCGGCCTGTCCACTGCAGCGCCTGTGCGCCGCTATCCTTGGTCTGGATCATGTCCCCTTCACGAAGGTCCGAGACATCTCGCAGACCTTTCGGCGTCAGGATACGGGTGCCGGGGGTAAAACAGATCACCCCGCCTTCACGGCGGGTCGCGCTATTGGTTGCTGAGCCAAGTGTATGATGCACGATCCAAAGGTCGGCATTTCGGGGCGGTATATCATTCAGAAACATCAGCAGAGGTTGCGCACCGCGCCCCATTTCGATCAGCGTGACGGTGTAGCTTTTGCCGCCGTCCGTCACCACGAAACTGTTGTCCATCAACGGAGTATCATGAGCCGATTGCAGTTTTCGGCGCGCGATCGCGGGGTCGACCTCAAGGGCGGCACCCACCAGTCGATGCACCATCTTTGCCGCGCGCTTGCGCAGTTTCTCTGCCCCGTCCGCCTCATCCAGTCGCAGGATATCCGCCGGACCATCCACGCGGATGGCATCCCCCCGCCACGCCCATGCCGCCCCGACCATCAGGTTCTGCACAGGTGCGGCGTCCAAGCCGTCGATTTCCGTTTGCGACCAAGAGATGACGAACGTGCCACGAAAGCCCGTTCCCATATCTGCCCACTGCCTCTGTTCGTTTTTTTATATTGAGATGATCCTAGCAAAGGCGATTCGTTGTGGAAAGGGGGAAATATTCATGCTTCGCAGCATGTTGCAATTTGACCTTAAGGTGGCTCAGAAGTTGAAGTTAATGCGCACGGAACCGACAAGCTGTCCTTCTTCCTGCGCTTCGAATTCGCGGCCCAGATACGTGAGGCCGTAGAACGCCGAAGCGCTGCTGCCTTGCCAATGCAGGCCCGCGCGCACTCTCTCGCGCGAGTTTCGCAGGTCATATCCGCGATCTTGCGGCAGATAGATGCTGTCCACGACCTGCGCCAGATCCGCGCCGATAACAAAGGTGAAGCCCTCGTATTGCGCGTTCTGAATGACACGATAGCGTTGGCCGGTCGCATTCTCACGGATCAGCAGCTCCCCCTGCCCAATGCGTCCGACCGTCAGGTCAATACCTGCGCGCAACAGCGTTTCGGCACCAGCACGGCCTTCAAGAAAGGGGCGCAGGGTCATGTCACCGCTAATCGGAACGACACGGGCCATTTCGGCCACCAGGGTCGGGTGGAAACCGTCACCGATCTGCGCATCAAGCGTCGCATCGGACGGGGCATCGACACCCAGCAGGTCATGCAATTCACGTTGCAGGCTGCCCAGACCGGTGTCCGCCCCGGTGATGACCATGTCCGCGCCCACGGCCATGTCAAAGCCTTTCCAGCGATAGTGTGTATGCACGCCGACGCTAAGAGTTCCTGCATAGGGACGGTCACCAGCGTCCGGGCTGCCGAGGTTTTCGGGCGCAAGGATTTCAGCACCCAGCCGCAATTCGATCAGATCACCGAACCGTGCAGGGGCGCGGCCTGTCCACTCGGGCCCCCAAACGCGCGAGGACGTCAACGACCCGGTACGCCAGCGGTCCTCGCCATCCCCGATATAGTCATTGGTAATCAGCCGGCCATAGCCGAGCTTGGCGCGATCGCCTGCATGGGCGGCGGAAAGGGCGGCCAGCGACGTGACAAGCGCCGCTGCGAATAGTCGAAACATCGTTTGTTCCTTGTGCTATGCGCCCCCCGGCCCTTCTGCGTAGCGCGCGAAAATGCCACTGACCAGCCCTGTCCGGTCAAGCGGCCAAGCTGTTGCGCCAAGACCACCGGCTTGTGCAGGGATATGAATGGGGTACGATACGGCCAGTTTTTCATCCCCGGCGATTGCGCCAAACGACACAAAGGCCCTTAGCATGATCCCAATGGACGCCACCCGCCGCACCCGCGAGCTTTGCGCGATGGCACCGATCATCCCCGTGATTGTCATCCACGATCTTGCGCACGCCCGCCCCCTGGCCGAGGCGCTGGTCGCTGGCGGATTGCCTGTCCTGGAGGTCACGTTGCGCACCCCTGCCGCGCTTGACGCAATTGCCGAGATGGCTAAGGTCCAAGGCGGGCATGTCGGCGCGGGTACGTTGATCACGGCCGAAGATGTGCGTGCCGCGCGGGCGGCAGGGGCCAGGTTCGGCGTCTCGCCGGGGGCCACGGACATGCTGCTGGATGCCTGCGAAGCCGAAGATCTGCCAACGCTGCCCGGTGCCGCGACCGCGAGCGAGGCGATGGCCCTGCTGGAACGGGGGTATGACATGCTCAAGTTCTTCCCCGCCGAAGCGTCCGGCGGTGCCGCCGCGCTCAAGGCTCTCGGCGCGCCGTTACCGCAGATTTCGTTCTGTCCGACGGGGGGCGTGTCATTCGAAAATGCCCGCGATTACCTGAGCCTGCCGAACGTGATTTGCGCCGGCGGCAGCTGGGTCGCGCCGCAAAAGCTCATGGAGCAAGGCCGCTGGGACCGGATAGAGGAACTGGCACGCGCCGCAGCCGCTCTTTAGAAAAAAGGCCGTTGCGGGTGCCGGAAAGCTGCCTAGACTGCGCGCAAAATAGCGGAGTAGAGAATGAACGAGAACACCATGCTGGCCGAAGTCCTGTTGCCCACCCAGGAGCTACGCGATGATTTGCCGTTCTTTACCAAGACCTTGGGCATGCGGCTGGAGTCGATCTTTCCCGCAGATGACCCTTCGGTGGCAAGCTTTTCCGGTCATGGCCTACGCGTGCGCGTGGAAAAGGGTGCCAATGTGCCGCCGGGGCGTCTGCGGATATTGACGGACGATCCGGAAGGTTTCGCAGATGGCAAACGGCAACTCACCGCGCCTAACGGCACGCAGATCGACATCGTGCCGCTGACGCCTGTGGTGGACCAACCCGTGACGCAGCATGAATTCGCGGTGCGCCGGCTGGCGGACGAGGCACCGTGGATCATCGGACGGGCGGGCATGCATTACCGCGACCTGATCCCCTCGCGTCTCGGGGGGTCGATCATCGCCAGCCACATCCGCATTCCCGACGGCGGGCCGGTGCCGGATATGGTGCATTATCATACAGTTGGGTTCCAACTGATCTTTTGCTACCGGGGCTGGGTCGATGTCCTCTATGAAGATCAGGGCGACACGATCCGGCTGCATGCGGGCGATTGCGTGACGCAGCCACCGGGCATCCGCCACCGCGTTGTAGAGGCATCGCCTGAGATCGAAGTGATCGAAATCGGTGTTCCGGCAGAACATGTGACGACCATCGACCATACCATGACGCTGCCCAACGGCACGGGCGATCCCAAACGGGAATGGGATGGCCAGACCTTCGTGCATCATCTCAAAGACAAGGCCACCTGGACCCCCTTTCGCATCCCTGGTTTCATCACCCGCGATACCGGCATTACGGCGGGCACCAAAGGTGTGGCGGGCATACAGGTCGTCCGGCGTGGCGACGGGGTGCCACCGGCATCACGGCATGATGCGGACATCCACTTTACCTTCGTGATGGAAGGCCACATGCGCCTCGAAGCCGAAGCGCAGGATCCGCGCGATCTGGCGGCAGGCGATGCATTCGTCATCCCGCCGGGGATGGTGGCGCGCTACGCGGATTGCTCCGCTGATCTGGAGCTTTTGGAAGTCGCGTTGCGCGGCGACTTTACAACGACGCTGCTTTCCTGAGCGCCGCTTCGCGAATTTGCGTCAGCGACACACGCGGCGTCAGCGCCTCGGGCGATACGACAAGGTCCAGAACCGCGCCGGTTTCGGACGCCAGCGCGCGATCGAAGGCATCGGCGAAATCCTCGGTCCGCTCGACCCGTTCGCCGTGAAAACCGTAAGCCCGTGCGAGCGCGGCAAAATCGGGATTGACCATCGTCGTACCTGACACCCGCGACGGATAATGCGTTTCCTGATGCGCCCGGATCGTGCCGTAGATGCCGTTATTGACGATCAGGATGATCGGCTGCGCACCTGCCTGGGCAGCGGTCGCCAGTTCCTGCCCGTTCATCTGGAAATCTCCGTCTCCGGCAAAGCAGACAACGGTACGCTCAGGATGTGCCACCTTGGCCGCGACCGCAGCCGGGACGCCATATCCCATCGCGCCGGCTTGTGGCGCAAGCAGACGGGCCTCAGGGCCGAATTTGAAAAACTTGTTAGGCCAGGCCGCAAAATTCCCTGCGCCGTTTGTGAGAATAACATCGCGCGGCAGCACATCGCGCAGATGCGCCGTGACCTTGCCCATATCCACCGGAGACGGCAGGTCGGGCAAGTTAAACCCGTTTTCGAAGGCCGCACGCCCCTCTGCGCGCCAATCAGCCCAGTCGCCGCGCTCAAGGCCCAGCGCGTCGAACGCCGTGGCAAACGCATTCGGACCGGCCTGAATGCCGATGGTAGGACAGTAAACCTTGCCCAGCTCGGCATCCGAGGCATGGACGTGGATCAGCTTTTGCTGCGGTACGGGCACGTCAAGCAGGGTGTACCCTTCGGTCGAGTTTTCCCCAAAACGATTATTGACCGCAAGGATCACGTCCGCCTCTGACATCAGGCGCTTGACCCACGGAACCATGCCGACGCCGGCTTCGCCGCAAAAGACGGGCGAATGATTGTCGAACTGGTCCTGATAGCGGAACACCGATACGACCGGGATGTCCGCCCGTTCGGCAGCGCGTTGCAGCGCGGCGGCACCGTCGGGGGTCCAGTTACAGCCGCCATAAAGGATCAGCGGTCGTCTCGCAGCCGCCAGCAGATCGCGCGCCTTGGCGAGCGCGTCCGCATCCGGCGCAGGCTCCGAGATGGGCGGCAAGCCGGCAAGGGGCGCAGCATCGGTCATGGCCGTCAGCACATCCTCCGGCAGTGCGATGACGACTGGTCCGGGCCTGCCCGTCGTGGCGGTTTTCCAGGCGCGCGCCATGATCTCGGGGATGCGGTCGGCATTGTCGATCTCTACCGCCCACTTGGCCAAACCGCCGAATACCGCACGGTAATCCAGTTCCTGAAACGCTTCGCGGCCTTTCATATCGGTGCCCACCTGGCCAACCAGCAGGATCATCGGCGCGCTGTCCTGCATCGCGGTATGCACTCCGATGGACGCATTCGTGGCCCCTGGCCCCCGGGTGACAAGGCATATGCCGGGGCTCCGCGTCAGCTTGCCGTAGGCGGCGGCCATGAACGCCGCGCCACCCTCGTTCCGGCACAGCACAAAATCGAGCCGCCCTTGTGTGTCATGCAAAGCGTCCAGCACCGCCAGATAGCTTTCGCCCGGAACGCCAAAACTTTTGGTTGCTCCAAGGCCCACAAGGCAATCGACGATGAGTTGGCCGCCAGTCCGCATGATGTATTTCTCCGCTATCTTTACGGGCTGAAGGGATCACAGATCGTAGCGGAGCGCCAGAGCCTGTGAAACTCTTGGGCCGCCATTCATCCATTGAGGATCAACGGTTTCCATAAGCGTCCGAAGTGTCAGGGGCGGATAGAGCCGCGAATGAAAGATCGGTTAGGAAAGTTTTTCCTTCAGCCGGGCAGACTCTATTTTCAAGCGCGCGAACCTTCCAGAATTTCGACCACATCTTCCCGATCAGACAGCACCAGCAGCAGCGCAAGATCGCCCGGCCACACCTCGTCGAGGACACGTTTCGCCCCCTCGGAAGGCGAAGCCGCGTGCAGAATTTTCTCGGGTTGGACCCCGTTTGCAATTGCCGATCTTTCCAGCAGGGCGGGCGTTTCGTGTAACGCGCGGCCCCGAAGGTAATCCGCAATCTCCGTGACGACAATCAGATCGGGCCGGAACCGGAGGGCTGTCGCCATCGCGTCGGAAATGTCCTGATCAGAGCGGTCGCCGGGTTGGCTGAGCATGATGAGCCGCCGCTTGGAGGGGATCGCAGCCAAGGCATCACACACCGCCGCGATCGAATGGGGATTATGTGCAAAATCGACGAAAATCCGCGCGCCGTTGTACTGAAATTCATTGAGGCGCCCGGGGTTGTCACGGGGGTCGGAAATAAATTGGGTAAGTGCGCTAGTGATTGCCCGGCCTGGCATACCAAGTGCCTTGCTCACGCAAAGCGAGGCAAGCACGTTCTGGATATTGTGCCTTGCGGCACCTGCCAAAGTGATTGGCACGTCCGCAACCGGAAGGGACCATGCCTCTGCCTTGCCGTCGAAAAAGGTCAGCACATCCTGCTTAAGGTATGCGCAGGGCCGGCCCATCGCGCGGTTATCCGCGATCTGCGACGTCGCCGGGTCGAGCGAAAACCACCAGGTCGTGCTGGTCACCGCCTTTGCAGCCTCCAACACGTTTGGATCATCCGCGTTGAGGATCAGCACGCCGTCCTCTGCAAGTGACCGCGCGACCGCAAACTTGGTTTCGGCCAGATCGGCCAGCGTCGTGACGCCATATTCCCCCAGATGATCCCGTGCGACGTTGGTCACGGCAGCGACGCGCGCGCGGCGGGTCGGCAAACCACGACGCAAGATGCCGCCGCGCGCCACTTCCAGAAACGCGATCTGCGCCCTTGGATCGCGCAGAACCATCCGTCCTCCTGCCGGGCCGGAATAATCGCCGCGGTCAAGAACTTCGTCGCCTACCCTCACCATATCCGTTGACGTCAACCCCACGACCTTGCCTGCTGCCCGCGCGATTGCGGCGCAGAGACGGGTCGTCGTGGTCTTGCCATTTGTCCCGGTAATCAGCGCGAGTGGTATGTCATGCAAATCTCGCCACGCGACATCGTCAACGGTCGGCAGATCATCGATCGGCCAAGTTCGGGACCCGACGCCGTGACCGATCGACACTGTGTCATCGTCGAACAGAATGTCGACCTCCTGCGCCGTTGCCTCCGTGATCAAGGAGATGAGCGCCGGATTGGCCTCCTGCGCCATGATGGATTTCAAATCCGCAATCAGCTCGGCGAAGATCAGCGACTGCCGGTCCATAAGCTCTGCAGCGCAATAGTGCCATGCAATCCGCGCGGCGAGGACGGCGGAATAAAGTTGATCCGGCGGGGCCGATAACGCCAGATGGACACCGCCCTGAAACGGACGGGTAATGATCGTTTGATGCGTCCAGCCAATGGCGTCCAGCACAAGGCGCGCGTGTTTTTCCCACGTTTCCGCCAGACTCCGGGGGGCGGAATCCGTCAGATAAACATCCACTATGGCACCGGGCCGGTCCCAGATCAGGCCGGGTCCAGTCTGGCGGCGGGCCGGTTCAAAGCTGACGTGCTCGACGGGGGTCTCGTGGGAATCAAGCGTGGTCTCTAGCCGGTCTATAAGGTTGTCTCGTTCAGTCACCGTCTTCAACATCGCCCCGCGCCAACCGGACACCGCGGGCATCTCGTACCATGCTCAGGTCGCCGTCGATCATTTCCTCGAAAGGCACAGGTGCCGCGATGCCCGATGGGGTCACCATTTCAGGTGTCTGTTGCTCCGGAGCGTTGAAATAGATGATCTGCTTCCAGCAGCGCGAACTATTGTCCCCGAAGATCATGACAAGATCGCCGGGGTTCGCCATCTCAAGGCTCGCCGCAACCGCATCTTCTTCGTTGGGCACCACGGAGATCTGATCTTCGGCGATCCCGTTCTTGAGAAACTCCGCCTTGAACATCTGCGGGATTTCGTCGTGACCGCGTTTGCGCCGGTCGTCGTCGGCTTTGCAGATGTAGTGATCGAAATGCCCCGACAGGGTTCGGGCCGCATCGGCGACATCGCGGTCCCGACGGTCTCCGGGTATTGACAGAACGACGATGCGGCGTCCCTTGACCTCCAGCCGGTCCGCAAGCTCCGCCATCGCGCGCATCGCTGCCGGGTTGTGGCCATAGTCGAGGATCACCTTGAAGGGATGCTCGTCGAAAACGTTCATCCGGCCCGGCGCCTGAAAGTAGCTGGTGTCGAATGTCCGCAGGCCATGCCGGATATTGTCCAGATCCACGCCAAAACTGTAAGCCATGGCTGCTGCAAACATGGCGTTCTGAACATTGTGGACAGCCTTGCCTTCAAGGGTCGCTGGGATCAGATGCGACCACAGCACCGGCATGTGCAGCCCCTTGTCGTAGATGGTCAGCATATCGCCATTCATGCCGTGTTCCAGCACGATGGCCTTGCCGCCGGTCTTGATGTGTTCCTTCACCAGCGAATGACCGGGATTGACCGTGACATAAAAGATCGAATCCACATCAGCGTAGTCGGCCATCTTGAGGCAATTTATGTCATCCGCGTTCAGCACCGCGGTATCCGTCGCGCTTTCGATGACCACGCGCTTGACGACGGCCAGTTGCTCGACCGTTTCGATGCCACCCAGCCCAAGATGATCGGCCGACACGTTCAGACAGGCCGCGACGTTGGAATGCTGATAGCCCAAACCGCTGCGCACCAGCCCGCCACGCGCGGTTTCCATCACCGCGAAGTCCACCGTGGGATCGCGCAATACCATTTGCGCCGATTTCGGCCCGGTCATGTCGCCCTTGACGCTGAGCTTGCCGTCCACATAGACGCCGTCGGTCGAGGTCATACCGACGATCTTGCCGCTGGCTTTCATGATATGGCCCAGCATGCGCGAGGTGGTCGTCTTGCCGTTCGTTCCGGTGATCGCGGCGATCGGGATCCGGCTTTGCTGTCCCAGAGGGAACAGCATGTCGATCACCTTGCCTGCGACATCACGGGGCTGACCTTCGGAAGGGGCGACATGCATGCGAAAGCCGGGGGCCGCGTTCACTTCGACGATCGCCCCGCCAATATCCTTGTAGGACTTGGTGATGTCGTCGATCAGAAAATCAACCCCGCCGACGTCCAGTCCCACGGCCATGATCGCACGCTCTGCCATGTCGCGGTTGTCAGGGTGGACGACATCGGTCAGATCAATTGCCGTGCCGCCGGTAGACAGGTTCGCCGTCGACCGAAGATAAAACACCTCGCCTTCGGGCAGGATCGTGTCGACACTGTACCCGGCGGCCGCGATCAGGCGTTTTGCCTGATTGTCGATCT
The DNA here is from genome assembly GCA_024637305.1 of Sulfitobacter sp. Taxonomy (GTDB): domain Bacteria; phylum Pseudomonadota; class Alphaproteobacteria; order Rhodobacterales; family Rhodobacteraceae; genus Sulfitobacter. Next base: position 17,000 of record JAGXFI010000037.1, read on the forward strand.
CGAGCATGGTCAACACCTTCTGGTGCCCGATGCCGCGGCGCGGATCGAGGTTCACCAGATCCACCAGTTCGGCGATGGTATGCGAACCGTCGCCGATGACATGCCCCGGCACTCGCTTGGCGACCGCGACCAGCTTGTTATCGACGACAAGCATCCGGTGATCGAAACCGGTGACGAAGCTTTCCACCAGAATGGCGGCGCTCTTGGAATGGACCTCGGCTTCGGTGAAAGCGGCCCTGACTTCATCGTCTTCCATCAGATTGATCGACACACCCCGACCGTGATTGGCGTTCAGCGGCTTGACCACGACCGGCATGCCAATGACATGGGCTGCGCGAACAGCCTGGTCGGCGGTGTAGATGATGCGTTGCTGCGGCACCGGAAGGCCCAGATCGTTCATCAGATTATGCGTGTCCTCCTTGTCGCAGGAGATTTCGACGGCGATATGTTTGGTCTCGGACGTGATCGTCGCCTGAATGCGGCGCTGATACTTGCCATGCCCGAACTGGACCAGTGACCCTTCATTCAGGCGAATCCACGGAATGTCGCGTTGCTGCGCAGCGGCAACCAATGACCCTGTGGAGGGGCCGAATTCCTTACGTTGGGCATGCAGGACAAAGCTGCGCAATTCATCCTGCCAATCGAACGCGGGATCGAACGCATAATCGACCTGATCCTGCAACGACTGCGGCAGAAGATGCATCAGCAACCGCAGGGCCAGCTCGCCTGCGGCAAGCCCGACGTCACGCTGACGGTAGGCATAGACCATGTTGTACTGACCGTGGACGCCCGTGCCGCGAGTCCGGCCAAAGGTCACATCCGTTCCGGCGACGTTCTGTACCTCGATGGCGCAATGCTCAAGGATATGGCCCATCCAGGTGCCTTCGTCCTCGCGCAATCGCCGCAGGAAGCCACCCTCAACGCTATAAGAGCATCCGTGACTGGCCAGACCCGGCAGCGCGGCAACAAGACCTTCGGTGAATTCGGGACCGATCCTGGCGGATGGCCAGTCCTCCAGTACACCCAGATCAACGACATGCCGTATGACGGGAAATCCTGCCCAGACGTTGGGACCGACGAACACATTGGTTGAGAGTATTTGCAACTAGGCACCTCTTGATTGATTGCGCCCTGCAGAGGGCGGAGTGTTCAGGCGTCGGTATCCGGCCCCGCAGAATACACCACAGGATCGTCCGGCGGGTAACCGACACGGGCTTTCAGATCATAACGACACCCCTCGCCCAGGACGTCAAGCCGCAGCCCCAAAAGGCTGAGAGCCTGTCCCGGTTTGGCGTCCCACATGGAGGAATGGGTCATCTCGCTGGCATCTACGATGGTAACCGTACCGCTCCCGATGACTTCGAGCATATCGTCAGGCCCGATAAATGCCGCCGTGTCTTCGTCGATCCCCAGACCAAGAAGAAACGGATTGAACGACGACGCGGTCAACAACCGCCCGAGCCGATTTCGCTGCGTAAAGTGCTGGTCGATGATCACGGCATTGGTCAGCCCGATCCCGGGTGCAAGCGTCACCGTACCCTCAGCCGGAGATTCGTTGCCCTGCCCGCCCGCGACCATGTGTTCCGACATTATCGAGGCACCCGCCGACGTCCCCGCGACCGGTACGCCCTCGGCATTGCGCCGCCTGATCTTCGTCACGACTAGCGTTCCGCCCAAAATGGCCGACAGCCGCAGTTGATTGCCACCGGTCATGAAAATGCCGGTGGCATTGTCCAGCTTTTCGGAAAATTCGGGGTTGTTACAATCCGAACGGCGCGAAATCGGAAGAAACTCGACCTTTCCAGCGCCCAGACTGGAAAAGATACGGTTATAATCCGGCCCTGTTTCTTCCAGCATCGATGCCGTTGGAATCACGACGATATCTGCATCCGCACCGCCCGAAAGCTCAACGAACCTGCGGTGAATCTGCATTTCCTTCACCCGATCTTCGCCCCCACCGATCGGTATGATAAATCCGCGTGCGCTTTCGTCGGCCACTGGTGCTGGGCACATATTACTTCGATATCCTTTGGCTTCCGTCGTCAGGTCACTCCAAAAGACCCGCTCAGATCCATCGTATGGCGATGGCGCGACGAAAATGCCACGCCAAAATTGCCTTAGAGTCGATCAATCAAGGAGGTTTATCAAGCTTATTTGCGTACGGCTTCAATCTCGCGCCGAAAACTGCGTCCGCACCGGCAAAACGTGAAGGCAGCAGGAACTTGCACGCGACGGGCGGGTTTAGACAAACAAGACAGACACCGATCTGCATCAGTCCTGCGCCTGCCGGACTCCGATAGCGTCTCGGACGGGAGGTTTAATCACGTCGATTCGAATCGACGTAAAAAGAAAGCGACTCTGATGACACAAATGCTCACGGCCAACATGCAGCGCATGAACAGGTTTATGCGCTCTGCCGCGCCCTCCAAGGCAACCCGGTCCTTCCAGAAAGCAATTACTGGACACATGATCGACACGGCCTTCGCCCCCATGACGGCTTTCACGCCTAAACCGGCCAAGCGGCGCAAGGCTGCGGAAGCGAAAACGGATCGAAAACTTGGCACGGTGATAAAGCAACTGAACGCGGCGAAATCCGCCAAGCCGGCGGCAATTCCCCGGGCAACGGGCAGCCTAGGGTCGCCCCGCATTCCGTTTGGCGCGCAGGATCTTGCCCGAAAGCATCGCAGCGCGGCAGGTGCACGCAGCTACAGGCTTTATCTCCCTGCCAGTCATCCAGCACGGCCCAAGGGGCTGATCCTCATGCTGCACGGGTGCGATCAGACCGCGGACGACTTTGCGCTTGGTACTCATATGAACGCGTTGGCGGAAAAGCACGGCCTAGCCGTGGCCTATCCGACGCAGTCCGGCCGCCACAACAGGGCGTCGTGCTGGAACTGGTTCAAGCCAACCAATCAGGTGCGGGGCATGGGCGAGCCTGCCATTCTGGCCTCGCTGACGCGAAAACTGATGAGAGAATTCGGCATCCAACGTGACAATGTCTTTGTGGCGGGGCTGTCGGCCGGAGGCTCGATGGCGGCGATACTCGCAGATGTTTATCCGGATGTCTTTTCTGCAGCGGGTATCCATTCCGGGCTGGCCCGCGGGTCGGCCCAGAACGTGTTGTCGGCGATGTCCGCCATGCGCAAGGGCGGCGATTCAGCAGGCACAACCCCTGCTGTCGCAACACTGTCTAAACCCGTGCGCCGCATTGTTTTTCAGGGTGATAACGACGGAACGGTCCACCCGTCCAATGCGTCGACGATCGTCGCCGCGGCGATGGGGGGTGACGCGACGCCCCTGACAACAACCAAGAGGTCCGTGCGCGGACGTGGCTATGCCAGAAGCAACTTTGCCGGACCAGACGGCGCGGTTCAGTTGGAGTTGTGGATGCTCGAAGGGGCGGGTCATGCGTGGTCCGGCGGCTGTGCGGCAGGATCTTATTCTGACAGCAGAGGGCCTGATGCTTCGGCACAGATGGTCCGGTTCTTTCTGACGCAGGCTTCCTGACGCGCATTCCTTCGTGATATTGGATTGCCGCAAGTCGTCTTTCCCGCGCGGATCCTTGGGGCAGAGGCTGTGCATTGACTTACCCGAGACCGCTGCCACGCATCGCGCAAAAACCATGTCCGATGGTCCGTTCGGACCTCCTTGCGATCCTCCCGACCGCGGGCAATGCGGCAGGGTAATCGGGCGCAAAAAATGCTGCACGCTAACGTAGATCAGCGCCCCTCGCTCCACCCTGAGGTAGCATGAATGGATGGCCAGTCGATCCCCAGAATGCACAGTCGGCCAACCTCCTCATTCAACAAGCTGAAAGGACAGAATACATGGACGTGAGAACTTGCGTGCCCGGTGCCACCCTCAAGATGCAGTCGGTCAAGGCATCGTTGGACGCTGCGCCTGTGGGACCCGTCAAGGCTGCCGCCCTGAAGCATTACCAGGCGGCTGAGGTTGCTCATCTGGCGAAGGAGGAAGCAGTCTGCAACAATGAGCTCGACATCGCAAAGCACATGATTTTGCAACTGGCAAATCGCGAAAAGAAGCCGCGGCGCAAAGGTTTGCCGAATGCTCCGGTCACGTCAAAAGCGGCCCGGTCTGGTCAAGATACCCAGTATCGAATCCCGCCAATTCCGCAAGGCCGTCGAAATCGTCAAAAGTCACCCGCCCACTTTGAAAGGTGACGAGACCGCTGTCGCGCAGTTGGCGCAGGACGCGGTTGACATGCACCGCGCTCAGGCCAAGCGCGTCGGCGAGGTGATATTGGGTCAGCGGACATTCATACCCTGTCTTGTCGCCAATCCCCACAAGCGCGAGGCGCGCGCTGAGTTCCAGCAGGAAGTGCGCCATGCGTTCTTCGGCGGATCGGCGACCGATGTTGACCAGATGCTCGACCACCATGGCCTCGTCGCGCGACGCGGCCCAAAGAACCGCGACGGCCAGCCGTGGCGCGTCCGAAAAGGCGCGCAGGACGTCCGCTGCAAGAACCTCGGACGCCTCGATGCGGGTCACTGCCTCGATGTTGTGATCCGCCGTGCGAAACAGGATGCTGCGCAGCCCGAGAAAATCGCCGGGGATCTGGAAATCGACGATCTGCCGATCACCATCAGGCAGAACCTTGAAAGAACAGGCCCACCCCTTGGACAAGATGAAGGCCGATGATTTCGTCTGGCCCTCATGGATGAATTCATGCTTGGACTGAAATTCGCGCCGGCGGCTGTGGAATCTTGCGAGGATCTCCAGTTCCACGTCGGACAGGGAAACGAAAGCACCAAGCTTGCGGGTCAGCGGGCTTGTTTGAATCTGCATTCAGGTTTCCATCAGGGAATTGCGACGGCTGGTCAAGCAAGGTGAATGAACGGGCAAATCGCGTCCAATGCTGCTTTGGATCAGCATCCTGCAACAGATTTTGGCTAAGATCATGCTATGTTCCATTGATTTGGATACCGGATCAACCGACATTCACCCTGAAAGCGAGGCAGATAATGCACATTGCTGACGACGTTGCCGGCACCGCCGCCCTGGCCATCCTCGAATCGCTTCTTCTCGCGCTCAACGACCACAATATCCTGCCCGAAAAGGAAATCATCGGAATTCTCGAAGACGCTTCCGCCGCGCATGCGGAAAGTCCGTCCGGCAACAAGGATGCATTGCATTCCGCCGTCTCGAAACTGATCAATAACATAATTGCGGGCGGAAATTCGGTGCGTCGACCCTGACCGCAACTTCGTCCGGCAACCGTTGCCGAAATCCGGTTGGACCGGGAACGCACCAGCGTCAGGGCTAGGCCGTTTTTCGCGGTGGAATTTTTCAAGCCTCATTTCTTACGCGCCGTTGATGGCGCGGCCAAGTGCCTGGATCAGGTGATCTTCGGGAATTGGTTTGCCGACATTCTCCACGTCAACCAGGACTTCGTTGTCGGGGAAATCAAATGACCCGTTGGCGGAAACGATCACGAACGGGATGCGCATGAATTGGAGCCGCCGCGCTATTGGAATCACCGGCTGGCCACGAATATTGAGGTCGAGCGTCGCCACGTCGGGCCGCTCATCCTCCAGCAGACGCAGCGCATCCTTGATGGTGCCGACCGGCCCCAGTACGTGGTGGCCGTGGCTTTCCAGCATCTCTTCGATATCCAAGGCGATCAGAAACTCGTCTTCGACGACGAGAATCGAAAGACCGCCGGGCATCTGATCGGTTTCATCGGGCATCCGTCCTCCGGGACCGGTGCGATCACATTGGAAAGCAGACCGTTACCAATAAACCTTCGGGCAGATAATTTTGTTCCACACGGCCTCCCAGTTCCCGTTCTGCAGCGAACCGGATCAGGCGGGTGCCGAAACCTGTTGTTTCCGGTAGTTTCACGTCAGGACAGTTGTTTTCTTCCCAGCGCATCTGGATCTCGGACGTATCCTCCTCGCCCGGAGAGACGATCCAGTCGATGCTGACCTGCCCGTCAGGCACCGAAAGCGCGCCGTATTTGACGGCATTCGTTGCCAGCTCATGCAGGATCATGCCCAATGACATTGCCTGCTTTCTTGACAGGGATAAGGTCGGCGCGTCGGCCACCGATATGGTCTGCTCGCATCCGAGGAACGGCTCCAGAACGGTCCGCGCGATTTCCGACAGGTCTGCACAGGTGTCAGTCGAGGTGGTATTCATTGATCTGGAAACCGCTTCGAGCCGACCCAGAAGCACATCGCGGTATTCTTCCGCCGTACGCCCCTCAACCCTGGTTTGCCGCGCAACCGCGTGGGTCACCGTCAACAGGTTCTTGATGCGATGGTCGAGTTCGCCGATCAGGATGTCCTTTTCATCCGCGCGCTGCCGCGCTTGCGTGGCGTCCACGATCGACACCAGCAGGATGCGGCTCCGGTTGTCGGGATGTTGCAGACGCTGGGCGCTGACCAGCATTGTGGCATCGCCCACATGTGGAAATTCCGTGGTGACTTCGTAGTCGAAGACCGACGCACTTTTCGGGATCACCCGCTTGAGGAGAAACGTCAGCTCCTCGATGTTCCACTGACCATCGCCGAGCTCATCAAAGGGCACACCGATCGTCGCGTCCCGGCTGGCATCAAAAGTCTGGTAAAAGGCCGGATTGGCGCTGATCACGCTCAGATCAGGATCGAGAAGCAGTATCGGATCCCGCAACGTGTCGACCACCCCTTGAGCCTGCACATGCGCGCTGCGCAACACCCTGTACAATTCATCAAGATCCACAGAGATCTCCAGTTTCCGTTTACAGAATGTTTATGGCATATGGCCCGCAAAGAGAGCAAGTTTGCTTGAGGGATGACACTTGGCTTTGGCTCGCCGAAAAGGAGCTTAGAACCGATCCCAGTTTGATCCTGCGCAGCGGCGCAAGACCGGCTGCAAGGCTGTCGGGGGCGGCTTTGGGCCATCTCCGTCCTGGACCGCCGAAGATCTTCGTCGACAAAACCCTCACGAGCGTTTTAAGACCCGTTTACGCGCAAGCCTCGGCGCGAGGAACTTCAAGAAAGAGACTTCTCATGGAACCCCGTCGCCTTCTCAATGTCCTGCGAAAGTCGTTGCTGCCTTACAAGCTGAGCGTCTATCAACTTCTGCGAGAACGCGCGATCGCCCAATCTGCGGATTATGCTGCCGAGCATCTCAATCAGGCGATGATTTTCAAAGAGACTGAGCAGCTGTGGAACTACGCAGCTTCGTCGGCCAATCTGGAAGGCGGATCGATCCTTGAATTCGGCGTATTCAAGGGTTCTTCGATAAATCATTTCTCCAACATATTCAAAACCGAAACATTGCACGGATTTGACAGCTTTGTAGGCTTGGCAGAAGACTGGACCGGATATCATTTGCCGAAAGGCACTTTTGATCTGGCGGGCAAGTTGCCGAAGGTAAACAGCAACGTCATCCTCCATAAAGGCTGGTTCGAGGAAACCCTGCCAAAATTCCTGGAGGAGAACAGGTCCAAGATACGCCTGTGCCACATTGATTGTGATACGTATGAAAGCTCGCTCTACGTTTTGAGAAATATAGCAGCCTCACTCGTCAAAGGCAGTGTCATTATTTTTGATGAATACTACGGATACCCAAATTGGAAATTCGGTGAATTTGCAGCATGGCAGGAAGTCTGTTCAGAATTTGAGATCAAGTACAAATATATCGCATTCTCGGACATGCAGGTTGCAGTCGAAATCCTATGATGCCTGAAGTGGTTTGCCCGACAACCGCCAGGCATTTGACGCGAACCATGGCGCATTAAGACGGGCCACCTGTATGCCCTTCGCGGAAAAGTGGTTTCGTGATATCTTAAGCCCACATCGCGGGGTTGGGGGATGGACAAGACAATGACTGTACCCGAGGGTTTTGCCGCTCTGGAACGCCGGGGCTGGGCCGACGAAGGGACCGCAAAGGCCTATTCGCATGTCTTCGCGCAAGCCTCGGAAATGGCTGTTCCCGCACTCGTTTCCGAATGCGGTTCAGGACCGGAAAAGGTGGCGCTGGATCTTTGCTGCGGACACGGCAACGTGACACAAGGATTGGTCAGGTCGGGCGCACGGGTCACGGGGCTCGATTTTTCTCCGGCGATGTTACGGATCGCGCGCGCGGCGGTGCCCGAGGCGGAATTTACGGAAGGCGATGCTATGGCGCTGCCTTTTGAGGATGCGTCCTTCGACGCCGTCACCATCGGTTTCGGCATGCCACATGTGCCTGACCCCCCCGCCGCCATGGCCGAGGCGCGTCGGGTTCTGAAGCCGGGCGGGAGGCTTGCATATTCCGTCTGGCAGGAGGCTGAGCATTCGGCGATGACCTATGTATTTGCCGCCATCGCCGCCCATGGTGAGCCGGGGATTGCCCTACCCCCCGGCCCCGGCGCGACGGATTATGCCGATCCGGACCGCGCTTTCCCTGCCATGAAGGCGAGCGGTTTTGGCGATTTGAATCTGGTGACGGTCGACAGCCGCTGGCTTAGCGAATATCCGGCGGCACCGTTTGATTTCTTCCTCGAAGGGACGGTGCGCGGTGGTGCGCTTTTGCGTCCGCAACCCGAGGCACGCAAAGCAAAGATCCGTACTGCGGTGGAGGCCATGGTGATTGTGAACCACGGTGCCACCGGACCCTGGGACATACCCATTCCTTCGGTCGTGATATCGGGCCGGGCCGAATGACCTGACCCGATCGCAGGCTATTCGGCAGCCTGCCGATAACGCGCGGGCAGCACAGCTTCCGTCCCAGCCTCAGCGCGGAGCCACTGGCGGAACGCGGCCACGCGCGGCTCGTCGGCGCGCGCGTCTTGACTGGCAACCGAATAGATCGTCATCGGCACAGTCACCTCGTCAAATAGCCGCACCAATCGGCCGGAGGCGAGCGTGCCGCGCACCACTGCATCATAGGCGAGCGACACGCCCTGCCCCTGCTCCACCATTGTCGTTGAAAGTTCGCAATTCGGATAGGTCGGTCCGGCTGGCAATGCGATCCCCTCAACACCGGCCAAGCCGAACCATTCCGCCCAGCCGTCATCGGTCTCGTCGTAGAAAAGGGTCTGTCCCAGCAGGTCTTCGGGTCTCTGGACTTGCGCGCGCGCTTTCAACGTCGGAGCGATCACAGGATAGCGCGCCGAAGCCATCAGCGGTTCCACCAGCAGTCCCGGCGTCGGCCGGTCGGCCCATTGAATCACTACATCGGCATCATTCGTCGCAAAGTCGAGCGATGGCGCACCGTTCGACACGCGCAGCCTGATATCCCGCGCGAATTCGAACCGCGGCAGACGCGGGACGAGCCAGCGCGCAGCGAAACCGGGCGTCGATAGCACCCGAAGGATGGGTGCCCTTCCGCAAGCCGCCTGCGTTTCGTCACGAAAGCTGTCAAGGAGCTGGGTCAGCTTGCCGGCGTAGGCTTCGCCCGTCAGCGTCAGCGCCAGTCGGTTTCCTGAACGCTCAAAGAGCCTGGTATCGAGGTATTCCTCCAGAATCCTGATCTGGTGGCTGACCGCGGAGGGCGTCAGGCACAGCTCGTCCGCCGCGTGTTTGACGGAGATGTGCCGCGCGGTGGCCTCGAAGGCGCAGACGGCGGCGAAGGGAGGAAGTCTGCGTCCCATTTCTTTGACTGAATTCACCTCAAGCGAGACTGAAAATCGATCATTCGGATCTGTATGGCGGCAAGTGTAGCATCGGAGGCGCATATCACAAAATTCAATATCGGAGATCGCGATGTCCAGCATATGTTCTGCCGTGGTACTCGCCACGGTACTCCTCGCAATGTGCCCCACCCAACCGCAGGCAGAGGTCCCGATTCCGGGGGCTGAATGGCGCAATGCGCAAAACATGCACGCGTTGACTGCGATCCTTGACGACTGGCTCGACGTGAACAGCGCATGGGATAGGTCCAATTCATTCCCGCGCGTCCGCTTTGTCAGCGAATGGGAAGCCACCTCGCGAAAGGTTTTGTCGGGAAGTTTTCAGCGCGGACGGCTCCGCGGCCTCTATGATGCCGAACGGGCGGAAATAATGCTTGTCAGGCCGTGGAACCCGCGTAGCGCCAAGGACGTGAGCGTTCTGCTTCACGAACTGGCTCACCACCGACAGACCGCATACCACTGGTATTGCCCCGCGGCGCAGGAATTGCCTGCCTACCGGATTCAGGAAGCCTGGTTGGCTGAACGCGGGATGCAGGCGGACGTGAACTGGTTGGCCGTGGTTCTGGATGCCGGCTGCACCCCGCGCGACATCCACCCAGACTGAACCTGCCAAACGTGCGCGACCCTTATACAGGCTGCAAAGACGAGATGGCGTTCGCAAAGCCTTCCACAGCGGCGCGAAAATGCAGGTTCGGCAATGAGAGCGCGGCGATGAGGAAACAAAAACGATGTGCGATTGCCAAACGTCAGTGACGCTTTGGTCGCAGTGCCACTTCACCCTGTGGCTGATCAACGTAAAAGGGAGGTCCGAAGACCTCCCCTATCTGCGCTTTAAAGGTCAGATGCGATCAATCGAGACCGACTTCGTCAGCCAAACGGAGACCGGGCTCCAACTGGCGCACTTCGGATTCGTTGTATTCCGGCATGCTGTCCAGACGCTCTTCGGTCACCCCTGGAACGATCACTTCTTCACCCCGCAGAACGAGGTTGCTCACCGGAATGGCTACGTTGTTCTCACCCATACCGAGGAACCCACCAACACCGATGATTGCGACCAAGGTGTCACCGCGCCTGCCGATGGAATCGATGTCGCCCACGTCTGCACCTCTTTCAGTCATTACGCTGCGACCAATCAAATCACCCGCCGTCAGATTGAAAATCGGAGCTTGCTGCGTCGTCTCGGCATAGCGTGCGCGGTCTTCTTCCGGCATGTTGCCCGCCTCATCGGCGTTGAAATCGTCCATCACGATCAACGCTTCTTCCTGCGTTATTTCGATATTCGCAGGCTCGCCCGGTTCGACGTTCACCTCGGGTGCGTCAGCTTCGCTCACCACGACGTCGGCACCTTCGGATTGCTCGACATTCACCAGCGGCTCTTGCTGCTCCACGGTCACGTCCGGGTCAGCACGTTCGGCGATCTCTACAGTGGGGTCCGACGATTCAATCTGGATGTTAGGCTCGGCCGCTTCCACCGTGATCTTGGGATCGGGGCGAATGAACCTGACAACCGGATCAGGCTGGTTCACATCGACAATCGGTTCGCCCGTGGCCACGTCAACCTGCGGCTTGGGGACCATAATTGTCACGGTCGGTTCGGGAATGCGCACGGTGATCTGGGGCTGACCCTGCTCGACAGTGATGACGGGTGCCTGCTGCTGAACGCGGACGTTCGGCTCAGGCACGCTCACGGTAATTTCGGGCTGCGCCTGCTCGACAGTGACGACTGGCTGGCCCTGTTGGACGTCGATATCGGGATCAGGAACGGTTACGTTCACTTCGGCGTCTTTCTGTTCGACGACCACTTGGCCATCGTTTACAGCAGTCGCGGTCTGCGTGATACCGGCACCTGCCGATGTCAAAAGCGCGACCACCGACACACCGGTCAAGAAGCTTGTCTTACGATTGGTCATTGATTTTCTCCTCAGGGATTCTGTTTGATTAAGCGCCCCAGGACACGTGAATTTAACCACGTTCTCGAAGCACAATTGCATAGGTGAACAACAGTCTCATCCTAGAGTGGTTCCCGGATTCTCGCTGAATTCTTGATGGAACCCGTGACCGAGATGTGCGTTGCGGACGCCACTTTGAGGTTCACTGGCTTGAGCCTGCCAAGCATCTCGCGGGTCACAAGATTCTCTGCGAGCACACAGGTTTTCTCGACGACACGAAGCAGGATCGAGTTCCGCGAGGAGCACGCTCTTGATCCACTCGGAGATCGCGGTCATTTTGCAGGGTGAGCAACGGCACCGATGGATCAGTTGAAGCCGTTGTGCCGCAGTCAGTCGGCATGCATTGAGGAGCGCAACCAGAAACCTTAGCGGCTCCCGATACGCAACCCGTCGAAGACGTGAAAAGCGCCCATCAGAGACGGAAACCTTCGCACATGCAGCAACGTGCACAGCCCTTTGCCGACGCGTATCTCAAGAAGGGATAAGTACGAGTTTTCCAATATGGTCCTTCCCAACGAAATCCCTCTGCGCATCGGCAATTCTGTCGAGCGGGTAGGTCTTCGCGAGAAGTGGCCGGATTTCGCCATGTTCGATATAGCTGATCAGGTTTGGGAAAACTGATTTGTCCCATGCTGTGCAGCCAATCAGCGTGATGTCCTTGAGGTACATGTTGCGCATATCGAGGCTGACAATCGGTCCAGCAATGGCACCGGACGAGACATATCGCCCGCCGCGACGAAGCAATTGAAGCATGACGCCGAAGCCGGGCCCTCCCACGTTGTCGATTACCACGTCGACGCTTTCCAAGCCCAGAACCTCGACTAGATCCGTATCTCGCGTCAGGATGCTGTCAGCACCGATCCGGCGGACTTCGTCAACCTTGGAGGCGCTGGTCACGGCGATGACCTCGGCTTGCCGGCGCTTCATCAGTTGGATAAGCGCCGATCCGACGCCGCCTGATGCCCCCGGCACCAGGACCCGCATGCCCGCCGTCACGCCTGCACGGTGGACCATGTTTTCAGCTGTACCATAGGCGCAGGGTATCGTTCCGAGCTCTGCATCGCTCCAGTCGCATTGGATTGCGAAGACCTCGCTTTGCGGGACCTTCACATATTGCGCGAAGGCACCGTCGAAATCCGACCCCAGCCAGACAGTATCCATCCGGTCAAAGTCGTGTTCGCGCATGCAGCTCCTGACGAGAACGCGCTGACCGATCTGGCCTGCGTCGGTACCAGCGCCCACTGAAATCACTTCTCCGCAGCAATCGGAGCCTTGGATGAGGGGAAAGGGCGTGGCGTTTTTCCATCCACCATCTTGCCTGACTTCAGTGTCGCTTGTCTCTCCGGTCGCTTGAACGACGGACGAGGAGTACCAGCCGAGCCGGGTGTTAATCTCGGTGTTGTTCACACCAGCCGCCAGCACTTTCAACAGCACCTCGCCAGGGCCCGCGAACGGCATGGGCACGCGCTTGTATTCAAGCTTCTCGTAGCCACCGGTCCCGGTGGTCACGACAGCATTCATTGCTCTATGGTCGTCGAACTGCTCGGCCTGCATCTGCCCGTCCCTCTGAATGCGCCTCAAGACGAACATATGTTAGGTCATGCGAATGAGACAGGGCTGGAATTCAGCGGCGCGCAGATAAGTGGCGTCTCCTACATGCGTGGTACACAAACGCGCCGGGTTCGCGCGCGCTAGGAAGTCATCCTGTGCGCCGGGGCCATCAACACCCCGCAACTGCTTCGACTTTCAGGCATTGGACCGGCTGATCTTTTGAAATCAAACGGAATTGAGGTCCGTCAGAATTTGCCGCACGTGGGACAGGGATTGCAGGATCATCTGGCAGTGCCCTATCAGTTCCAGGCACAGGTGCCGACGCTGGACACTTTGTTGGGCAACCCCCCTGGGGCGGCTGCGCGCGGCGATGCAATACGCGCTGACCCGAAAAGGGCCGCTTTCGGTTCCGGTCAATCAGGTGGGTGGTTTCGTGCACTCTTCTGTGCAACTCTTCTTCAATCCGGCCTCACACAAGATAGACAGCGCTGGCAAGGTGGTTCTGGACCGGAATCCGGGATACTTGCTTTCTGCGCAGCCGTGCCATCCGACCAGCCGCGGGCATGTGTGCATCGCTTCGGCATCCTGGCGGGATGCGCCGGCGATCCAGCCCAATTCGCTTGTGACCGATGACGACAGGGACGTGGCCGTGCGGCCAGCAAGATCATCCGCGATCTCGTCCGCACCCCGGACCTGCAAGCGGTGACTGCCTCGGCCAAATGCCCGGAGTTCGATACGATGGATGACGCCGCGCTCATCGAGACCTTTCGCAACCGTGCCTCGACCTTGTATCATCCCTCCTGCACCTGCCGCATGGGGCGAGGACCGCAGGATTCGGTGCTCAACGCTCGCTTGCAGATGCATAGCATGCCAGGACTGCGGATGGTTGATGCATCATCGTTGCCCAACTTCACACCGGGCAATATCAATGCCCGACCATGATGTTGGCGATGCGGGCAGCTGATATGATCGTGCAAGACGCAGGCTGACGTTGCAGCATGTCGAAGGCCGGCACCGCACCACTCCGCATCTGCCGTGCGGCGCGAGAAATGATACTTGGATCGACATAGCGCGCCGGCGTATTCGGTGCCGCCAAAAGGAGAAACGCCATGATCACATTGGACAGATTTTACATCGACGGAGCCTGGGTCGCTCCAGCCTCGGACGCGACAATGCCGATCCTTTCCCCGGCAACCAATCAAAGGGTCGGCACGCTTGCCATGGGAAATGAGGCGGATGTCCATCTTGCGGTTCAGGCCGCCAAACGCGCGTTCGAAACGTATTCCATGACATCAAAGGACGAGCGCCTCGCGCTCTTGCGTCGCTTGGCCCAGGTGACGCGGGCGCGCATCGATGATCTGGCCCGTGCGATCACGACCGAGATGGGCGCGCCCGCGACCATGTCGCGCGAGGTGCAGGCCGACGCGGGCATCGGCCATCTGGAAGCCTTCATCGACGCGCTGGACTCGTTGGCAGAAGAAGAAACCCTGCCGAATGGCGACATCCTGAGCCGTGAGCCGATCGGTGTCTGCGGGCTGATCACGCCTTGGAACTGGCCGATCAACCAGATCGCTCTCAAGGTGATCCCCGCGCTCGCTGCCGGAGCGACCTGTGTGCTCAAGCCGTCGGAACATACGCCGCTGTCGGCGCAGGTCTATGCCGAGATCGTGGATGAGGCCGGGTATCCGGCGGGGGTGTTCAACCTCGTGCAGGGCGACGGCCCTACGGTGGGGGCCGCGCTGTCGCGGCATCCGGACGTGGCGATGATGTCCTTTACCGGCTCGACACGTGGCGGCTACGCCGTGTCGCGCGACGCTGCCGCCGACTTCAAGCGCGTCACGCTGGAACTCGGCGGGAAATCTCCGAACCTGATCTTCGCCGATGCCGATCTTGGTAAACGCGTGGCCGAAGGTGTGGCAGCCTGTTTCTACAACACCGGCCAGTCCTGCGATGCCCCCACCCGCATGCTGGTGGAACGCAGTGTTTACCCCCGGGTTCTGGAATTGGCCAAGGCCGCCGCCGAGACGCACGTCGTGGGTGACCCTGAGCAGGAAGGCGACCATCTGGGACCGCTGTTCGACGAAATCCAGTTTGACCGGGTGCAAACCTTGATCGGCAAGGGGCTGGAGGAAGGGGCGCGGCTATTGATCGGAGGGCTGGGCCGGCCTGACTACCTGCCGGAAAAACTGGAGGCTGGCTGGTTCGTACGCCCGACCATCTTTTCCGATGTCACCGCCGAGATGGTGATCTGGCGCGAAGAGATCTTTGGCCCGGTGCTGGTCATCACCCCCTTCGATACCGAGGAAGAGGCGATTGAGATGGCCAACGACACCGAGTACGGGCTGGCGGCCTATATCCAGACCGGTAGCGAAGAGCGCGCCCGCCGGGTTGCGCGCCGTATTCGTGCGGGCGGTATTCACATCAATGGGCGCGATGCAGATTACGGATCGCCCTTCGGCGGGTTCAAGCATTCCGGCAATGGACGCGAAGGCGGTGTTTATGGCCTTCAGGATTATATGGAATTAAAAGTGCGCCCGCCCTTCGCGGCCTGAAATTCCACACTTTCGGTTGGAACGACAACGAAACGGCGCGGATCCCTCTGCGCCGTTTTTGTTTTGCCGTCTCGGTCTGTCGAGGCCCGTCGGGGCTCGTTCTTTCAGGCCCGCGCCTGAGCGTACCCTACCATGATTTCGCCGCTATAGCCTGCTTGGCCAATACCCGATAGGTGCTGCGCAGTGCGCCGCGATCGGTGTAGCACCCGCGCAGATGGCGGCTGCCGCTGTCGGCTACGTAGCCTTCGCGCCCATGCTTGGTTCTGACCACAGCGTCCTGACTGACGGCATGCATGGGATCACCGCGTCGCAGGCTTGCATGAGGGCCAACGGTCCCTCGACGGTCTTGGCCCCCTTTTAGACGAACGCTGTGACGACCCATGGTTCAGATCATGAACCGTGAGGTCAAACCCGTTTCGAAGCAGACTGCCCGCAAGCTTGCCGCCGACGTTGCCCAATCCGACAAATCCGCTTTTCATTTTCATGTGCCCTACGCTCTGTAAACCATGCCTTTCCAAGCAACATGGCGAAGTTCCGGGCGGCGGTAAAACAATGGCATTGCACCCTGAGGGTTCGGTTCGATTCAAAGCATTGCGACCGCCGACAGATAGCCGACGATCCCGCGACCCCCAGAACAGGTGCAGCCCTGACATGACAGGCGCGAACCCAAGTTTTGCGGATCTCTACACCCCCAAGCCTATCACGGTCCTGCGTGAGGGTTATGGTCTGAGCGCACACAGATCTGACGCCATCGCCGGGCTGACCGTGGCGATTGTTGTGCTGCCGATTAGCATCGCCATCGCCGTCGCATGGGGCGCGGTGCCGGCGCATGATGCATGTTCCAGAACTGAACGGGCGCAGACATCTCGCCCCATATACACAGAGCCAGCAGTCCTGTAGAGCAAGCCCAATTAATTGTCCGGACCTTCCGGCAAGAGATGGAGAACATGTACCTCGAGATTGCGATCGTCATTCTGCTGACGCTGATCAACGGCCTTCTGGCCATGTCCGAACTGGCCATCGTCTCGGCCCGGCCCGCGCGGCTGAAGATGCTGGCCGA
>JAGXFI010000038.1 GCA_024637305.1 Sulfitobacter sp.
GTCTCTGCGCGGCCTGCCGGCAGTGTCGCCGATGGCCGAGCGGATGGGGCTCGACCGCGACATCGCGCTGATCGAGATGACCGGCGCGCGTTATCATGCGGACCAGATCACCACGGCCCGCGCCCTGCCCGCGCTGGAGCGCGCAAAAGCCAATGGTCTGGACATCACCGCCGGCGTGGGCATCCATCATCTGACGTTGAATGCTTTGGACGTTGCGAATTACCGGACTTTTTTCAAACTCAAACCGCCGCTGCGGGACGAGGACGACCGCCTTGCCGTCGTCGAAGCTGTGGCAAGCGGTCTGATCGACATCATCTGTTCGATGCACACGCCTCAGGACGAAGAAAGCAAACGTCTCCCGTTTGAAGAAGCCGCGTCAGGCGCTGTTGCGCTGGAAACGCTGTTGCCCGCAGCCTTGCGGCTCTTTCATTCAGGCCATATCGACCTGCCCCGTTTGTGGCGCGCGCTGTCTCTGAACCCTGCAAAGCGGCTGGGCTTGCCCGGTGGACGCCTCAGCATTGGTGCGCCTGCCGATCTGGTGCTCTTCGATGCGGGCGCCCCCTTTGTGATGGATCGCGCCACACTGCGGTCGAAATCGCGCAACACTCCGTTTGACGGGATGCGGATGCAAGGTAAGGTGCGCGCGACCTATGTCGCAGGCACCTGCGTTTACGAAAGCTGATCTGATGCCCCTTATCGACAACGCGCCTGCCATCCTCGTCTTCTGGGCGATCGCAGGCTATCTTTTGGGGTCCATCCCCTTTGGCATGGTTCTGGCCCGTGCGATGGGGCTTGGCAACTTGCGCGAGATCGGATCGGGCAATATCGGTGCCACCAACGTTCTGCGCACCGGCAACAAGACCGCAGCCGCCTCGACGCTGCTGCTGGACGCCGCAAAGGGCGCGGTGGCGGTACTGATCGCGCGCGGTGCCGCTGGCGAAGATGCCGCACAGGTTGCAGCCCTCGCCGCGATGATCGGGCATTGCTATCCTGTCTGGCTGGGCTTTCGCGGCGGAAAGGGAGTTGCGACCTTCCTCGGCATCCTGCTCGCGCTCTCGTTTCCCGTCGGGTTGGCCGCCTGCGCTGCATGGCTGGTCGGCGCATTGGTCAGCCGCACGTCGTCAGTGGGCGCGTTGGTCGCTGCGGCGTCGTCGACCTTTGCACTGGTGCTGTTGGGTTACGGGCAGGGCCTGATCCTGGGCATCTGCCTGACCCTGCTGCTGTTCTGGCGACACCGCGCAAATATCCAGCGGATCAAGGCCGGTACGGAGCCGAAGATAGGCGCGAAAACGTAAGAGCAGCGGCCTTTTTGCCGGTCCGTTCAGCCGTCAGGCACCCCTTGTTAGCCAACCGATTAAGCGCCGTATCCTAATAGCTGTAATCCGCGTAAATACGCGTGAGATCCCCGTCCCACTTTCCGTGGTAATCATCCAGCAACTCGTCTGCCGGCGTCTTGCCGGTTTCCACGCTTTCCTTGAGCGCATTGAGGAAATGCGTCTCGTCGGGGACCATACCGCCTGCGCCGCTGCGTGCACGGGCCTTGAGGCCAGCCTCGGAAATCGCGATTGCTTCGCGCGCAAGGTCGTGCATCTTCAGACTGTTCGCCGTTGCCTGCAAACCATCGACCGATGCGGAAACGCGCAGTGCCTCGCGCGTCTCGTCACCCCAATCCTTGACCATATCCCACGCCGCATCGAGCGCGCCTTGATCATACATCAGTCCGACCCAGAACGCCGGCAAGGCACACAGCCGCCGCCAGGGGCCGCCATCCGCTCCGCGCATTTCAATGAATTTCTTGACGCGCGCCTCCGGAAAGGCCGTCGTCAGATGGTCCGCCCAATCGGAAAGCGTCGGCATTTCTCCGGGAAGTGCCGGCAACTTGCCTTTCAGAAAATCACGGAACGACATGCCGAGCGCGTCAATATATTTTCCGTCGCGGTAGACAAAGTACATGGGGACATCCAGCGCGTATTGCACCCAACGCTCAAACCCGAAATCTTCGTCAAAGACGAACGGAATCATGCCGGTCCGGGCGGCATCCAAATCGCGCCACACGCGGCTGCGCCAGCTTTTATGGCCATTGATCTGACCCTCGAAGAATGGCGAATTGGCAAAAAGCGCCGTGGCGATCGGTTGCATCGCGATGGCCACGCGCATCTTTTGCACCATATCGGCCTCTGACCCGAAATCGAGGTTGACCTGCACCGTGCAGGTCCGCCGCATCATCACGCGCCCCATGGTGCCGACCTTGCCCATATAAGCGTCCATGAGCTTGTACCGACCCTTGGGCATCAGCGGCATGTCTTCGTGCATCCAGATCGGCGCGGCCCCAAGGCCGATGAACCCGACGCCGACCTCGTCCGCAATGTCCTTGACTTCACGCAGGTGGGTATTCACCTCGTCGCAGGTTTCATGGATCGTCTCGACGGGTGCACCCGAAAGCTCTAGCTGGCCACCCGGTTCTAGCGACACGTTGGCCCCGTCCTTTTCCAGACCGATCAAGTGACCGCCCTCGCGCACCTCTGCCCAGCCATGGCGGTCGCGCAGGCCTTCCAGCATGGCAACAATCGAACGCCTTCCTTCGAACGGCAGAGGCTTCAGCGTATCCTTGCAATAGCCGAATTTTTCGTGCTCCGTGCCAATCCGCCAGTCTTCTCGCGGCTTGCACCCATCGGCAAGGTATTGCGCCAACTGATCTTGATGTTCTATCGGGCCGCCGCCGGACTGTGGAATGGACATGAAGGGAAGCTCCGGGTGACTAAGGTTGGGCCGCAGGCTTGCGACGGATTTCCCGGGGTGTCAATGCAGCAGCGCATGGGGCGGGCGCAAGGGAGTGCGTTCCCATATCACCACCGCCTGAGGGTTGCGTCCGCGCAACTCATGCAGCATCCGTTCCGTCTTGAGCCCGGGCAAAGTGGCAAACGCATCGAAAAGCGCATCGGACCCCGCCGCATTTACCGGGATAAGCAAAGTATCCTGGCCGGGTTGATCCAACCGCCAATGCGCAGGCTGTGCGCTGGCATCGAGACTCAGACGCTCCAATTCGCGCAATGACACGGCACCGCCGGTAAGTGGACCCAGATAGGTTATCTGCCCCTCATCGACCTCGACGGCCCCAACCCCGCCTGCCGGTCCGCGAAAGCGTGCACGCTGCGTCCCGATCCAGATCAACGCACCACCTGCGGCAATCATCGCGATCGCGGGTATCGTCAAAAGCTGCCCCGGCCCGATCAGCCACCAAATCCCCCATAGCATCAGCACCGCGCCCAGAATGACCTCGCGCCAGCGCCAGAGCGTTTCTTTCGCTTCGGTCCTGAGAAAACTCACGCCCAATCCCCCAACGCTTGCTGCCAAACCGTCAATGCCGCCACCGCCGCCGTATCTGCGCGCAGGATACGCGGCCCCAGCGGCACAGGATGTGCCTGAGCCAAAGACCCAAACCGGTCACGCTCGGCGGCGGAAAACCCGCCCTCCGGTCCGATCAGAATGGCCCAAGGCTGACCTTTTTGCATGTTCGACAGAGGCGAAGCCTTTGATGCATCGCCCGCCAACGCTTCGTCGCAGAACATGATCTGCCGCTGAGGGTTCCAATCCGTCAGCATCCGGTCAAGCCGCGCCATGTCGGTGACTTCCGGCACGAATGTCCCGCCGCATTGTTCAGCCGCTTCGACGGCATGCGCCTGCAAACGCTCGCGCTGAATACGACCGGCATTGGTAAAATCGGTCTGCACCGGCACGATCCGCCGCGCCCCCATTTCAACGGCCTTTTCCACTATGAAATCCGTGCGTGCCTTTTTGATCGGGGCGAATATCAGCCACAGGTCGGGCGGCATCTGCTGCGGGGCGGTTTGCACCTGACACGTCAGGACGCCACCGCGCTTTGAGACCTCTGTCACCTCGGCCAGCCATTCGCCGTCACGGCCGTTGAACAGCAGGACAGCAGCCCCCTTCCCCAATCGCATCACGCCGAATAGATAATGCGCCTGCGGGCGTTCCAAAAGAACGGTTTTCCCCTCGCCCAAAGGGTGATCTACATAAAGCCTGATTTTCGCGTCCATGAGCCAGATATATGCAAGACCTTCCACCTTCACCAGAGCCCGCGCAGAACAACCGCGTAGCAGACGCACCCGAAGACAACTGGGTGGACCGCTATGCACCTGCCGCTACGCGCCCGTATCTCAGGCTCAGCCGCGCGGACCGGCCCATCGGCACCTGGCTCTTGCTGCTGCCTTGCTGGTGGGGGCTGGCGCTGGCGATGCTTTATGACCAACAGGCCAGTTGGTTTGACCTGTGGTTGCTGGTCGCCAGCGCCTTGGGCGCATTTCTGATGCGCGGTGCGGGGTGTTGCTGGAACGACATCACCGATCGCCATATCGACGCGCAGGTCGCGCGGACCCGGTCGCGGCCTATTCCGTCAGGTCAGGTCAGCGTGCGGAAAGCGGTGATCTGGATGGTGATTCAGGCGCTCATATCCTTCGCGATCCTGCTCACCATGGGCCGCGGCGCAATCGCGCTTGGTGTTCTGGCGCTGTTGCCGGTCGCGATCTATCCCTTTGCCAAACGATTCACCTGGTGGCCTCAGGTTTTTCTCGGGCTCGCGTTCAACTGGGGCGCATTGCTGGTCTGGACGGCGCATACCGGACGGCTCGACGCCCCTGCGGTGGTGCTTTATATGGCGGGCATCGCATGGACCCTGTTCTATGATACCATCTATGCCCATCAAGACACCGAAGATGATGCACTGATCGGTGTGAAATCTACAGCACGCCTGTTCGGGGACAATACCGGCACCTGGCTGCGGCGGTTCCTGATGGCGACTGTCGGCCTTATGGGCATAGCGGTGATCTTTGCCGGTTTGCCCAATGCATCGGTGCTGGCGCTGGTGATCGCGCTTGGGGGGCCGTGGGCGATGGGGTGGCATATGGCGTGGCAACTGCGTGGGCTCGACATCAATAATCCTGGCAAGATGCTGCAGTTATTTCGCGCCAACCGGGACACTGGCATGATCCCGCTGGCGTTTTTCGCCGCAGCCCTGCTC
Organism: Sulfitobacter sp.; assembly: GCA_024637305.1. GTDB lineage: Bacteria > Pseudomonadota > Alphaproteobacteria > Rhodobacterales > Rhodobacteraceae > Sulfitobacter. The sequence goes on from JAGXFI010000038.1 coordinate 5,039, forward strand.
GTTTGATTGCACCCCCCGCCGTGCAGGCGTAAGAAAACAGGCAAGAGTTTGCAGCTTTCGAAAGCACCCATGCGGTTATCTTCACTCATAGCCATCATTCTGACCTTTGTCGCCGCTGCCGTGATCTCGTTGATCGCGGCCAGTTTCTCGGTCACGTTGATCGAGGAAAATTCCGAAATAGGCGTTCGCGATGCATTGGACGAGAACGCGCTTACCTGGGCAGAGGTTGAGGCAGACGGGCTGCAAGTCACCCTGACCGGCATCGCGCCGACCGAAGCCGTCCGGTTTCAGGCCCTGAGCGCCGCCGGCACGGTCGTGGATGCAGCGCGTGTCATCGACCAAATGGAGGTTGAGGCGCAGTCCGCAATTGCGCCTCCGCGTTTCTCAATTGAAATTCTGCGAAATGATTCCGGTTTGTCGGTTATCGGACTGATCCCGGCCAGCACGGACCGGGCGGCAGTGATCGAACGGTTCACATCGCTCGTTGGCGCGGCGGGTGTCGCCGATCTGCTGGAAACAGCCGATTACCCCGTTCCTGACGGCTGGAACGAGGCGTTGTCATTTGCGCTGTCGGCGATGCGTGACCTTCCGCGCGCCAAGGTCTCGGTCGCTGCGGGACGCGTAGCCATTACCGCCATTACCGACAGTGCCGATGCCAAACAGCGCCTAGAAGCCCGTCTCAAGCGCCTGTCGACACCGGGAGTCCAGCTGATAACCGAGATTTCCGCCCCCCGTCCCGTCATCACGCCTTTCACGCTGCGTTTCCAGATTGACGAAGACGGTGCCCGGTTCGACGCCTGCTCTGCAGACACCGACGAGGCGCGCACCAAGATCCTTGCCGCAGCAGCGAAAGCCGGCGTCACAGGCATCCCGCGCTGCACCGTCGGTCTGGGTGTGCCCAGCCCGAAATGGGCGACCGCTGTGGAACTGTCGATCAACGCGCTGGCGAAGCTTGGCGGCGGGTCGATAACTTTCGCAGATGCCGACATCACCCTTCTGGCAAAGCCGGATACCCCCCAGCGCGACTTTGACACTGCCGTCGGAGAGCTCGAAACCGCCTTGCCGGATGTCTTTGCCCTGACGCCTATCCTGCCCGAAACGCCCAATCCGTCTGCGGGTATTGATGAATTCATCGCGACACTCAGCCCTGAAGGCCAGGTACAATTGCGCGGTCGCGTGTCGGGCGAGGCGCTGCGCGACCTGAGCGAAAGCTATGCCAAGGCACGCTTTGGCACTGACAAGGTTTATTCTGCCTCACGTGTGGTGGATGACCTGCCCGCTGACTGGTCAACCCGCGTCCTTGCAGGCATCGAGGCGCTGTCCAAGCTGTCAAACGGCTATGTCAATGTCACCGCTGAAAACGTCGAGGTACATGGCAACACAGGCAACGCCGACGCCAGCAACGAAATTGCAACCTTGCTAGTCGGCAGGTTGGGTGACGGGCAGGAATTCGATGTGGACGTGACCTATCAGGAAAAGCTGGACCCCGTTGCCGGCCTGCCGACCCCTGATGAATGTGTCGCTGAGATCGGCGAACTGCTCAAGATCGGTCAGATCAACTTCGAACCCGGCAGCGCCACCATCGACGCTTCCGCTTTGGGTACGATGGACGATATCGCGGCGGTCCTGAAACGCTGCAACGATCTGCGCCTCGAAATACAGGGCTATACCGACAGTCAGGGCAGAGCGGAGATGAACATTGCCCTGAGCCAGAGCCGCGCGGAATCAGTCCTGAACGAATTGCGCGCGCGCCGGGTGCGCACCGGAACCTTCACCGCAAAGGGCTACGGCGAAGAAAACCCTATCGCGAGCAACAAGACCGAAGAGGGGCGGGTTGCCAACCGACGCATCGAATTTCGGTTGATCCGCCCCGATACGGTCGATGCCCCGTCCCAGACAACGCTGGAATCTATCGCCGAAACAGGTGATACGGGATCAGACGGCTCCGAAGGCGAGCCTTCCACGGATAACGAGACTACAGAAAGCACCCCAGATGAGCAGAACTGAGTTCGTCCTCGCTACAGCGATTATCCTGTTCGTCGCGTTCTGCCTCGGTTGGTTCACGAATTGGTTGCTGCACCGCTTTACGCGGGTGGCTGCAGACGATGTCGCCCAACTCGACCGGATGAGCCAGGAATTGCATGAGGCCGAAGAAACCCGTGACCAGGCCATCACCTATCTGCAACAGCGCGAGGCAGAGCTGACGAATCAGCTTTCCCAGACCGAAGCAGAACTGCGCGCGGCCATGGACGGGCTACGGGATGCCCGTCACGAAGCCGAGGAAATGCGCACCTATATCGCCGAGCATCAGCAGGCCGGATGAGATGACAGACCGGCGGCGTCACGACATGCTGTCACTTCAACATTTTTGACAGATGTCAGGCTACGGTCAGGCAGGCGCATTTTGCCCGTCTGCTGACGCTATGGGAGGTGCTGCCCAATACCAGCCCGCGCAAATCCCCCAAACCGCGCCGGCCGGTGACGATCAGGTCCGCACCAAAAGCTTCCGCCCGCTGGAGCACATCGTCAGCCGGATCGCCGTGCCCGATGTGAACTTCTGCATCCGGCAACCCACATTCCGCAGCGATCTTTTCAGCGCGCATGCCGATCTCTTGCGCCACGTCGCGCAACGCCTCCATCTGGGCCGTCGTTCCGCCGATGTAGAACGCCGATACCGATTCCGCCGCAAATGCCACGGTCTCGTCCTTGGGCGTATGCGATATTTGCAACTGGGCTCCGAATTGAACAGCGATTTCGCATGCCAACCTCAAAGCGCGCTCAGCCGCAGGAGAACCATCGAACCCCACCATGATTGATTTTATCATGTCCGTATTTCCCTCATGGATCATACATGAGAGTGCCGCTAACCGCCTCAATTTTCCTTGATCTGGATCAACCTTTCCAACGGCTCAGTGCGGCTTCGTCCTCGTCCTTGGAGGCGACCCAAACCGAACCGTCTGCACTGATCTCGCGCTTCCAGAAGGGTGCGCGGGACTTGAGGTAATCCATGAGGAATTGCGCCGCGTCAAAGGCATCCTTCCGGTGCGGCGCCGCAGTCGCAACCATCATGATCATCTCGCCCGGGGCCATTCTGCCAAAACGGTGAATCACCAGAACGTCGCCCAGACCGAACCGTGAACCGGCGTCCTGTGCCATCGCTGTCAGGGCGGCTTCGGTCATGCCGGGATAATGCTCGATCTCCATTGCGGTGATCGGGGTCTCCGGCAGGTCGCGCACCACACCCGTGAAGGTGACGATGGCCCCCATATCCCGATGACCGGCGGCAAATGCTGCTGCCTCCGCTCCCAGATCGAAGGGTTCCTGCTGGACGACGACCCGCATCGTCATCCGCCCGTCATCGGTGGGAAGAACGCAACCTCCCGCACACCCTGCAAAGGGGCGTCAAAATCACTCAGCTCCTGATCCACGGCAACGCGCAGGGCGCTCAAGTCGGCGAAAGCCGCTGCATAGCGGGCCTCCCGCTTGCGAAGCTCCGCCACCAACTCCCCGACCGTCGCCGCATCACTGTCGATACGTTCGCGCGGCAACCCGATCCTCTCGCGGACCCAGGCAAAATACAGAACATCCATCACGGTCCCTCCTTCAAATACGGCAGCGCCTTGCGCAGGTAATCCCACCCCGTCACAGCAGTCAAAGCCGCTGCCAGCCACAACAGCCAAAGACCGGCCAAACCTGCCCATTCCATACCAAACAGCTTCCAACGCAATCCATGCAGGTCCTCTTCATTACCGTTCAGGATTGACCGAACCAGATCCTCGTCCATTCCATAAGCCGACATGCCCAGATAATGCTCAAAGACACCCTGGCTGAACAGAACAGCTATCGCGATCATCTGGAGCGTCGTTTTCCACTTGGCCAACCGCGTCACCTTGAGCGTGCCCGAAACATCACCCAGAAACTCTCTCAACCCGGACACAAACACCTCACGAAAGAGTATCACCGTTGCAGGCAACACCAACCACGGTGACCAGCTCGAAAATCCGATGATGACCATCAGCGCAATGACGACCATCGCCTTGTCTGCAATCGGGTCCAACATCGCCCCAAGCTTGGTTTCCTGCTTCCAAGCCCTCGCAAGATAGCCGTCAAACCAGTCTGTCACGGCTGCGGTCACAAATAGGACAAGCGCGAACCAGTCCGCATAAGGTCTTGTAAAATATAGAAACATGATCGCCACGCCGGGTGCCGCGACCAGTCGCAAGACCGTCAGGATATTTGGTAGATTCCACTTCATTGCACGACCCTACATGCCCACGCAGTCACGGAAAAGCGCCAACGCATCACCTTCACCCCTCCGAAAATACCCGAGGGGGAGTTTGAGGGGGCGTCAAGCCCCCTCATCAGCAAAATAAAGTCGCGTCGCGGCACCGCCGCGTCCTCCGGATTACCCGCGCTCATGAAAGAACGCATAGATTTTCTCCGCCAACGCCTCGGACACGCCATCCACGGCCTTGAGATCATTCAGTGCGGCACGCGATACCGCCTTGGCAGACCCGAAATGCGCCAGCAGTGCGCGTTTGCGGGCCGCTCCCACACCGCCGATCTCATCGAGGGGCGTCGCTCCGACAGCCTTGGCGCGTTTCGCGCGATGTGTGCCGATCGCAAACCGGTGCGCCTCATCGCGCAGACGCTGGATGAAATACAAAACCGGATCATTGTGCCTGAGGGCCTTCACCGTCTTGCCGACACGGTGGAACTCCTCTTTGCCCGCATCGCGGTCCACGCCTTTGGCGACACCAACCATCGCAATGTCCTCCACGCCATATTCACGCATGATCGACGCCACCGCGCTGACCTGGCCCGCCCCGCCGTCGATCAACAGTAGATCCGGCCACAGCCCCAGCGAGCGGTCGGGATCTTCCTTCAGCAACCGTTTGAAACGTCGCTCCAGCACTTCCTTCATCATGCCGAAATCGTCGCCTGGTGTCAGGCTGTCGCCGCGAATGTTGAATTTGCGGTACTGATTTTTCAGCATGCCGTCCGGTCCCGCGACAATCATCGCACCGACCGCGTTGGTCCCTTGTATGTGGGAGTTGTCATACACCTCGATCCGCGTCGGTGGGTCAGGCAGGTCGAACGCCTCCGCGACTCCCGCCAGCAGCTTTGCCTGCGTCGCGGTTTCCGCCATCTTGCGCGCAAGGCTCTCGCGCGCGTTGCGCAGCGCACTATCTATCAACTCCGCCTTTTCACCGCGTTGCGGCACGAGCAATTCGACCTTACGTCCCAGTTTTCCGCTCAATGCATTGGCCATCAGATCAGCGTCTTCTATGGCATTGGACAACAACAGCTGACGCGGCGGTTCTCGGGTATCGTAAAACTGCCCGATAAACGCCTGCAGCACCTCGGGGGCCTCTACTTCCGACCCCACCCGCGGATAGTAATCGCGGTTGCCCCAATTCTGACCGGAGCGAATAAAGAAGACCTGCACGCAGGCTTGCCCGTCCTGCAGATGCAGGGCGATGATATCCGCCTCCGTCACCGTCTTGGGGTTGATCCCCTGTGCCGTCTGAACCTGCGTCAACGCCTTGATGCGGTCACGCAGAGCCGCTGCGCGTTCGAACTCCATCGCCTCGGAAGCCTGCGACATCTCGGAGGCCAGTTTGCTCTGGATATCCGTAGACCTGCCGCTGAGAAACTTTTCCGCATCCCGCACGGTGGACCGGTACTCTTCGGGGCTGATCTTGCCCACGCAGGGTGCTGAACAACGCTTGATCTGATGTTGCAGGCAAGGCCGCGTCCGACTTTCGAACATCGCATTCGAACAATCGCGAAGCAAAAAGACGCGCTGCAATTGGTTGAGCGTCCGGTTAACCGCCCCCGCGCTGGCAAAGGGACCGTAGTAGGCCCCCTTTTCCTTCTTCGCGCCACGATGCTTTTTGATCTGCGCGAATTCATGATCTGCCGTGACAAGGATGTTGGGGAAACTCTTGTCGTCGCGAAGCAGCACGTTGAATTTGGGTTTCAGCTGCTTGATCAGGTTTTGTTCAAGCAGCAGCGCCTCCGTCTCTGTGCGGGTGGTCAGAAACATCATTGAAGCGGTATTTGCAATCATTCGCGAAATACGGCCCGAATGGCCGGTCGGTCGCGCATAACTGCTGACCCGGGCCTTGAGGTTCCGCGCCTTGCCGACATAAAGCACACGGCTGTCGCTATCCAGCATACGGTACACGCCGGGCGAAGCATCGAGGGTCTTCAGGTAGGCGTGAATGACCTTGTGTCCGGTCTGAACGGAAGTGTCTGAACTGGGCATGAGAGGTCCTGATTCTGATCTAGGCTGCAACGGTTACCAGCCAGCTGCAAGAGTTAACATGTCCACGAAAACTGTGGATAACTCTGCTGATAACTCTTGGCGAGATCATATTTTTCCTTTGATCTAGCGCGGTTCTGTGATTTGCCTAATTTTTAGGCACATATCCAAGATGCTGTTTATAAACAAAATTTTTAATGTCGAGAAACAAGTCACTGAATTTGCTGAGGTTTTAGTAACGCTTTTGTAACGTTCCCGCAGGCCGTGCAAAACTTTTGCTGCGCTGCAGTGTCATTCGGGCCCCAGAACGTCCGGAGTCTGCCATCCAAGGTGTTGCCCACCGTCGACACACAGCAACTGCCCGGTTACCCCAGGCGCATCAAGGAAGTATCCCAACGCGCCAGTTATGTCTTCGAGATTGGCACCGCGTTCCAGAACCGTCTTGCGACGCTGATCGTCGAAATGCGCCTCGGATTGGCGCGCGCCGCGCAAGGTGGGTCCAGGCCCGATCGCATTGACACGGATCGAAGGGGCCAATGCGCGCGCCGAGGTCTGTGTCAGCGCCCACAGGCCCATCTTGGCCAAGGTATAGGTCATAAACTCCGGCGTCAGCTTGCGCACGCGCTGGTCGAGCATATTGACGATAAGCCCAGCCGCCAGTGGCTCCCCCGCGGCATCAATCACGGCCTCCAGCTTTTGCGCCGCCATTGCCTGGGTCAGGACAAAAGGTGCACGCAGATTGGATTCCATATGCCTGTCCCAACTTTCGCGGGTGGCCGACGTGATCGTGTCATATTCAAAGATCGACGCATTGTTGATGAGACAGGTAACCGCGCCCCCCAACCCATCCACAGCCGCAGGCAGCAGGCGTTGTGCGGCGTCCTCGTCCAGCAGATCGGCCTGAAGCGCCACGGCTTTGCGCCCCATCCCTTCAAGTTCACTGACGACCTCGTCCGCTCCTTGTGACGATGTCGCATAATGCACCGCGACATCATAGCCGCGCTGGCCTAGGTAAAGCGCCATCGCCCGCCCCAGCCGCGCACCCGCCCCGGTAACCAGCGCACGCTTCATGACAGCACCCACACAAGATAGCCCGCATAGATCGAGCACAGGGCAACACCCCAAATCCGCGTGATATCGCGGCCCATATAGACAAACGGAATCAGCATAAGCGACGCCCCCAGCATTACCCATAGATCGAAACGTAGAAACTCCGGATCAACCTCTATCGGACCGACCAGCGAGGCGATGCCGATAATCGCCAGCAAGTTGAACATGTTCGAACCGATGACATTCCCCAGCGCGACATCGGCCTGCCGCCGCAGTGCGGCCATTACCGTCGTCGCAAGCTCGGGCAGCGATGTGCCGATTGCGACCAGCGTGAGGCCAATGACCGTATCGCTGACACCATATGTGCGCGCAATGATCGACGCATTATCGACCAGCAGGCTGGCCCCCAAAGGCAAGCCGACAAGGCCTAGGACGAGAAACAGTCCGATCCGCCAGCCGGGCATATCCGGGTCCGCGCCTTCGGGTTCCTCAAGATCGTCCACTTCATTCGCGCCGCCATTCCGATGGCTGCGTGCTTCCTTGAACTGGTCCCACAACATGTAGCCCAGAGCAGTCAGCAGCACCAACGCGGCGATCCAGTCGAAAACGCCCCTGAAGGCGAGCCCGATGAAAAGCACGCTCGCAGCAATCATGAAGTTGTAGGTCTTGCGTGTACTGCACTCGGACGTGTGCAACGTCGCCAACAACGCGGGCACACCAAGTACCAGGAGGATGTTGGCGGTATTGGATCCAACCACATTGCCCAGCGCGATGCCCGGAGCCTCATCAAGCACTGCCTTGATCGAGATCAGAAGCTCAGGTGCGGAAGTACCGAAAGCGACGATGGTCAAGCTGACGATAAGCGCCGGAACACCCAAGCGAAGACTGAGGCTTACCGCCCCCCTCACCAGCGCGTCGCCGGCCAATAGCAGGATCAGCAGGCCAAGCCCGGACAGTAGCCAAGGTTGGATCATCCGCGCGATTCGCCACAGCTACACGGGCCCTTGCCGATACGGTAGCGCCCACAGGAACGGCATTTCTTCTGGCTCAGGGTTTTGCCCCCGATCCAATGCATCTTGCCGAACCAGCCAAGCACGCCGATGAAAACAAGGAAAAGCGCGACAATCTTGAATATCATTTCAAAGGCCAAACCGTGCGTAAGCCGCACGTTCTTCGATACCGCGCACGGCATCCTGGAAAATCTGCGCACCGAAACGGCTCAGGATCCCTTTGCGCACGCCGTAACGCCGCAGACGCACCTTGTCGCCATAACGTTCTTGCAGGAATGGTTTGAGATGACCGATACCGTCAATCAGGCCCAGCTCTACCGCGCGCTGCGCGAGCCATATTTCGCCGGTGAAAAGCTCGTGCTTGTCGCTTAGCTTTGCGCCACGGCGTTCGGTAATGTGATCGCGGAAATTATCGTGGATGTCCTCAAGCAGCGTCTTGAGCCGCGCGACATCGTCGGGTTGTTCGGGGCGAAACGGATCCAGCATGGATTTGCTCTTGCCAGCAGTATGCACCCGCCGCTCTATCCCGTGCCGCTCGATGAATTCATGGACACCGAAACTCGCCGAGATCACGCCAATGGACCCGACGACAGAACTGGGGTCAGCGTAAATCTCGTCCGCAGCGGCGGCGAGCCAATAACCACCCGACGCTGCGACGTCCTCAACAAAAGCGAAAACCGGAATGTCCTTTTCCGCCGCCAGCCTGCGGATCCTGGCACCGATAAGTGAAGATTGCACAGGGCTTCCGCCTGGCGAATTTATCTCCAGCGCGACGGCATCGGGCTTTCCTTTGGAAAAGGCCTTTTCGATGACAGGTCCAATCGTTTCGTCATTCAGACCGGGCCGCGTTGAAGAAGATGCAATCATCCCCGTCAAACGGATCACCGCGACTGTCGGGTCGCTTTTTACGAAAGGAAGCCAGCGTTTCATATAGTCCCCATGTAGAGTGGCGCAGTGCCGTGAACAAGGCGGCGGCGTGATAATCGGATGGCTTTATTGCCTGATCCGCCAGCCGGTACGGAATATCCACCAGATCACAGCCAGGCAAAGCGTCGTGAAACCCGCGATCGCAAGCAGGCTCAAACCGATCGGCACATCCGCCGTGCCAAAGAATGACCAGCGGAAACCGGAGATAAGGTAAACCACCGGATTGAAATGCGAGATCACCTGCCAGACCGGCGGCAGCATGGAGATCGAATAGAACGAGCCGCCAAGAAAAACCAAAGGAGTGACGATCAACAGCGGCACCAGCTGCAACTGCTCGAAATTGCCCGCCCAGATGCCGATGATGAACCCCATCAAGGCAAAGCTGATGCAGGTGAGAACCAGAAACATGACCATCGCAAAGGGATGCACGATGCTGATGTCGACGAAAAAGAACGCGGTGATAAGGATGATGACCCCGATAAACAGCGCTTTGGTCGCGGCGGCCCCGACATAGCCCATGACGATTTCAAGAAAATTCACAGGTGCCGACAACAACTCGAAGATCGTTCCGATGAATTTCGGAAAGTAGATACCGAACGAGGCGTTGGAAATCGCCTGCGTAATGACGCTGAGCATGATCAGACCCGGCACGATGAACGCACCATAGCTGACACCTTCAACCTCCTCAATTCGGCTGCCAATGGCGGCACCGAACACCACAAAATAAAGCGAGGTGGAAAGCACCGGCGAAATCAGGCTTTGTGCGAGCGTTCGAAAAAATCGCGCCATCTCAAAGGCATAGATTGATTTTACCGCAGTCCAGTTCATGCCACGTCTTCCTTGACCAGCCCGACAAAGATGTCTTCGAGGCTTGATTGCCGTGTCACCACGTCCCGCAGGACCAATCCCTGCGCTGCGACATCGGCCAGCAACTTGGTGATCCCTGTCCGCTCCTTTTGGGTGTCATAAGTGTAGATCAACGCATGTCCATCACTGCTCAGGCGCAGGGCGTCCGATCTTAGTTCGGCGGGAATTTCCTTGATTGGCGCGGTCAGTTGTACCTCAAGCTCCTTCTGGCCCATCCGTGCCATCAGCTTGGCTTTGCCCTCTACCAGCAACAGCTTACCGGACGAGATCACGCCCACGCGATCGGCGATCGCTTCGGCTTCTTCAATATAGTGGGTTGTCAGAATGATCGTCACGCCGTCCTTTTTCAGATCGGCCACGATCTGCCACATGTCCTTGCGCAATTCAACGTCAACACCGGCAGTCGGTTCGTCCAGAAACAACACGCGAGGGTCATGGGCCAGGGCCTTGGCGATCAGCACCCGCCGCTTCATACCGCCCGACAATTCCCTGATCTGGCTGTCTTTCTTGTCCCAAAGCGACAATTGCCTCAGAATCCGTTCGATGACGGCGGGGTCGGCCGGTCTGCCGAAAAGGCCGCGCGAAAACTTCACGGTGTTCTGCACCCGTTCGAATGGCTCGAGATTGATCTCCTGCGGGACAAGCCCGATCATGGCGCGTGCAGCGCGGTAATCGGTGATGATATCGTGACCAGCGACGGTCACGGTGCCGGACGTCGGCGTAGTGATCCCGCAGATAGTGGAAATCAGCGTGGTCTTGCCTGCGCCGTTGGGACCAAGCAGCGCGATGATTTCACCTTCCTCGATCTCGAGGCTAATCCCCTTAAGCGCCTCGAAACCGCCCGCGTAGGATTTACGCAGGTCTTGCACGCTGAGGATTGAGGGCATGGGCGATCTCCGGTCTGGCTTGGACTGGAACCTAGACCGGAATGCCGCAGGTCAACAAGGGTCAGTCCTTGGACCGACCGAACCACCGCTTTTTCTTTTCCGGCTCCGCATCGGCCGTTTCCGGGTCCGCCGGTCCCTCCAGGGTCTCCTGCAGGTTGTTGAAAAACTGGTCAGCCATCTTCTTCGCAAAGCCGTCAATGATGCGGCTGCCAAGCTGCGCCAGTTTGCCGCCAACCTTGGCCTCGACGTCATAGCTCAGTTCGGTTCCGCCATCCTTGGCCGCAAGCCGCACAGAGGCACCGCCCTTGGCAAAGCCCGCCGCGCCACCCTTGCCCTCACCCGTGATGGTCAGAGAAGTGTCAGGCACCAGATCACTCAGCGTGACCTGACCTTTGAAGGTTGCTTTCACCGGCCCGACCTTTTGCACGACAGTCGCCTCATAGCCCTCTTCGGGCGATCCGGTGACGTCCTGCGCGCCGGGCACGCATTGCTGTAACATCCCCGGATCCAAAAGCGCTGCATACACCTCAGCCGGCGAGGCGTTGATCTGGCGTGTGTCGGACATTTGCATGGCTGTCGGCTCCTGAATTGATACTGCGCATACGGTAGCGCATTTGGCTGGACAGGGGCAACGGGGCTGATACGTCTGGGACATGATCGCAACGGTACATAACAAGGCGGGCCTGGGCATCGCATTCGTGTTGGCAGGCGTTTTTGCGATTTCGATCAATGACATGCTGATCAAACAGCTTTCGGGTGGCTATGCCCTGCATCAGATCATATTCTTTCGCAGCCTGATCGGCTTGCTGGTCCTGATGATCTTTGTGCAGGCCGAAGGGGGTTTGCGCACCTTGCACACCGGCCAGCCATTGATCCACCTGCTGCGCGGGGTAATGGTCGTGATCTCGAACATGGCGTTCTTCTTGGCGCTGTCGGCGCTGCCTCTGGCTGATGCCACCGCGCTTTTCTTCGCCGCGCCCTTGTTGATTACCCTTCTGTCGGTTCCGATCCTGAAAGAGCGTGTTGGCCCCTTGCGGCTTTCCGCCGTTTTCATCGGGTTCATCGGCGTGGTGATCATGCAGCGCCCCTGGGCAAGCACCGGCGATCTGGAAGTAACGCGTCTGGTGCTTCTCTTGCCGGTGTTTGCGGCGCTCACCTATGCGCTGACACAATTGATGACACGCAAGCTGGGCGCGCGTGCCAGCGCATCGGCTTTGGCGGTCTATATCCAGCTTGCGTTTCTGATCGTTTCGACCGGATTTTTCCTCGTCGCCGGGGATGGCGCGCTGCTGCAGGCGGATGCCGGAACCTCGATGACCTTCCTGCTGCGTGCATGGATATGGCCGGCGCCGCAGGACTGGTGGGTTTTTGTCGGCCTTGGCTGCAATGGTGGCCTGATCGGCTATTGCCTCAGTCAGGCATATCGTCTGGCGGATGCCGCCACGGTGGCCCCTTTCGAATACATCGGGCTGCCGCTGGCTGTTTTCTGGGGGTTGATGATTTTCGGCGACCTGCCGACATGGGAAGTCTGGTTGGGTATCGCCCTCATTCTGGCATCGGGCCTGTTCGTTTACTTGCGCGAACGCAGTAAGGGCCGCGTCCGTCAAGGCGTCGCGGCGCGGCGCTAGATCTCTATCACGACCTTGCCTGTGGCCTTGCGCGTACGCAGTAGTTCAAGCCCCTCGTTCGCCTGTTCCAAAGGCAGGACATGGCTCACATGCGGTTTCAGCTTGCCTTCGGCATACCAGCCCAGAAGCGTGGCGAAACTATCCGTCAGAACGGATGGTTTCAGCCGTGCGTAGCCGCCCCAATACAGGCCCAGCACGGTAAGGTTCTTGACCAGCAATATATTGGCCGGAATTTGTGGCACCTCGCCACTGGCAAATCCCAACGGCAGCAGGCGCGCCTCGGCGTTGCAGGCACGCAGCGCGGCCTTGAACTGTTCCCCGCCGATGGGATCATAAACCACGTCCGCGCCGCCCAGCAACTTGACTGCCTCGCGAATGTCATCTGTCGTTGAATCGATCAGGTGATCCGCACCCGACGCCTTGCACACCTCCAGCTTTTGCGCCCCTCGCGCGCAGGCGATGACCTCTGCGCCCATCAGCTTGCCCAGCTCGACCGCAGTCAGTCCCACCCCACCCGAAGCACCCAACACCAAAAGCCGCTCGCCGGGCTGCAACCGCGCCTTGTAGTCCAGCGCCACATGGCTGGTACCGTAAGCGATCAGAAAGGCGGCTGCATCCTTGAAGTCCATTGCATCGGGAATCGGAACGCAGATATCGGCGGGGATCGCGGCGTATTCGGCAAGCCCGCCAAAGCCGGAATAGGCGGCGATGCGTTGACCCACTGCAAGATGCTCGACGCCGTCGCCCAGCGCCGTGATCGTGCCTGCCATCTCCATCCCGATGATCGCGGGAAGCGGCGGTTTTTCCTGATAGGTCCCCTTCACGATCAGAAGGTCACCGAAGTTCAGGCCGCAGGCACCGATCTGCACCACGACCTCTCCCTTGCCAGCCACGGGCAGTTCGACATTCTGCATCTCAAGCGGTTGATCATAAGCGGTAAGTTGCATGGCGCGCATCGGTCGGGCTCCTTTATCTGACGCGGCGCAGATGGTCAGATGCCGCAACGATTGGCAAGTGGTATGTCAGTGGGCAATCACCAACCGGATTGCGTGCCACAAGCGCGAACCGCAGCCTTTTGTCGCGAACTGCGGTACTGAAGATGGCCTGTTCATGGCGATCCGAACGAGAAGAACTCAAAGCTGAGATGAAAGGCATCCGTCACGGCGAACTGGATCCGAGCCAGCATCTTGGCGGTCATCGCATCGAACATGCGTTCCTCCCTTGCTGCGCGACTCAACCGCAGGGCCTCAGAACACGATGCTAACCTGAAGGCCCGGATCAGCGTCCCCGAGGGTCAATTCGGCACCATGCAGCCGCGCGACAGCGGCCACGAGGCTCAGGCCAAGCCCGTTTCCGGGGGTGTTGCGGCTTCGGTCCAGCCGGTAAAGCCGCTCCAGCACGCGCGTGCGCTCTGCCTCCGGGATGCCTGGTCCGTCATCGGTGACGGTCAGCCGTATTGCGTCTGTGTCCTCTAGCGACACTGTAATGCGCGCGCCTTGCCCGGCGTGACGCAAGGCGTTCTGGATCAGGTTGGCAAGCATCTGACCCAACAGGTTTCGCTCTCCGCTCACCAAGATTTCAACGTCCGCAGGCACATCGCAGACAAGCGTCTGATCTTGCTCATGCGCATCCGGCTCGTACATTTCGCACAAGGTCCGGCAAAGCGTGGCAAGATCGACAGGCTGAAACGTCTCGCGCAACGTGCCCTGCTCTACCTGTGCCAATTGCAGCAGCGAATCGAAAACCGCCGAGATGCCGGCAACCTCCCTGCGCGCCTCGTCGACCAGGCGTGCCGCCCCGCTCTCCGCGTCAACCTCCTGTGCAAGCTCGTCCAGTTGCAGCGACACGCGTTGCACCGGGGTCTTCAGGTCATGCGCAATGTCCGACGATACCTGCCGCAGCGTCGCAACCGATCGTTCCTGCGCCGCGGCCATCTGGTTAAGCGTTTCGCCGATGCGCACCATGTCGTCAGACCAGCGCGGCCCGACGGTGACCCGCGCAGAAAGATCGCCCGTCGTCAGGTCGTCAAGGGTCGCTCGAACAACCTCAACATGGCGCTTCGACCGCCGGGCCAGCACCAGACCACCCGACAAAGCAATCAACACCGTGGGAAGCAGGCTGATCCAGAGAATGTTGAAGAACACGGTTCCCAACGCTTCGACCTCTGCGCGGCTGCGCGCAATGGTGAGGCGACCGCCGTAGAGCGCCGAGGACAATGCCAGATATTCGCCTTCTATTTCCGCCAACCCGTCCCGAAGGGAAACAAGGTGATACCCCTCACCGTCGCGCGCGATGGCACCGTTGCCAAAGATACGGCCCGATGGCGCGATATAGCTCAGGATCAGGCGGCCGGGGTCGGTATCGCGCGATTCCGCCTCGACCAGAAGTGCCACGGCAGAGGCATTTGGAGCGGCGCGAAAACCGGCCATGTCCTGTGCAAGATCGTCCCGGACAGCCTGCTCGAACGCGCTCCGCGTCACCGCATAGCTTGCGGCGAGGCTCAGCAGACTGACTGTCGAGAACAACAGCACCAGCAGCACCGCAAGGCGGAGCGGCATGGACCGCCAGATCTTGGCCGATAGCGCCCTCATGCGTCGATCTTGTAGCCGGCACCGCGGACGGTCTGGATCAGGGCCGTATCGAACGGTTTGTCGACCTTGGCCCGCAAGCGGCTGACATGGGTTTCGACGACGTTCGTCATCGGATCGAAGGAAATATCCCAGACACCTTCCAAAAGCATGGTCCGCGTCTGCACCCGACCTTTGCGGCGCAAAAGATATTCAAGCAACGCGAATTCACGCGGCAAGAGGTCAATCTCAACGCCAGCACGCACCACCTTGCGGCTAAGCAGATCAAGAGTGAGATCGCCAGCGCGCAGCACGGTATCCTGCTCGACCGCCTGAGGACGCCGCGCCAGCGCCTGCACCCGGGCGGACAGCTCCCCAAATGCAAAGGGTTTGACAAGATAATCGTCCCCGCCCGCATTCAGCCCGCCGATCCGGTCTTCGACGCTTCCCATCGCGGTCAGAAACAACACCGGCGTCCTATTTCCGGCACCGCGCAACGTCTTCACCAGACTGAGCCCATCCACCTTGGGTAGCATGCGGTCGACGACAAGCACGTCATAGACGCGCGATGTGGCCTGTATCAGCCCCTCCCGGCCATCCTCCACCAGATCGACGGTATGCCCCTCCTCGCGCAGGCCGCGCGCGATATAGGTGCCGGTAGTGGCGTCATCTTCGATCACAAGCAATTTCATGACTTCTAGTATAGTGCGTGAGAGACGCTGTTGCACCCACCTGCCTAAATTACAGATTTGTATAGCTCACGGTGCTTTGCCTGTTAGGCAGCAGCCTCATATGCCTCTCATCAGAAATGAATGCGAGGAGCATGAAAATGAATTTCACTTTGCCAAAAGCAGCCCCCTTGGCGCTTGTCGCCACCCTGGCCGCTGGCCCGATGGTCGCTTTGGCGCCCGTTGCGGCACTTGCGGTTCCGGTAGGTGGCTATGGCGATCTGGTCGAAGAAGTCTCTCCCGCCGTCGTCTTCATCGAAGTTACGGCAAAGGTTGAGCCAGCCCATTTCAAGGGGATGCCGGGAATGCCTGGCATGCCCGGCTTTGGTGCGCCTGAAGGCAACATGCCACCCAAGCAAGGGCTCGGGTCCGGCTTTATCATCTCCGCCGACGGGCAGATCGTAACCAACGCGCATGTCGTGGATGGTGCCGAGACCGTAACCGTCAAACTGGCCGATGGCCGCAGTTTTGATGCGACGGTTGTCGGCAGTGACCGCGCCACGGACATCGCTCTTCTGAAGATCGAAGCGGATGTCGACCTGCCTGCAGTACAGTTCGGGGATTCCGACACGATGCGTGCCGGCGACGAAGTCGTCGCAGTGGGCAACCCGTTCGGCCTTGGCGGCACCGTGACCAGCGGCATCATCTCGGCAACTTCGCGCAACATCAATGCAGGGCCGTTCGATGACTTCATCCAGACCGACGCCGCGATCAACCGTGGTAACTCGGGCGGACCGTTGTTCAACAATGCGGGCGAAGTGATCGGCGTGAATACCGCGATCATCTCACCGGGGGGCGGGTCTGTCGGAATCGGTTTTGCCGTACCGTCGCAACTGGTGCAGGACATCGTGGCCGACCTTGGCGATGACGGGAAAGTAACCCGTGGGTGGCTCGGCGTTCAAATCGCTCCGATGAGCGAAGAAGTCGCCAATGTTCTGGGCTATGACGCGCCGAAAGGTGCCGTAGTCGAGGGCGTGGCCGATGACAGTCCAGCCGAGAAGGCAGGACTTGAGGAAGGCGATATCATTCTGTCCTTCGCAGGCCAGCCGATCCTGGAACTGCGCGACCTGACCCGCGCAGTGGCCCTGACCGATCCTGAGGCGACGGCGGCCGTCACCGTGTTCCGCAAGGGGGCCGAAGTGACGCTTGACGTGACCATCGGCACGATGGCCAAGCAGGACGCCTGAACCACGAAGATCCCCGATGCCAAACCACCGGCATCGGGAAAGCCTCCTTTACCCCAATCAAGGAGGCGACCCGGCCTCGGCGTTGAGCAAGCACCGGGGCCGGAAGTCTTTCAAGACATCCGTGCGCCAACCGGAATGATAGGGGGTGCGCTGTTCAAAGCCTCCATCGCGAAACCGGCAGCCGCCTTGTACTTCGCCATGAAATCGGTGCGCTCTTCGGGCGACACCACGTTGTCGATGTGATCGAACGCGCCGCCGCACCGGTCGTTGACAAGGTTCAGCAAGCCGAACGGACCGGCCCCCCGATTGCGCAGGATCAGATCTGAGACAGGGCCGCAAAGGTCCGCGTCAAAAGCGGCAAGCGCCTCTTGACCCAAGCCATGCGCCACAAAAGCAGCACCCAATGTCCGCGCGTCGATGACCGCCTGGCTCGCTCCGTTGGATCCTGTGGGATACATCGCGTGCGCGGCGTCACCCATCAGCGCCACGGGTCCGTCTTGCCAGGTTGCCACCGGATCACGGTCGATCATCGCGTTCTCGTATGTCACCTCCGCCCCGCGCAGCAAAGTCGGCACATCAAGCCAGTCATACCGCCACTCAGCGAAGTGATGGGCAAAATCCTCGACCTTGGCTTCGCCGAACCAACCGATGCGATCGCGCAGCGAAGGGTCGTCATAGGTAACTTCGGCAATCCAGTTGATCCGCGCCAGACCGGTGTCAGGATCGGGGGCGGAGATCGGATAGATCACCATCCTTTGCCTGTGGTCGCCCAAACCGACAAAGGACGCACCGGTCCGGATCGGCTTGGCCAATGTGGTGCCGCGCCACATGACCGCCCCACCCCAATGGATCGGCGGCTGATCGGGATGCATCTGTGCGCGGACATTGGAATGGATGCCGTCCGCCCCGATCAGCACCGCACCGGCTTCGCGGGTGGTTTCGCCGTTTCGCTCGACGATCGCCTCGACGCCGCCGTTTCCGGTCTTTGCATACCCCGTGACCCGCGCGCCCAGCTGGACGCAGTCAGCGCCCGCGCGCTCGATCAGCTCTTGATAGAGCAGCATATGAAACGCGCCGCGATGGACGGCAAATTGCGGCCAGTTGTAGCCTGCCACAGTGCCGCGCGGCTCGGCATATATTTCCTGTCCCTTGCGGCCCACCAACGCCCATTCGCGCACAGAGACGCCGACCGTGTTCAACGCCTCGGCACCGACCCCCAAGGCCTCCAGTTCGCGCACCGCGTTCGGCTGCAAATTTATCCCGACGCCAAGCGGCTTGAGTGCACGAACGCTCTCGAAGACAGTGAACGGTACGCCGATCTGGTGCAGTGTCAGCCCAAGGACCAATCCACCGATGCCCCCGCCCGCGATAAGTACCCTATCCATCCCTTGCCCCCACGATGCCGCGTTTTCATCGCTTGTTATACATAGCGCAACTCCGATGGCCACGCCTTGCGTTTCACAAGGTGCAGGCACGCTTCCCACTGATGGAGCAGGCTATGAGATGTGCCCGACATCGGATATCGCGCATTGCTGTGGGCGAGTC
Source organism: Sulfitobacter sp. (assembly GCA_024637305.1). Classification (GTDB taxonomy): domain Bacteria; phylum Pseudomonadota; class Alphaproteobacteria; order Rhodobacterales; family Rhodobacteraceae; genus Sulfitobacter. The sequence continues at coordinate 23,703 of JAGXFI010000038.1, forward strand.
AGATCGGCAGCGCATAGGCAATACGCAGCGACCGACCCTCGAACGGTTCAAGCTGGATGCGCAGGATACCGTCCTCGCCCAACTCACCGTCAATCCGCTCTTCCAGCATGTCGATCACCGGCCCTGCACGCGGGCTTGGGATTTCGACCTCCTCGTCTACGGGCGTATCGCCAAAATTCAACGCCGTGATCTGCGTGCCGCGCTGGTCAGGCAGGTCGTGAACCATGATCAGCAGACCCGGAGCCTCTACATCGGGGATGTCCACCTGTTCGCTCGCGCCGATCCCATGTACCTCGCGGACTGCCAAAAGCCGTTTGAGCCGGTTGGCAAAGCTTTCGGGATCCTTGAGTTGTTCCGGTATGGGTCCGTACAGCGTTCGGGCGCGCGGTATTCCTTCGTGAGACTGCATCTTGTCGCTGCAATTTCCCGCAAGATCGTAGGCACCGCGTTCAATCCAGCGGGTATCGCCATCCTCCATCAGATGCGTGACCGACGCCGGATCAAGCGGAAGCGCACCTACCATGTCCCAACCGGAAAGCGCGAAGACACCGGGCTGAAACGCGTTGTACATCGCCAGCAGCAGATGCACCTTCTTTATCGTCTCGACCTGTTCCGGTGACATATCCGAAATGTCCTCGTACCCCAGAGCAGCTGCGATGAAGCTGGCTGTGGTGCAGGCTACACCATTGGTTACAAAACGCAGATTGTAAGGCGCGCGCGGCCCGCTGATCGCTTCGTACATGGTCTCGCGGATATGCGTGCGCAGGGTGCGGCCCTGCCACGACTGGCCTCCCAAGGTGAACATGTCATTGGCGTGCAGGGTCCAGAAATGCACCAGCTCCAACGTCAGTTCATCGTGATTCTGAAGCGCGTGGATCAGAGATGCCGGGTCAATCCCGTATTCCCGGACCATCCTCAGCATCATGCGCAGAAACTCCGTGTCGCCCGTTACCAGCGCGTGATGATAGGCGGGTCGCGTGATGAAATCGTAGGACAGATCCGCGCCCCCGTCGGACATGGCGGCGATATCGTCAACGGTCAGATTGAGTTCCTGAAAACTGAAACCGCCTGCCTTGCGGATCATGCCACCCAAAAGCTGGTTGCCGACCCCGGACAACGGATGGCTTTCCGACCAGACCATCCCGTCGCTGGATCGCTCGATCCCCAGAAAACCGTTAGCGTCCAGCCGAAGCCCGCGCGCGCCGAGCGCGTCGAGCGAATGAAGCGCGTCACCGATAATCATCTGCTGAGCGGAAAAAGATGGATCGAGCCAGTTCAGACTGGGCTGACCTTCTTTGAAATAATGCAGATAGACCCACCGCCGGGCGATGCCATCTACCCCTACGACCGGCTTGGTCACGCTCCAGTCGGTTTCCTTGACGCCGGGCTCGAAAAAGATCACCCGCTGTAGCTGGCCGACGATATGGCCCTTTTCGGCCAGCACATCGACGATCTCGGGGGCCAGGTTCACCACATCGCGATCGTCCGGGACATCCGGCAATATGTCCCAGTCCTCCTGAGGGATCTCGACCATATGGTAAAGCCCTGCCCAATCTTCGTGCCGCATCAGCGCAAGGTGGAAGTCGGGCCCCTTGCCTGTGTGGGAGGGAATTACATCGTCGATCACCACCGCGTTGTGAGCCGCCGCCATCCGGCTCATCGCTATAAACTCGTCCAGAGTGCCGAAAGCCGGATCGGTGTCAAATCCGATACGGTCAAAGTTTCCGTCCACAGTCGGCGTATATTTGTGGCCGTCATAACCGCCCGAACGCTTGGTCGGACCCGCGTGAATTGCGCGGATCCCGATTTGGGATAGCGCGCTCCACAGGGTCTCTTCACCAAGCGTGGCAAGCACCGACTGATCGTCTGGTGTAATGACGGCGGGCGGATAGGTGGTGATCCACACAGGTGCGACGGCCAAAGCCGTTCGCGGCTTGGCCACCGCGTAAGGTCGAGACCACAAGCGACTGTGACCACCATACGCGACCGCATGGCGGCGCGCCTGATCCAGCATCGAGACAGAACGAAGCCGCGCGATCAATTCCGGACCGGGACGCGGCAGGATACCGACCGGGTTCGGATCGGGCATGACTGCGCCGGCCATTGGTCGCGGTCCGGTGCTTTTGGATTTGCCTTTGTCATCATTGGATTTCATGCGTTACTTGACCACCTTTGGTGTCATGTGTTTGCTGTTCCTAGCTGTGATTGGGCGCCAGATCGGCACTTCGGCCCGCAGACGTGGATTTCTCCAGCCAGCTTGCGCGTTTACGCGGTGCCCTGATTGCAAACCGTTCTTCTTCGCGCCGTCGATACGCCAGCATGGCAGGTGTAACCAGCACTGTACCTTCATTGGTGCGTCGAAACCATTGCGCGTCTTCCTCGGCATCCCTGCCGATTACGGTTCCCGGTTCAAGGACGACCCCAGGTGCCAGGATGGCTCCGTTGATACGACACTCAGCGCCGACCACCGCGCCCTGCATGACAAGCGCCCGGTTGATACGCGTCCCTCGCCCCACGACGGTATGCGAACCTATGTAGGAATTGGTGACGCCAATCGGACCGTTGCCATCAATAGTATGCGTATGGCTGAGCACTCCCCCAACGGATCGGGGCAGGATCGGCCAAATTTCTTGCGCCTCTTGCTGCGGGTCTTGGGCACGAACAAAGTCGAGATGAGCTTCGAAATAAGCGTCGAGCGTACCGACATCCCGCCAATACGGGTCGAGAAACGGCACCGGAGAGGCAAGGCGGTGAACGACGGCAGTCCCCGCCTTGACGAATTGCGGCACAATATCAAAACCGAAATCATGCGCGGATGCGGCGTTTCGCGCATCATTCAAAAGCACTCTGCGCAACGCCGACCAGCGAAAGATATAGACCCCCATGCTGACAAAAGCCCGATTGGGGTTGTCGGCCATGGCCGGGGGGTTGTCGGGCTTTTCCAGAAAATCCCGGATTCTGCCTTCGCCGTTGGCGTGGATGATCCCGAAGGCGCTCGCCTGTTCCAAAGGGGCAGTGTCAGCGGCGACGGTCAGATCCGCGCCTGCGTTCAAATGGGTCTTGAACATCTCTCGATAATCCATGCGGTAGACATGATCGGCCGCCAGAACAATCACATGCTCGGGTGCGGCAGCGTCAATTCGTTCGATGTTCGCGGTGACGGCGGCGGCTGTTCCCTCATATCCCTTTTCGCGGCCCGTAACATCGGGACCATAGCAGATGTCGATCTGCCCGTTGCATTCAGCAAAGATCGGTTGCCAGAAATTCGACAACCGCCGGTGGAGAGATTGCGGCTTGTACTGGGTCGCCGCGAGGATGTGGTGAAGGCCGGAATTGCGTGCGTTGCCAATCGCAAAGTCTACGATACGCGCCCTGTCTCCGAACCTTAGTGCGGGCTTGCTATCGTTCTCCGTCATTTCCTCAAGTCGAGATCCTTTACCACCTGCGAGCAGAACGGTAAGACAGGAAGACATATCTGTAGAATGCACCGAAGAGGTGCCGCGAAAATGTGGCATGGCATTATTGTCCGTTTGTTTCTACGCAGGCAGGCTGCCGGGAAAATCTTGCAAAGGTTGTATAATTCAACCGAGCTTTGAGCGAGTGGTTCCAAGAACGAACAAATTTTTTTACACTCGTTAAACCAGTTTAACCTGAGGCCTCGTTCCACCGCAAAATTGCCGCGTCCTCCAGTAACTCGGAGTTTTCTGACGCCGATCTTCCCCAAACGACCGAAGCGCCAGAGACGTCACCGCTGATCGCTTTCCCGTTCGTGGAAACGACGCCAACAAGCAATTTTCCCTTTTGCCGACGCTGAAAACCGACTGTGCCAGACTGCGTCTTGATCGGCTCGAAGCTGGCATGGCGAAAGAACTCGGGGTTCTGACGACGCAGGTCGAGCATAGCGCGGGTCAGGGTGAACTTTGCCCGGTCCAAGGGCCGCTCAAGCGTCGAGGGGTCGCGCAACGCGCGCCGGAGTGGTCCCCAATCGACTGCCCGCCGGTTGTCGGGATCGGTCAACAAATGGCATGCTATCTCTGACCCTTGATAGATGTCCGGAACGCCCGGCACCGTCAGCTTGAGCGCCAGTTGCGCGACGGACAGGCGGTCTGCGGTAAGGGCTGCGGCCTGCGTCTGCTCTGGAAACGCGGCCCATTTCGCAACCAAAGCCTCTACAAGCTGCGTAGCGACCTTTTCAAACGCCTCATCGGGGCTTTGCCATGTGGTTCCCTGTTTGGCTTCGCGCATGGCTTTTATCGCATGTTCGCACAACCGCGCCGCACGGTCCGGAGCGTCGGCAGGCAAAGCCCAGACCGACTGGATCAGATACCATCGCAGGTTTGCCGGAACGGCGGCTGCTTCCTTCAATGTGTCGGCCTGTGTCAGCAACTGCTCCATCACTTCGGGGTGGTGCGACAGGGCCGCGATGCGCAGACGCGCATCTTCTGACCGTTTGGTGTCATGACTGGTGGTCAGGCTGACGCCATCAGGCATCGCTTCGGCGCGTTTTCTCATGAGGGACTGGAATTCAACGCCGGATATCGCGGGTTCGGCAGGCTCCGCCCCGACCTCGTTCGCCGACAACAAGCGGTTATAGCGATAAAAAGCCGTGTCTTCCTGTCCTTTGGCCATCGTAGCGCCCGCGACCTGCTGGAATCTCACGCGCAAAGCTTCCGGCCCGTCCAGCAGCCACCCCGTCAACAGGTCGATGGGCCGGCGGTCCAGCGGCTCTGCGGCCGCATCGGCAGCATCGTTCAACAGGCGGCGGTCCTCTTCGCTGGCCTCATCCGCGTCAAGGTAGGTGCGATATCGCGGAAAGGCTGCTATCAGACCGATGATGGCTTGGCGCCAGATTTCGGGACCGTATTCCGATCCGACCGGATCACGCTCCGCCAGGTCCACAACCATCCGATGCAGCACCCATAGCTCCGCCGCCAGATCATTGGTCAGAATTTCGCGCTTGGCCGCCCGGACCATAGCCGGGAAACTTTGCATCTCCGTCGTTCTGTCGCGATAGAGCGTTTCCAGACGCGCGCCCCCCTCGCCCGAGGTCAGAACCTGACCGATCTGTCCCGCCACGACGTATCCTGTCGTTCCGCACACAGGCCAGTCCGGCAAAAATTCATCGGCAGCAAGGATTTTTTCGACCCAGATCGGCACCCCCGCAAGGCGATCCGCCATACGGCGCAGATATTGTGCCGGGTCGGCCAGTCCGTCCACATGGTCGATCCGCAAACCGTGAACCATCCCTTTGTCCACAAGGTCAAAGATCAATCTATGCGTGTCCTCGAACACCTCGGGGTCTTCGATCCTCATCCCGACAAGGCTGGTTATGTTGAAAAAGCGCCTGTGACTAATCGCATCGCGTTCGCTGCGCCAGTTGGTCAAGCGCCAGTGCTGCCGAGCGTGCAGCGTCCGCAGATCACCGGCGTGCTCTGCCGTTGCATCCGCCAGCGGAACCCGAAGCGGGCCGTGGACCAGCACAAACCCTTCAGACGTTTCCTCGATCAAAAGAGCGTCTTTTTCGACCGTCTCCTCGAACGGCGCATCCAGCATCGGCAGCCGAATCCGGTCCTTGGCGTCCAGATCGAAATGGCGCGCATATCTACTGTCCGGTCCGTGACGCAGCACATCTCGAAGCCACGGGTTTTCCAAGCTGAACGCGGTGTGGTTCGGCACGATATCCAGAACGATCCCGATCCTGCGAGCGGCCGCCGCTTTGGCTAGGCTTTCGAAACCAGCGCGACCACCCAGCGCGGGATCAATTTGTGTCGGGTCGATCACATCATAGCCGTGGGTCGATCCGGCCTCCGCAGTAAAAATCGGCGACAGGTAAAGATGGCTGATCCCTAGATCGTCCAGATAGGGCAACAGGTCTGTGGCCACCGTAAAATCGACGTCGCCACGCAACTGCAATCTGTAAAGCGAAGTGGGAAAACTGAGCATTGTCACTCCGACTGTGGGGGAACCGATCGCCCCGATACGGCAAAACGTGCCGGACACGATTGGGTTCCTGCATGGCATTTGCGGGAACAACTGACAGTCAGGATCGTTGTTTCATGTAATTGTGAAAGACGGCCATGCGCATCCTGTCGGTAACCTCAGAAATGTACCCTCTGATCAAGACGGGGGGTCTTGCCGATGTGATCGGGTCGCTCCCCACTGCTCTTGCCGAGATAGGTATCGACATGCGGGTAATTCTGCCCGGCTATCCGCAGGTCAAGGAACGCATTGGCGAGACAGATGGCAAAGGCACAAAAATCGAGCTGTCGATGGGGTCGGCTGTCCTGAAAAAGACTCAGGTCAACGGGATCACCATCTGGATCCTTGATATGCCGGGCCTCTTTGATCGTGAAACCGGCCCCTATGCAGATGCGGAGGGCCACGATCACCCCGACAACTGGAAACGCTTTGCCGCATTGTCACAGGCCGCCGTCGCGCTTGTAGCCGATCCACCGGATGGCTGGGTGCCGGATATCGCACACAGTCACGACTGGCAGGCGGGCCTCGTTCCCGCCTATTTCCACGCGGCCGGCTTGAAGACCGCAACCGTGTACACGATCCACAACATTGCGTTTCCCGGCAGCTTTCCGGCGAACATTTTCCCCGAGCTCAACCTGCCGGATGAATTCTTCGCTATGGATGGTCTTGAGTTTCACGGCGACGTGAGCTTTCTCAAAGCGGGACTGTGGTACGCCGATGCGATCACCACCGTCAGTCCCACCTACGCAGAGGAATTGCAGCGCCCCGACCATGGCATGGGTTTTGATGGGGTCATACGTGCACACGAAAAAGGGATGACCGGCATTCTCAACGGTATCGACACCGACGAATGGAATCCCGAGACCGATCAGCTGATCGAACGAAACTACTCCGCTCGGGCCATCGCGGGACGGGACGTCAACCGTCAGGCACTGAGCACGGCATTCGCCCTCGACGGGGAGCGCGCACTGCTTTCCGTCGTCAGCCGCCTGACCGAGCAAAAGGGTATCGACCTGATCCTTGAGGCTGCTGATGCCCTGCTGGAACGGGATCTGAACCTGCTGATCCTCGGTACGGGCGATGACGCAATCGAAGCGATGGCCCGCGACGTCGCGGCGCGCAATCCCGGGCGTGTAGGTCTGCATATTGGCTACGATGAGGCACTGGCCCACCGTATACAGGCAGGGACCGACGCTTTGCTGGTCCCCTCGCGGTTCGAACCCTGCGGCCTGACCCAGCTTTGCGCCCTTCGTTACGGGGCGGTCCCCATTGTGGCTCCAACCGGAGGCTTGGTCGATTCTGTCATCGACGCCAACGCCGCAGCGCTTGCCCGCAAGGTCGCGACAGGCATTCACCTTCGCGAGGTGTCCCTAAGCGGCATCATCGCGGGCGTAGACCGAATGCTCGACTTGCGATCGGACAGCAAGGTATGGCAGCGCATCAAACGCAACGCTATGGCGACAGACGTATCCTGGCACGCCAGCGCCGCCGAATATGCAGCGCTGTATCAGTCATTGGCAGGAGGCCGTGGGCGCGCGTCGCGCAAGACTGTACAGACCTCGCGAAACGCCATCTGATCTGTCAATTGCTCAAGCGATGTCGGGCTGCGCAGGCACCAGTTGGGCCATTCATCGGTAGTTCCCGGCACATTCGTCGGGGCCTGTGGCCCCACGAGATCGGCCAGACGCGCTGCCATCATCACGCAAGCGGTGCGTGCCACATACGCATGCGATGCGCACAAAACCGGCATAGGCAGATCAGTCGCGGTCGCATCGACCTCATCTTTGCCCAGCAGGTCATCCGCCACTAGCGCCGCCACCAGGTTCGCGCGCTCCGACTTGCGGTCTTTTGCGTGTTGCGCCGATACATCCGGGCTCACAAGGCCAAAGGCCTCTCTCAATTCGATGTCCCGGCCCTGCCACCAGTCTGCAAGCGTCGGCAAGTCATGCGTCGAAAGACAGGCGAGCGCCGCTTCGGGATATTCTTGTGGCGCGATGAACCTCTCATCCTCCTGTTCGAAATAAAGCAGGCGATAGGACAATATCCGTGCTTTCGACATCATCTGCCGGAACCCTCGCGGCACCGACCCCAGATCCTCGCCCACGATTACCGCGCGCGCACGGTGGCTTTCTTCGGCCAGTACACGAACCAGATCCGCTAGCGGATAGCGCAGATAACCACCCTTTGAGGCATCCTGTCCTTCGGGGATCAGAAACAATTGCCACAGCGCCATCACATGATCGATCCGCAGCGCGCCGGCATGGTCGAGCTGGGCGCGGATCATGTCACGAAAGGGGGCGAAATCCCGTTCCTCAAGCGCCACCGGAGACGGCGCGGCCAGCCCCCAATTCTGTCCGTGGCTCTGAAACAGGTCAGGCGGCGCGCCGATATGCAGGCCCGCCATCATCACCTCGCCGCCCCAGCCTGCCGAACCGTCGGGGGCTTCCCCCACCGCGAGATCGACATAAAGCCCGACGCGCATCCCAGCGTCGCGGCAGGCACGCTGGGCCTGCGCCAATTGGCGGTCCGCCAACCACTGCAGCCAGACATAAAAATCAATATTCTCGCGATGATCATCGCAAAACGCGCGCACCTCCCGGCTTGCTGGATCGCAGAAGGTGTCGGGCCAATCTGCGCATCCGGCACCCCGCCCTGACTCGGCGAAATGCGCGGAAAGAGCTTCGAATTCCGCATGACGATAAAGCGGATCGCCACGCATCGCGCAAAACTGGTCGTGATCTTCACGGCGGTCACCGTCTGCAAACGGCCCTGCGTCGAAGGCTGCGCGCAGCGCTGTCAGCTTGGCGCGAGCGACGCGCGGATAATCAACCCTTTCAGTCTGCCGCAACGCTTCCAGTTCGTCCTCTGCCGGGGGCCGGTGTCCCGGCACTTCGTCCACTGCGATGTAAAGCGGGTTGAGAAAGGCCCGGTTTGACGGCGCGAATGGACTGTTTCGTGCCGGATCAGCCAGAAAGAGCGCATGGAGCGGGTTCACACCCAAAAAATCGCCGCCCTGCGCGCCAATGATGGATGCCAGACGTGCCAGATCAGCAAAGTCGCCGATACCCCAGTTTCGCGCCGATCTCAGCTCGTAAAGCTGGCAAAAGACGCCCCAGGCGGGGGACGTGGTGAGGTGATCCGGAACAAAACACGCGACATCTTCCGGCACGATCATCCGAGGTTCTTCGGGCGCGTGCTCTGATGGCTCCGGCGTGCCGGACTTGCCCAGCGCCGACAAGATGGTCCGACGCGTTTGTGCGGGTACGCGCTTTTTGTGGCCAGCCGCGTCGGTGTATCCTCGTGGTATTCCCAACGTCCGCGCCTGTGCGTCCATCTTTGTATTCACCTGGAGTCTCCCTGAAAAACGGAGACGACGACCTGCCATGCCTCCGGTGTTTCGACGGGGGACGTGGAATAGATCACTTCGCCTTGGACCGGGGCCAGCGATTTTGGCGTGGCGGACAGGTTTGCGCGCAATTCCAGCAAGCCCCCGGCCAACTGCCAGTCAACGGCGACAGAGCTTTGATCGGCTTGCACCACCTTGCCCGCCCCGCCTGCCGTTCCGGCAAGCCACGGCACCACATGCTGTTTGCGCAAACTTAACAAGGCTTGGGTTTCATGCCATATGTCCGCCCCTTCCCCCGCAAGGCGCGCCCAATTCAGCTTGGACATCTCGAACGTTCTTAACGCATTCGGATCAGGGAGGTCGGCACCGTCCGCGTCAAAGCTCGCAAATCCGGCGAATTCGCGACGACGACCCTCGCGGACCGCGTCGGCAAGGTCGCCTTCGAAATCGGTAAAGAACAAAAACGGTTGCCGCTCACCGTATTCCTCACCCATGAAGATCAGCGGCACATGCGGCGATAGCAGCAGAATGGCGCGGAGCGCCCGCACGGCGGCGTCAGGAGCAAGCGCATTCAACCGTTCGCCGAAAGCACGGTTTCCAGTCTGGTCGTGGTTCTGTACGAAATCAATGAATGCGACCGGCGGTTGAGCATCGCTTGGCGCGCCGCGGGCGATGCCATCTTTTGCTGTCGCCTGCCCCTGATAGGCGAAACCTTCCGCCAGCGCGCGCGCCAGAAGCGCATGAGGGTCTTTGGCGAAATCGGCGTAGTAGCCTTCGACCTCACCGGTCGTGATGACATGCGCGGCGTTGTGGAAATCATCGTTCCATTCACTGGTATAAAGCACCACGCGACCGTCGCGCCGTTCATGCAGACGCACGATGTTGCGATTGTCTTCGGTCGTCAGGTGAAGCGGGCGATCCAGCTGTGTACGCACGGTCTGGGCAAGCTCGACCAGGATCTCCGGTTCCGACCGGTCCCGAACCTGGTCGATCGCATCCAGCCGCAATCCGTCAAAGCGAAAATCCCTCAGCCAATAAAGCGCATTCCCGATAAAAAAGTTTCTGACGGGCGGGCGATGATAGGCAATGGCAGCCCCCCAAGGCGTCTGGCGTTCGTCATCAAAGAAGTCCGGCGCATAGCGATTGAGGTAATTCCCCTCCGGACCGAAGTGGTTGTAAACAACGTCGAGCAGCACCAGCAACCCTAGCCCATGCGCCGCATCGACCAGCGCGCGCAGATCATCGGGCGTCCCATAAGCTGGATGGACCGCATAAGGCAGCACACCATCATAGCCCCAGCCCCGGTCACCCGCGAACTGGGCCACCGGCATGAGCTCTATTACCGTCACCCCAAGTGCCGCGAGGTCTCCGAGCCGTTCACGCGCCGCCTCAAACGTGCCTTCGGGCGTGAAGGCTCCGATGTGCAGCTCGTAAATCACCGCCTCTTCCCAAGTGCGGTCAGGGAATGCTTGTCGCCAGTGATAGGCGTTCGGGTCAACGATCAGCGATGGGCCGTGAACATCTCCACTCTGCTGTCGTGCCGCAGGATCGGGTACTGTCGTCCCGTCGGGCAGCACAAACAGATACTCAGCACCAGCCGTCAGGTCCGGCACGGACAAGGTAAACCATCCATCGGCATCTCTTTGCATGGTTCGATCCTGACCGCCTGCCCGAAGGGCGATGCGGTCCTGTCCCGGTGCCCATAGCGCTAAATGCGCCGCATCGCCGTCCAACCTTGCGCCCCAATCCCGCGAAGAACCCACCAGACCGCTCATGCGTCGACGCTTTCCAGCACGAGAATTGCGCGGCTTTCGACCTCAACCTCGCCTTGCGAAGCGGTTTCGTCGGGATGCGCGGCCGCAATCGCGCGCGCGGTGTCGACCACTATGCGCCATCCTGTCGCCCTCGCTTCGGGCAACGCAAACTGTACCGGTTCGGCCTCTGAGTTAAGCAGGATCAGCATCTGTTCGCCCGGCATGGTCAGCTGCAAAGTGAGCGCGCGCGCGTCGTTTTCCCAATCCTCGGCACCCATTTTCTGGCCGTCAGGGCGTAGCCAATGGGCCTCACCGGCAAAGCGCGGCTGTTCGGTTGCGTGATAGAACGCTTCGGCCTGCAACAATGCACGGCTGCGCCGTACCGCCACAACTCCGGTGACGAAGTCTTCGAAATCACGGTTGCCTTCGCCGTCAAGCTCCCAATCCAGCCAGTTATATTCCTCGTCCTGACAATAAGCGTTGTTGTTGCCATGCTGGCTTCGACCCCGCTCGTCCCCCATCAACATCATCGGCGTACCTTGCGAAATAAGCAGCGTGGTGATGATGTTGCGGCGCTGGCGGTCGCGCAGGGCGATGATTGTCTCGTCGTCGGTCGGTCCCTCGACACCGCAATTCCAGGACAGGTTGTGATCGTGTCCGTCCTGATTGTCTTCGCCATTGGCCTCGTTGTGCTTGTCATTATAGCTGACGAGGTCGGTCAGGGTGAACCCGTCATGAGCGGTCACGAAATTGACGCTGGCCCACGGCCGCCGCCCAAGCCTTTCGAACCTGTCCGCCGACCCCAGCAAACCGCCCGCCAGATCGCCTGCCACCCCCGGTTCACCCTTCCAGAAAGCGCGCACCGTATCGCGGTAGCTGTCGTTCCATTCGGCCCAGCCGGGGGGGAAATTGCCCAGCTGATACCCGTCGGGGCCGGTATCCCACGGCTCCGCGATCAGCTTCACCCGGCTGAGGACAGGATCCTGCCGTGTCGCCTCCAGAAAGACCGAGTTCATGTCGAAGGCTTCACGTTCGCGACCCAGCGTCGTGGCCAGATCAAACCGGAAGCCGTCGACGTGACATTCCTCCACCCAGTAACGCAGCGAATCCATCACCATCTGCAACACCCGCCCATGCCGCAGATCCAGCGAATTGCCGCAGCCGGTCGTGTCGTAGTAATGGCGCGGATCATCCGCGAGGATGTAGTAGCTTGCGTTGTCAATCCCTCTGAAAGACAAGGTGGGGCCAAGCTCGTTGCCCTCCGCCGTGTGGTTGTAGACGACATCCATGATGACCTCGATGCCCGCTTCGTGCAGGCGACGCACCATCAGCTTGAACTCGTGGATCGCGCCATTCGGGGTCAGATAGCGCGGCGCGGGAGCAAAAAAGCCCAGCGTGTTGTAGCCCCAGAAATTGGTCAATCCGCGATCCGTGAGATGACGGTCGTCGAAAAAAGACTGCACCGGCAACAGCTCCACCGCCGTAACGCCGAGCTTGAGCAGATGGTCGATCGTCGCGCGATCCGCCAGCCCTTCGAACGTGCCACGGATCTTCTGGGGCAGATCGGTATTGCGCGCCGTCATCCCCTTGACGTGGGCTTCGTAGATAACCGTTTTAGACCATGGCGTGTCGGGCCGAACATCCGACCCCCAGGTGTGAGCCGGATCGACGACAACGCATTTGGGCATGTAATTGGCGCTATCGCGTTTATCAAAGCTCAGGTCGCCCTTGCCATGCCCGATCTTGTAGCCGAACAGCGCGTCATGCCAGCGCAATTTGCCGCGTAGTTCAAGCGCATAAGGATCCAACACAAACTTGTTGGGATTGAAACGGTGCCCTTCTTTCGGCGCGTAGGGACCATGAACGCGATAGCCATAAAGCTGTCCCGGCCGGATCCACGGGAAATAGCCGTGCCAGACCTGATGGGTATATTCGGGCAGCGCGATGCGGTCGGTTTCTTTTCTGCCCGTAGGATCGAACAGGCACAGTTCGACCTTGGTCGCATTGGCTGAAAACAAGGCAAAGTTCACGCCCGAGGAATCCCACGTTGCGCCTAGCGGAAAATCAGAGCCGCCCCTCGGGATACCGACCTGGGTCATTTCATTTCTCCGGAACAAGGACAATTACCGCCAGCGGAGGAAGCGTGAGCAAGGCGCTTGCAGGTTGGTCGTGTGATCCGGGGCTTTGGGCCACCACGGCATCCCCGTTGCCTGCGCCGGAACCGCCGTAACCGGTCGCATCGGTATTGAGAGCTTCGCGCCAATGCCCTTCATGTGGCATGCCGATACGAAAACCTTCGCGCAAGACAGGGGCCATGTTGGCAACCACCACGACGGGCGGATCACCTTCATCGCCATACCGCACATAGCTGAAAACGTTGTTTTCGGTATCTCCGCCTTCGATCCAGGCGAACCCTTCGGGCGCGCAATCAAGGCGATAGAGCGCGGGTGTGTCACGATATAGGGTGTTGAGATCGCGCACCAGCCGCTGCATGCCTTCATGCGCCGGATCCTCAAGCAGATGCCAGTCAAGGCTGCGGTCATGGTTCCATTCCCGCTCCTGCGCAAATTCGCAACCCATGAACAACAGCTTCTTGCCCGGGTGCGTCCACATGAAACCGAGATAGGCGCGCAAATTCGCGAATTTCTGCCATTTTTCACCCGGCATCTTGGTCAGCAAGGATCCCTTTCCGTGCACGACCTCATCATGGCTGAGCGGCAGTATGAAGTTTTCCGAGAACGCATAATGCAGACCGAATGTCATCTTGCCGTGGTCGTATTTGCGATAAAGAGGATCGGTCGCCATGTAATCCAGCGTGTCGTGCATCCATCCCATGTTCCATTTGAAATCGAACCCCAGTCCGCCGTCACTGGTTGGGCGGCTCACGCTCGGCCAGGCCGTCGATTCCTCGGCGATGGTCAGCGCGTCTGGCGTATACTCTGCCACCGCCGCGTTCACGCCGCGGAGAAAGTCGATGGCATCCAGGTTCTCCCTCCCGCCCTCGCGGTTCGGGATCCATTCACCCGCTTCACGCGAATAATCAAGGTACAGCATGGACGCGACCGCATCCACGCGCAGGGCGTCCACATGGTATTCGCGCAACCAGTAAAGCGCACTGGAGCGCAGGAAATTGGCGACCTCGGTGCGGCCGAAATTGTAGATCAGCGTATTCCAGTCGCGGTGAAATCCCAGACGCGGGTCTTCGTGCTCGTAAAGGGCGGTGCCATCAAACCGTGCAAGCCCGTGGGCGTCCGACGGAAAATGCGCCGGCACCCAGTCAAGGATGACACCCAGATCCGCAGCGTGCAGCCGATCCACCATCGCGGCGAAATCGTCGGGGCCACCATGCCGGGCGGTCGGCGCAAAAAGCCCGACCGGCTGGTATCCCCAGGACCCCGTGAACGGATGTTCGCTGAGCGGCAAGAACTCCACATGCGTAAATCCCATCCAGGTCGCATATTCCGCGATTTGTTCGCCAAGCTCGGCATAGCTCAGCACCTTGTCGCCTTCGGCACGCCGCCAACTGCTTGCATGGACCTCATAAATCGACATCGGCTCGCGCCGCGCATCTCGCTTGGCGATATCGTCCCGCCAGCCGGCGTCCTGCCATTCGTGCTTTGGCAATCCCGAGACAATTGACGCCGTCGCGGGCGGCGCTTCGGCAGCCAACGCCACCGGATCGGCCTTCAGCGGAAGCACATCGCCTTGCACCCCCAATATCTCGAATTTGTAGAGCGCACCCGGTCCCAATGCAGGCACGAACAACTCCCACACTCCGCCACCCAGACGGCGGCGCATGGCATGGCGGCGACCGTCCCAAGCGTTGAAATCACCCACGACGCTGACCCGGCGCGCGTTCGGGGCCCAGACGGCAAAGCTCACACCGTCCACGCCTTCGTGCTTGACCGGATGAGCCCCCAGCTTGCGATAGAAATCCTCATGACGCCCTTCAGCCAGCAGGTGTTCGTCCAGATCACCAAGGACAGGGCCAAAACGATACGGGTCTTCGCGCGTCCATTCTGCGCCTTCGGCGCGCAGCCTAAGGCGGTAGGCGAATTCCTTGCTTCGGCGCGGCATGGAGCCGCTGAAGAATCCCTCGTCATCGATCCGTTGCAGCGGCGCGACCTCGCGTCCGGTCTTGGCGTCGACCACGATGACCTCGGCCGCGTCGGGCGCAAACACCCGCACGACCAATCTGCCGTCGCCGTTTCCATGCATCCCCAGCACGCCAAAGGGGCTTCCGCATCGTCCCCGCAGAACAGCGTCGATAACGCTCCGTTCAGGCGCATGATCAGGTAAGGTATCAGTCATTGCGGCAACTCCTCGTCCAAAAGTGCAAGCAGACCACCCAACGGAAGATGTACCCAAGCAGGCCGGTTCGACAGCTCGTAAGCGATCTCGTAACCGACCTTCTGCAACCGGAAGAGATCCAGAAGCGGCTCTGCGACAGGATCCTCGGGATGGGCGGCACGTTCTGCAATCTCGGCACGGTAGGCGTCCAGAAATGCCTGCATCGCTCGGACACGCCACGCATTCATCAGCTTGCTATTTACTTCGGCAAAGCCGGACACCGCACCCGCTGCGTAATCCAGGGATCGCAGCATACCCGCCACATCGCGTAAGCCGGATGTCTTGCTCCGGCGCGCCGCGAGGTTGCGACGCGGTTCACCCTCGAAATCAATGATGGCCACATCGCCTTCTGTGACCAGAACCTGACCCAGATGATAGTCGCCATGAATGCGGTGTTTCTGACCGCTGGGATCGAGCGCAGCAATTCGATCGATCCGGTCGAACGCTTCATCGCGCCGGTCCAGTACTTCCCGTGCGATAAATACCGCACCCTCGTCAAGCCGGTCCAGCGCGTTTTCAAGCCCGCAGAACGCCTCGTGCAGATCTTCGCGCGCCTCGTCAGACCATGCGCGCAAGTCGTCCTTGGTGACAGGTTCGGGCGAAAAGGCCGGATCATCGGTCGCCCGTGCCAAAGCGCGGTGCAAACCAGCGGTACGCGACCCCAGAAGCCGGCACAGGCCTAGACCCGCGTCACTCATATCCGCTTCGTGCTCTATCGACGCCCGCAACTGCGCCCCCAGATAGGCCCAGGCATCGCCCTTGTTGGGGACGAAGGCAAAGGCGGCGGCCAGCAGCGTCGGGTCCGTGTCGGGCTCGTGCAAGGCCATTGCACCAAGAAACGGCGGCGTTTGATCGAAACCACCCAAAGTCAGATGTCGTGCGACCTCCACATCGGGCTGTATTCCGGCGCGCAGACGGCGGTAAATCTTCAGCACCGCAATGTCGTCAAAGGCCAATGTTGCATTGCTCTGCTCTACCGAAAGCACCCGCGCCTTGTCCGTCACCAGCCGGTCGAGCGCCTCGGTCCCTTCGAAGACCACCTGCCACTGATCGTGATGCAGGATACTGCGCGCCCGCATCCCATCCAGCAACGCTTCGGCCAGCACGGAGTCGCACGCGCCATCCATCAACGCGCCGCCATCGCGGGCGACCAGAACCGCCGGCTTGGTGGCCGCGTCAGACAAGGCCGGATCACCGTATTCGACGCGCGACAGCGGAAGGAAATAACGCTGAGGTCCGTGTGAAAGGTCGACATCAAGCACTGTCAGCGCGCATCTGGCACCCGCCATGGTCCCGAGCGGTCTGACCTGCACGGCCTCGATCCTTGCATCCTTGGCCCCGAACCAGCGCTGGCCGATCAGCCATTCCGGCATCAGCTGCGTCACATCTGTCCGGGCCAGATCGTCAAGCGCGCTTGTTTCTGTCTTGCTCATGTCCGCATCCCTGGCGGAGGATAAAGCCGCCAGATCGCGTAGGGGCGCGCATCGGGATGCAAAGCCAACCGGTGATTCACCCCATGCCAGGTAAACCGGTTGCCATGCATCAAGTCCTGAACCTCGATCGACGCATCATCCGGCAGGCCAAATTTCCACAGCGGCAATTCAAAACCGAAGTCGGCAGGCGTGTGGGGGTCCAGCAGAACATGGAACAACAGATAATTGCCTGTCGCGGCATCCATGCGGCCATAGTAAAGCACCCGGTCATCATGGGCCGTGAAAAAGTTCAGGTTGGTGAAATCCCGCATCGCGGCGTTCTCGCGCCTGATGGTGTTGATGAGGCGGATATCGTCCTTGATATGGCCGGGCTGGTCGAAATCCCACGCCCGCAGCTGATACTTTTCGCTGTCGAGGTATTCCTCCTTGCCCGGCACCGGCGCGCCTTCGCATATCTCGAAACCGTTATAAATCCCGTAGTTACCCGCAAGCGTCGCCGCCAGCACCATGCGCGTGCGAAACCCCGCGCGCCCGCTCGTCTGCAAGAAATAGGGATTGATATCGGGCGTGTTGGCAAAGAAATTCGGTCGCATGTAATGACGGCATTCTTCCTGCGTCAATCCCGTCAGATATTCGGTCAGCTCTTCCTTGGTATGCCGCCAGGTGAAATAGCTGTAGGATTGGCTATAGCCTACCTTTGCCAATCTTTTCATGACCTTGGGACGCGTGAATGCCTCAGCGAGAAAGATCACGTCAGGATGATCCTTGTGGATGTCGCCGATCATCCATTCCCAGAATGGAAACGGTTTGGTATGCGGATTATCCACCCGGAAAATCTTGACCCCGTGCTCGATCCAGAACAACACGACATCACGCAGTTCGATCCACAGCGACGGGATGGCATCGCGGTAAAAATGCACGTTCACGATGTCTTCGTATTTCTTGGGCGGATTCTCGGCAAACTTGATCGTGCCGTCAGGGCGCCAGTCAAACCATTCGGGATGCTCGCGGATCCACGGATGGTCAGGCGAACACTGAATGGCGAAATCAAGAGCGACTTCCAGTCCATGATCCTGCGCGGCGGCAACCAGACGGTCGAAATCATCCAGCGTTCCCAGTTCGGGTTCGATCGCCGTATGCCCTCCGTCGTCTGACCCGATCGCATAGGGGCTGCCGGGATCATCGTCGCCGGCTGTCAGCGTGTTATTGGGCCCTTTGCGGTTGGTCTTGCCGATAGGGTGGATCGGCGGAAAGTAAATCACGTCGAAACCCAGATCCTTGACATATGCCAGACGATCGATCACGTCATCGAACGTCCCGTGCGCGCCATCCTTGCCCCATGACCGGGGGAACAACTCATACCAGGCGCTGAAGGCAGCGGCCTCGCGATCGGCCCATATGTGAATTTTGCGTTCATACGTGGTCAGGTTCGCCTTGACCTGAGCTTCCCGCATCAACTGAAATGTTTCTTCGCTCATCAGCGTTTGCGTGCTGTCCGTATCGTCGTTCCGGTCGAGACGTTGCAACAAGGCCTCGAGGTTCTTGCGTGTCGCAGCTTTGGGTGCACCTTTCGCCTCAAGTGCGTCTTCCACCATTTTCCGCGCTTCCTTCAGTTCCAGGGAAATGTCCTGCCCCGCGCTCAGTTTCTTGGCGGTATCCCTGCGCCAGGTTCCGAAGACGTCGCGCCATGCCTGGATTTCCAGTTCCCACATGCCGGGTTCGGGCAAGGTAACGTCACCCTGCCAACGGTCATTGCCCAGATGCTCCAGATCGACACTGGCCGCATTCTTACCCTTGCGATGAGGCCGGATCGTCACAGTGGCATGGAGAACATCGTGCCCGTCAGAGAAAATGTCACAGAAAAATTCGAACGGCTGTTCGGCCACGGTCTTGGCCGGAAACCGTCCTCCGTCGATTTCATGCGAGACATTCTCGATAGCGATCCGCGCCTCTGCGAAGCGGAAAATCTCGGTCGATGTCTGGCTTTCTCTTTTACCCTTCGTCATTACATTCTCCGGCTCGCTATACTAGCCGAGTCTCAACAATCCATGCGGAAACCAGTTCCACAAAAACTGACAATGCCCTTCGCCCGCATGATCGAATGAGACTTCGCAGGGCCTGTCGCAGGTAAAGAACCAAGCCCGTGTCGAAGTTGCCTGGAACGGGTCTGACGCGGCCCAGAGGCATGAGGTTGACAGTTTTTGCAACGATGCAGCGGAAATGGCCAAAGACCAAAAATTCCTCCCGCAGCGACCGACGTGCCGGTTCCGTCAGGTGCTGTGTAAATTGCCACCCGACCGAGCCAGTTGAGTTAGTGATGGAGCAGGTATTTCCCTCGACGCTGCTACGAAGCAGCGTCTGACGTCGAAGGGTTGTGCGCGCAGTGCAACAAGGTTTTCGGGCCGTTGAACATTCTGCTGGCCAATGCCGTATGTTCGACCGCCAACCTCCGCACCTGCCCTACCAAAGCTGCGGTGGTGCGAGGGGTTTCGTCGTGAGGTTAAGTTCACGGGCCGCGCGCAGGCGGGCATGCGCCGCAGCCGCCAGCGCCTTGCAATCAGCCAAAGCGAGATTGAGCCACTTTTCACTGAAATCCGTCAAGACTTGCGCAGCCAGGGAAGGCTCGCCTGCCTCCAGCAAAAGCTGCGCCGTGCGCGTGACGTTTGGCACCGCCTCGGCGATCCGGGCCTCCAGGTTACGCCAGTGCGTATCGACCTCCGGCAGGATCGTATCCTGCCTCTGGAACGCCAGATGCATGAGCTGCTTGAATGCATATACCGCGCTTTCGCCGCTTTCGATCCCCTGCGGCACCCTGGACACGGTATCGGGCGACTTCGCTTCCTTGCGCCGGTCGAGAAACCGCGCACTTTCGCCATCGGTGAGATACCGATGCCGCGCATAGGCGTCAGGTACCGATGTCTGGCCAAGCCAGACAGGCATCAGCGGTGCCGTGACCGGCCCGATGGGCGCGTGATACATCATCCGCAGCTCCGGGTGCGCGGGATGTTCAAGCGGCACGACCTGCCCGTAACCAGCGGTATCCCCGGTCAGGCGGGGCGTCGAGATGGACCAGAACACGTCCTCGAGCGAGATCTTTTCCGGCGTTCCTGCGCGCCGGTGCATTTCCTGCTCGATCCAGTCGACCCCTTCCCACCGGCCTTTGCCGTCGCCGTAAATACGGTTGACGTTGAATGGTCCCGTCGCCGGATCATACCAACCGTGGTCGCAGGCTGTCTGGATAAAATGGGCCGGAAAAAGAAAGTCGTCGGTCGGGGCGTCGGGAATTTCAGCGATGTAGCCGGGACGCGATGCGCGGATGCTGTCCGGCCCGAGACGCTCTGCCACCCACAGCCCGAGACCACCGGCAAACTCGATCACGACCCAGGCCTCGTCAGGGTCCGCGATGATATGCGAATTTCCGCCATAGGTCGAATAACCATGCTCCGCGATCAGCGTCGCGATCAGATCGACGCCTTCGCGCGCGGTCAGCGCGCGCTGCACCACGATTCGTGCCAGATCGGAATAGTTCGGGCCGGTCTGGTTCTTGGGCGTCATGGCGATCAGCGCCTCGCTCGACGTTGACCAGATGTCGCGCACCGCGACGCCATATTCGTTAAGTCCGCCGTTGGTCAGCGGAGCCGGTACACCAAGGTAATAGCTATACTCGACCCGCAGACTGCGCGCTGTGCGGGGGGCTTGTGGAATCTGCGTCAGGTGGCCGGGCATGTCCGCTTGCGGCGTCACCCCGACAGTGACCGTGGCATCCGAGGCATGCGTTCTCACAGGCTCCAGGGTCAACCAATGGCTTGACGGCTCATCACCGTATCCTGCGAGATACGGGATGCTGGTCCCGGTATGTGACCGGCCGATGTAGATACCATAGCTCAACTTGCCAATCCTTCGTTTGCGTGTTCGCCTGTGCCGCCAAATGGGAAGTGGCAGGCATGTGTTCGCCCGATACTGCCACATAGGCGCGCCGTCAGTCCGCGTCCGCTCGCCCCTGTTCGAACGATCCGGCCAAGGTACATGATGGCGATCCTGTCGCTGATGTGACGCACGACCTGCAGATTATGCCTAATGATGAGATAGTCCAGCCCGTGCTCGGCCCGAAGAACGGCCATGAGGTTGATAATTGCGCCTTGAACCGACGCGGCGGGCTGAAGACACAGGACACGACGCCAACTTGTCGAGCCTAGTTCAGGGTAGATACCCGAACCGGTGCAGGCTGATTAACTTTTCATCGGTGGACAGACCTGTCGTCTCACCTTGGGTCTCGACCGGCTCATCAACCGCCCGCCCCGCAAAGAGACGCCAAACGGTGAAGGTATGCCCTAACCGCTTGGCATATTTCATCAAAATCGACTGTACCGCTTTGCCGACGCTAAAACTCATTAAACCGAACACCTGATACAACGTCATTTACCCTGAAACTCTAACAAGGATCAAAGCGCCTGAAAATTGATTACTTTTCAGTTCTTCAGTCGACTGGATCACATCTTGATGGGTGATAAATCAACCATTCCTACCATGCCCCTCGCGACGGGCGCGTACCGCAAACTATCAAGTCGAGCGGGCAAGAGCCTCACGACGCAAAGCTACTGGAACAGGTCCACCCCTTGACCGCCAAGGTTTACGGGGCATTGGAAGCGTTTCTGGACGGCGACCAGCCGGCAGCGCGTCACGAAGCCGTGGCCATCCACTCTGCCGTATTGGGGCTGGCGCACATTTTCGGTCTATCCGATAGCCTGAGTGATCCGCTGAAACATTCGGTATCAGATTTGGTCGATGCGCTGATCAACACGCTCATCTTGCCTTGAGAGGCCCGACCGTTCAATGACACGCGTCACCCTAGGCAAATCAACCTGACCCCTTTCCGACGTGCGCACTGCTTTACCCAATCACGGGTGCAGCACTGCGGCAC
>JAGXFI010000039.1 GCA_024637305.1 Sulfitobacter sp.
GCGGGACAGCAACAAGGTCATCCGCACGGAGATGGAGCGTGGCGTATTCGACATCGAAGCGGTCAAGCAGGCCAACGCCGACCTTATCGGAACGATCGAGGAAAGCCTGCAAATCGCCGACGAAGGCAAGACCAGGCGCGCTGCGGCCGAAAAAGAGCTGCACGAGATGGAAGCAAGGCTGCGCGACACGTTGGCTTCGGCCAGGGCAAAGAAAACGGGCCTTGGCGACACTGCCGCCGGTGCCATCAAAGCGTAGCCTGCGATGGGGTTCGGGGCAGTGTCGCCAACTCGTTTCTTCGGTTTCATGGCGCTTTGCCTGACGCTGGCTGGCTGCGAACTGCCGGTTCACAAGGCCGTCCTGAAACCCGTGGCACGTCCCGACTCCGTGGCACCGCCCCCCGTGGTGGCCAAACCGACCTCCCAGAAAAGCGCGCAGTTGCGCAGCTATCTGGTCCAGGTACAGACGGCGCAACTGTCCCAAGGGCTTTTGCGTCAGGACGGAGGCGGCGAGGACACGCCCTACACGTCTGAAATGCTGGCGCGCAATTTCGAACGGATCGCCTTTTACAACGAGTACGACAGGAATTTCGTCCGGAACGGCGGGCGAAGCCCCCTGCGGCGGTGGGAAGAACCGGTACGATTTGATGTGATCTTCGGCGAGGGCGTCACCCCCTCGCAACGCAAAAGCGACACGTATCATGTTGCCCAATATGCGGGCCGTCTGGCGCGTGCGACGGGACATCCTATCAGCGCCACGGGGGTCCCCAATTTCATCGTGATCATCGCCGGAGAGGATGATCGCGCCGAAGCGCTGGCGCAGGCCGCGCGCCGTCTGCCGGGGATAACGCTGGCAAGCCTTGCAGCGCTGCGTGACCTGCGACGCGACACTTATTGCGTCGTTGCTGCCTTTGCCGGGGGCGATGGAGCCTATGTCTATACCGCCGCCGTCGCCGTGATCCGTGCCGAAAACCCTGATCTGCTACGGCTGGCATGCATCCACGAAGAATTGGCACAGGGCCTCGGACTGGCCAACGACAGCCCTGCAGCGCGCCCCTCGATCTTTAACGACGATGACGAATTCGCGCTGCTGACGCGCCATGACGAAGCGCTGTTGAGGATGCTCTACGATCCGCGCCTGAAGCCGGGGATGACCGCGGACCAAGCCCGACCCACATTCCGCAAGATCGCCGCCAGCCTGACGGGCGGGCCGGTATGAAAGCAAGCGACTAAAATAATTTAGAAGGACCATATCAATGGGCATTTTCGATTTCCTCTCGGGCGAATTCATCGACGTCATTCACTGGACGGACAACACCCGCGACACGATGGTGTGGCGGTTCGAGCGTGAAGGCCATGCAATCAAATACGGTGCCAAGCTGACAGTACGCGAAGGCCAGGCGGCAGTTTTCGTCCATGAAGGCCAGATCGCGGATGTGTTCACACCCGGTCTTTATATGCTTGAGACAAACAACATGCCGGTGATGACCACGCTGCAGCATTGGGACCACGGTTTCAAAAGCCCGTTCAAGTCCGAGATCTACTTTGTCAACACCACGCGGTTCAACGACCTGAAATGGGGTACCAAGAACCCCATCATCGTACGCGATCCTGAATTCGGGCCTGTACGCCTGCGGTCCTTTGGCACCTATTCGGTCAAGGTCAACGAGCCTGCGCGGTTCCTGTCGGAAATCGTCGGGACCGATGGCGAATTCACGATGGATGAAATCAGCTATCAGATCCGAAACATCATCGTGCAGGAGTTTTCCCGCACCATCGCGCGCGCGCAAATCCCCGTCCTGGACATGGCCGCCAATACGCGTGAATTGGGGACGCTGGTCAGCCGCGAGATCGCGGCGCAGATTGCGGAATACGGGCTGTCCATACCGGAACTCTACATCGAGAACATTTCGCTTCCTCCTGCAGTGGAAGAGGTGATGGACAAGCGGTCTTCGATGGGGGTGATCGGCAATCTGAACGAATACATGCAGTTCCAGGCCGCAGAAAGTCTCGGCCGCGACGGCACCGGCGCGGCGGCGATACAGGCCGGACTGGGTGCTGGTCTGGGCATGCAGATCGGGCATCAGGTAGCCCAGGCGCAAGCGGGTCCGTGGGGCGCGCGCCCGACCGCAGGCCCGGCGCATGCGCAGATACCGCCCCCGCCGCCCCCCGTCGAGCATGTCTGGCACGTGGCCGACGCAGGCAAGACAAGCGGACCGTTCTCCAAGGCCGCGATGGGCCGCAAAGCGAGCGACGGGACGCTCAGCCGCGAAAGCTATGTCTGGACACCCGGACAGGACGGTTGGCTGCGCGCCGAGGATGTCGCGGAGCTTGCGCAATTGTTCACCGTGCTTCCGCCACCGCCGCCGGGCGCGTGACGCGATTGTTTCTGCGTCGGAACTTGCGTTGCTGCCCCCGTTCCCCTTGCCCTCAAAAGGTACGCCCTTGACCACCTTCGACCTTCCTACCGTCTCTGCCGAGCACCGGTTTCCGTGTGACCGATGCGGCTCCGACCTGCGCTTTGATCCACGCTCGGGTCAGTTGCACTGCGATCATTGCGGCAATGAACAGGCCATCGAGGGCAGCGCGCCGCATGCCCGGGCGTTGGCGGAACTGGATCTGGCGCGCGCGCTGCGGGATGATCTGGGCCAGACGGAGATGCAGCAAACCCGCGTGACGCAATGCCCCAATTGCGGGGCGCAAGTCGAATTTGCGGATGGAAAACACGCCGCCGAATGTCCGTTCTGCGCCACCCCCGTAGTCGTGGACACCGGTGTCCACCGGCAGATCAAACCACGTGCGGTCCTGCCCTTTGGCCTTACCGAAGAAACCGCACGCGACGCGATGACCGACTGGCTGGGCAGCCTTTGGTTCGCGCCTTCCGGCCTTCAGGACTATGCGCGCAAGGGTCGAAAGATGAGCGGTATCTACGTCCCCTACTGGACCTTCGACGCGCAGACATCATCGCGCTATACTGGTGAGCGCGGGACAGTCTACTACGTTACCCGCACCGTGATGCGCAATGGCAAGCGGGTGCAGCAGCGCGAGGCGCGCGTGCGGTGGAGCGGAGCGTCAGGCCGTGTCGCACGGTTTTTTGACGATGTGCTGGTGTTAGCCTCCAAATCCCTGCCCAAGCGTTTCACTGATGCGCTTGAGCCGTGGGATCTTTCCGCGTTGGAACCTTACGCGCCGGAATACCTCGCCGGATTTCGTGCCGAGGGCTACACGGTCGAGCTTGAGCAAGGCTTTGCCGAAGCGCGCGGGCGCATGGACCGGATCATCGAACGGGACGTGAAATTCGACATCGGCGGCGACCGGCAGAGGGTGCACAGCATCGACACGGATATGCGTGATCTGACGTTCAAGCATATCCTGCTGCCTGTCTGGCTGGCCGCTTACAAATACCGTGGCGACACATTCCGCTTTGTCGTCAACGGGCGTACCGGGCGGGTGCAGGGTGAACGCCCCTACTCAGCCATAAAAATCACCATCGCGGTAATCCTTGGCCTGCTGGCCGCGGGGATCGCCGGATATTTCATAGCGCAGAGCCAATGACCCAGATTGATACCCTTACCGACATCCTTGCGGCGCGCTATTCGTGCCGTGCCTTCAAAGCCGACGCCGTACCGGAAGCGGATATCACCCGCATCGTCCAGACGGCCCGCCACGTGCCATCGTGGTGCAACGCCCAGCCCTGGCAGTTGCACATCACACGGGGCGACGGAACGGAGCGGATGCGCACCATGCTGATGGAAACGGCCTCGGCCGGGACACCGCCGCAGCCGGATCTGGATTGGCCAACACAATATACGGGGGCGTATGCCGACCGCCGCCGCACCTGTGGATTTCAGCTTTATGATGCCGTTGGGATCGCCAAGGACGATCGGGCGGCGCGTGCAGCACAGATGCTGCGAAACTACGCCCTGTTCGACGCGCCGCATGTGGCGATCGTGACCTCCCCGGCGGAGCTTGGAGCGTATGGCGCGATGGACAGCGGCGGTTTTGTGACCGCCTTCTGCCTTGCCGCCGCTGCACTTGGGATCGCCACCATTCCGCAGGCCGCCATCGCCGCATATGCGCCACAGGTAAGAGCGCAACTCGGGATCGCCGACGACCGCCTGATCCTGTGTGCGATTTCCTTCGGATACGCCGACACGGACCACCCTGCCAACCGGTTCCGCACCGAACGGGCCGCCCCGTCCGAGATCATCGACTGGGTAGATTGAGATGCGCGCATTGCTGCAACGGGTCCTGAATGCATCGGTGACCGTAGAGGGCGACAAGATTGCAGATATCGGTGCGGGGTTGCTGGTTTTTGCCTGCGCCATGCCCGAGGACACCCAACAGACTGCCGCGACGCTGGCCGCCAAGATCGCCAAGCTGCGCATTTTCAAGGACAACGCGGGCAAGATGAACCTGAGCCTCGCGCAGACCGGCTTGCCTGTTCTGGTGGTCAGTCAGTTCACACTGGCCGCCGACACGTCGCGTGGCACACGCCCCGGTTTTTCCTACGCGGCCAAACCGGATCAGGCAGAGAAACTGTATCTTGAGCTGGCGGGGACGCTGCGCGATCTGGGGGTAGACGTGCAAACGGGACGTTTCGCGGCGGACATGCAGGTCGCGCTGGTCAATGACGGGCCGGTCACGATCTGGCTGGACACAGACGCCCCCTAGGGTCAGGCGTGGCCAGCACCCGGTAGACCCCGGTCAGGACGGAAATCCAGCCGTTTTTCAGGAACGCCAAACCGCCGTCACGCCAATTGGTTGACAAGATCGCCCTACGGCCCGACGTTCGCCGCATGATGAACCACCCCAATGCCCTGCGCGACATCAGAGAAGAACCCGATCTGGGAATCACCCTTTCCGACGGAACCCGTCTCTCCGCTCGGATGTGGTGCCCGGTGGTTGATGCTGACGATGAGCCGGTGCCGGTCATCCTCGAATATCTTCCCTACCGCAAACGCGACGGAACCTGCGCCCGCGATGCACTGACCCACCCTTGGTTTGCCGCCCGAGGCTATGCCTGTCTGCGGGTGGACATGCGCGGCAATGGCGACAGCGAAGGGGTGATGGAAGACGAATACACCCCCCAGGAGCTTGCCGACGCGGTCGAAGTGGTGAACTGGGCGGCGGCGCAACCATGGTGCAATGGCAGTGTCGGGATGATGGGGATCAGCTGGGGCGGGTTCAATTCGCTTCAGGTCGCGGCACTGGCTCCCGCGCCCTTGAAGGCGATCATCACGCTGTGTTCGACCGTCGACCGCTTTGCCGACGATATCCACTACAAGGGCGGCAACCTGCTGAATGAAAACCTCGGCTGGGGCGCGACGATGTGGGCCTATTCCAGCCGCGCCCCCGACCCCGTGCTGCGCGAGAACTGGCGCAGTCTCTGGCTGGAACGATTGGAGGCGGAGCCGTTCCTGCCCTCGGTCTGGCTGCGGCACCAGCGACGCGATGCCTATTGGCAGCACGGGTCCGTCTGCGAGGATTACAGCGCCATCAAGGCAAAGGTTCTGGCCGTCGGTGGCTGGGGCGACAGCTACAAGAACGCCGTCCCGCAACTGGTTGAGGCGCTGCCGGGTGCCAAGGGCATCGTTGGCCCGTGGGTCCATAAATATCCTCACTTTGCCGTACCGGAACCGCGCATCGGCTTTTTACAAGAGGCACTTCGCTGGTGGGATCGCTGGCTCAAGGGGGCGCAGACCGGCGTTGAGGACGACCCCGATTATCGCGCCTATCTCATGGACGGCGTGCGCCCGGCGACATGGTACACAGACCGACCGGGCCGATGGATAGCGGAGACGAACGGAGCCACCAGCCATCTGCCGGTCCAGACGCTGTATCTTGGCCACGCGACCCTGGGTGAGGTTCCCCAGACGCTTGATGCAACCGTTGCATCCCCTGCCGACTGCGGAGCCGCTTCTGGCGAGTACTGCGCGATTTGGCTGGGTCCGGAAATGCCCGGTGACCAACGGGGCGACGACTCCCTGTCGCAATGCTTTGACAGCGCGCCGATGGCACAGGACATGGACATCGTCGGCGCGCCCCGCATCACTCTGACGCTGTCGGCGGACAAACCGCAGGCGCAGGTGGCGGTGCGGCTCAATCATATTCACCCCGACGGGGCGTCCACACGGATCACTTACGGAGTGCTTAATCTCAGCCATCGCAACAGCGCCTCCGACCCGGCGGCAATGGTGCCTGGCCAGCACGAGACCATCACGATTGCTCTCGATCAGATCGCCTATCGCGTGCCAAAAGGCCACAGGCTGCGCGTCGCTGTATCTTCTGCCTATTGGCCGCTGATCTGGCCTGCCCCCGAGGCTGCGCGCCTGCATCTGTCAGGCGGCCACATCACCCTGCCGCAGCGCCCCACTGGTGGCGGCGACGAGGTCGCCTTTGCCCCGCCTGACGCTGCCGACCCTTGGAAGACGCAACAGCTGCGCCCCGAAAACCACGTCAGGCGGCAGGAAACCGATATGACGACGGGCATCGTGTCCCTGGTGATTGAAGACGATTTCGGCAAAACCCGGGACGCCGATCACGGCCTGATCGCCGGTTCCATTGCCCGCGAACGCTGGAGCATCCATCCCGACGATCCGCTCTCGGCCCGCGGCACCTGCCACTGGACGGAAGATATGGAACGTGGCGACATCCGCCTGCGCACGGAAACCACCTGCGCGATGTGGTCGGATGCCACCCATTTCCATCTCGAAGCGCGGCTGGAGGCTTATGAAAACGACACCCTGATCCACGCACGCGACGTTTCAGACCGCGTCAAGAGGGATCTTTTGTAACTCAACTGTCATCCTCGGGGTCCATTAAGCCTTGCGGGATGCCGCAAAATGCGCAAACTTGATCCATCAATCAATAAAATTGCGCAGTGAATGACGCAACTATCAAACTGGGAGCTTACTACATGAACGAACAACTCAAGGAAATGTCCGCCAAGGTCGCCCGCGGTCTTATGACACGCCGCGAATTCGTGGGCCGTGCGGCAGCACTGGGTGTGACGGCGGCTGTCGCCAACTCCATGCTGGCCGGAACCGCGCGCGCGCAGGAGCCGAAAAAGGGCGGCGATCTCAAGCTCGGCTCGATCGGCGGCGAAAGCACGAACTCTCTCGACCCGGCGCTCGCCGCAAGCCAGGTTCCCTATGCCAACCTTTATCATTTTGCCGAAACACTGGTGGAAGTCGCCCCCGACGGCTCGATCGAGAACCGCCTTGCCGAAAGCTACGAAGCCAGCGCCGACGCAAAAACATGGATGTTCAAGATCCGTAAAGGTGTGGAATTCCACAACGGCAAGGAACTGACACCCGAAGACGTGATGCGCACGATGGAGCGGCATTCAAACGAGGATTCGCAGTCGGGGGCCTTGGGCATCCTGCGCGACTTCGAAAGCATGAAGGTAGAGGGAGACACGTTCTCGCTCACACTGAAAACGGCCAATGCGGACCTTCCCGCGCTCTTGGCCGATTACCACCTGATGATCCAGCCCGACGGCGGCTTCGACAATCCGGCATCAGGTGTCGGAACCGGCCCGTTCATCGTCGAAAGTGACGAGCCCGGCGTGCGGCACCTCTTCCGTCGCAACCCCAATTACTGGGATCCCGCACGCGGCCATGTCGATAGCTCCGAAGTCCTTGTCCTGAACGACGCGACGGCGCGAACCGCTGCACTTCAGGCAGGTCAGGTGCACATCGCCAACCGGGTAGACCCGAAAGTGGCGGCTCTGCTGGGCCGCTCACCCAATATCACGATCCGCAACGCCTCCGGACCGGGCCACTACGTGTTCATCATGCATGTGGACTCGGCACCTTTTGACAACAACGAACTTCGTCTGGCGTTGAAATATGCCATCGACCGTACGGACATGGTCGACAAGATTCTGCGCGGCTACGGGTCAATCGGCAACGACAGCCCGATCAACGCATCTTATCCGCTGTTCACCGAGATGGAGCAGCGCAATTACGACCCCGAAAAAGCGCGCGAGCACTATGCCAAGTCCGGCCATGACGGGTCTCCGATCATCCTGCAGGTATCGGACGTGGCGTTTCCTGGCGCGGTCGATGCAGCTCAACTGTTCCAGCAGACGGCGCAGGCTGCAGGCATCCCGCTTGAGCTCAAGCGGGAACCGGGTGATGGTTATTGGTCGGAAGTGTGGAACAAGCAGCCGTTCTGCGCCTCCTACTGGGGCGGCAGGGCTACGCAGGACCAGATGTGGTCTACAGCGTATCTGTCCACAGCCGACTGGAACGACACGCGTTGGAAGCGCGAAGACTTCGACCGGATGCTGATCGAGGCGCGCGGTGAACTCGACAACGACAAGCGCAAGGCGATCTACGCCGCCATGGGCCAGATGGTTCGAGACGAAGGCGGGCTGATCTGCCCGATGTTCAACGACTTCGTCAACGGCGTGAGCACGCAGGTGCAGGGCTGGATCGATGATCCGACCGGCGACATGATGTCGGGCACCTATTCGGGCAAAGTCTGGCTGGACACGTAATCAGAGATGCGTTCGATCCTCACGCTCATTACCCAGCGCCTTGCGCTGGGTATTCTGCTGCTTCTCGCAGCGTCCGTCCTCATCTTTGTGGGCACCTCGATCCTTCCGGGGGACGTCGCGCAAGCCATTCTGGGGCAGTCGGCCACACCCGAAGCTCTGGACAATTTGCGCCGGGAACTGGGCCTCGAAGAACCCGCCATCAGCCGTTATTTTTCATGGCTTGGCGGCATGCTGCAGGGTGACCTCGGGACCGCGCTGACCAACGGCCGCGACATCGCCGAAAGCCTCGGCGGACGGCTGAAGAACACGATGTTCCTCGCCTTCTGGGCTGCTGTCATATCGGTTCCACTCGCCATATTCCTCGGCCTTCTGGCTGTGCGCTACAAGGACCGGTGGCCGGACAAGCTTATTTCTGCCGTGACGCTGACGACAATCTCCATCCCCGAATTCATGATCGGCTATGTACTGATCTACTGGATCTCGATCCAGTGGGGCATGTTCCCGTCCGTGGCAATCATCAACGACGGTATGAGCCTGGGGGAAAAGCTCAATGCGATCGCGATCCCCGTCATGGTGCTGACCCTCGTCGTCCTCGCCCACATGATGCGCATGACCCGCGCCGCGATCCTCAACGTGATGCAGTCCGCGTATATCGAAACGGCCGAATTGAAAGGCATGGGCATGCTCAAGATCATCCGCAAGCATGCGCTCCCCAACGCCATCGCCCCGATCATCAACGTGGTGATGCTGAACCTTGCCTATCTGGTGGTTGGCGTTGTCGTGGTCGAAGTGGTGTTCGCCTATCCCGGCATGGGACAGTACCTTGTGGATCACGTATCCAAACGGGATGTGCCGGTAGTGCAGGCCTGCGGTCTGATCTTCGCCGCCGTCTATATCGGCCTTAATCTCGTGGCGGATATCGTCTCTATCCTTGCCAATCCAAGGCTGAGGCATCCGAAGTGAGGATTTACCCGACGAAACTCACGCCGCGCGACCAGGCATCATCGAATATTGAAGACGCAATGCCCGCGCTGCCACGGACCCTCGACTTCCTACCGGAGGCACTCACTTGACCCGCATCCCGCTCGCCGCCCTGATCGGCCTGTTCTTCACGTCCCTCTATTTCCTCATGGCCATCTTTGCGCCGCTGATCGCTCCTTACGGCATGGCTGAAATCGTCGGCGACGTGTGGGAACCGTCGTCCTCGGAATTCCTGCTTGGCACCGACAGCATCGGGCGCGACCTGCTGACACGTCTCATCTATGGCGGCCGCACGACAATCTTTATCGCGACGATGGCCACAATCCTCAGCTTTACGCTGGGCTCCATCCTCGGCTTTTTCGCCGCGGTTTCAGGTGGCTGGATCGATCAGGCTATCAGCCGCTTTGTCGATCTCATCATGTCGATACCCACGCTGATCTTCGCACTTGTCGTTCTGTCGGTGATGCCGACGACCACCACGATACTGATCATTCTGATGGGACTTCTCGACAGCACGCGGGTCTATCGCCTCGCCCGCGCCGTCGCCGTTGATATCACAGTGATGGATTACGTCGAAGCCGCCCGCCTGCGCGGCGAGAGGATCGGTTGGATCATCTTTCGTGAGACGCTCCCCAACGCTCTGTCGCCGCTGGTGGCCGAAATGGGCCTGCGCTTTATCTTTGCAGTCTTGTTCATCTCCACACTCAGCTTCCTCGGCCTGGGCGTACAGCCCCCGCTGGCGGATTGGGGCGGGATCGTGAAAGAGAATAAGGAAGGCATCAACTACGGCATCCAGGCAGCCCTCTACCCTGCCTATGCGATCGCCACCCTGTGTATCTCGATCAATCTGGTAGCTGACTGGATCCTTAACAGGACAACCTCACTCAAGGGGGGCCGCGGATGACCCTTTCATTTCATTGTTCCACAAATATCCCTGCGCAACGCTCCCCCCACAGGAGGGGCCAACAATGACAGAACCCCTTCTCAAGGTTCGCGGCCTCAAGATCGGCGCCACCATTTATCCCCCCGGCGAACGGCCGCGCGATATCGAGATCGTGCATGGTGTGGACTTCGATCTGGAGGCTGGCAAAGTGCTTGGCCTCATCGGTGAATCCGGTGCCGGAAAATCCACCATCGGCCTGGCGGCAATGGCCTATGGCCGTGGCGGTGTGGAACTGACCGGCGGCGAGGTCTGGGTCAACGGGCGGGACATCCTGCAAAGCGGCCTGCGCGATGTGCGCCGCCTGCGCGGAGCCGAGGTCACCTACGTCAGCCAATCTGCGGCCGCGTCCTTCAACCCGGCAAAGAAGATCATGGAACAGGTCATCGAAGCCGCCATATTCCAGAACAAATTCTCCAAGCGTGAGGCCGAAGCCCGCGCCGTCGACCTCTTCCGCAAACTCGGCCTGCCCGACCCCGAAACCATCGGCAACCGCTATCCGCATCAGGTCTCCGGCGGCCAGTTGCAACGCTGCATGACCGCCCTCGCGCTCTGCCCCGAGCCGGATCTGGTGGTGTTCGACGAACCTACGACCGCGCTCGATGTTACAACGCAGATCGACGTGCTTGCCGCGATCAAGGAAGCCATTGCCGATACCGGCGTCGCAGCACTTTATATCACGCATGACCTTGCGGTGGTGGCACAGGTGTCCGACCATATCATGGTGCTTCAGCAAGGGGCGATGGTCGAATATGGCACCGTCGACCAGATCATCAACGATCCTCAGGAAGAATACACGCAGGCTCTCGTCTCTGTGCGCTCTATCCGGCACGAGGAGAAACAGCCCACCGACGACCCAGTTCTGCGCGTTGAGAATGTTACGGCCCGCTACAAGGGGACCAATTTCGACGTCCTGAAAAACATCAACGTCGAGCTCCATCCCGGTCAGACGCTCGCGATCGTCGGCGAATCCGGTTCCGGCAAGTCAACGCTGGCGCGAGTGATCACGGGGCTGCTGCCCCCATCGGAAGGTCAGATCGTCTTCGACGGTCGCACCCTGACGCCGGACCTTAAAACCCGGCCGCGCGACGATTTGCGCGAATTGCAGATGATTTACCAGATGGCCGATACAGCCATGAACCCGCGCCAGACGGTCGGCACCATCATCGGGCGCCCACTTGAATTCTACTTTGGCCTGAAAGGCGCTGCAAAGCAGAAACGCATTCAGGAATTGCTCGACGAGATCGAATTGGGCGACGGGTTTCAGGAGCGCTATCCGGCAGAGCTTTCGGGCGGCCAGAAACAGCGCGTCTGCATCGCCCGTGCGCTGGCGGCCAAGCCCAAGCTCATCATCTGCGACGAAGTGACTTCGGCGTTAGACCCGTTGGTGGCGGACGGCATTCTCAAGCTGTTGCTTTCCCTGCAAAAGCGCGAAGATGTTGCCTATCTTTTCATCACGCATGACCTTGCGACGGTCAAGGCGATCGCGGACAGTATTGCTGTCATGTATCAGGGCGAAGTCGTCCGCTACGGGCCAAAATCACAGGTACTCTCCCCGCCTTTCGATGCCTATACCGACCTGCTGCTCAGCTCGGTCCCGGAAATGAAGATCGGGTGGCTGGAAGAGGTGATCGAACATCGGCGGATGGAAAGTGCTGGAAACTAGGCTGGTAAAATGCCCCGGACCGGAAAGCGACGACAATGGACAACAAGCTGCTTCTTATCATTCTGGACGGTGTGCCCTATCGCAATTGGCGGCGGCTCTTCGGCAATCTCGAAGGCTGGGTCGATTCCGGTGACGCGCGGGTCTGGAAGATACGGTCTGTTTTGCCGTCTATCTCGGCCTCATGCTATGCGTCGATCCACACAGGAGTGGCTCCTGCGGTGCATGGCTGTACCGGCAATGGCAACGTATTCCGGCTGAACCAGCCGGACGTCTTCTCGCAGACCCGCAAGGGCGGTGGTGTGACGGGGGCGGTCGCGCATAGTTTCTGGTCAGAATTCTTCAACCGGCACCCTTTCGATTACGTGCGTGATGTCGAATATGACGAGCCTGACAGCGATACGATCAACCATGGCCGTTTCCATACGATGACGGGCTACGGCCGCGACAACCAGATGACCCCGTCGGACGTGGATCTCTTCGCCTCACTGACCAATCTGTGCCTGCGTTTCGGGTTGAATTACGGGATGCTGCACACCTGCACGCTTGACAGCATGGGCCACCGTTTCTTTCACGAAAGCAACGAGATGGA
>JAGXFI010000006.1 GCA_024637305.1 Sulfitobacter sp.
GATGGTGTCGATGCCGTCAGTGTCCCAGATAGTGTAGGACATGGCGTTCCCGGTATACAGGGCGTCCGTCTGGCCGGTCGCAATACCGCGCAGCATATGCCCCAGATAGTTATCGAGCGTGGAACCCGCGCCGTAAACGGTATTTCCGGATGTCGCCGAACCGCCGCTTGCAGCCCCGTAGAGCGCTTGAATCGCCGCGATATCCGCGATCATTGCCGTGCTGACGCGGGCATAGCTGGCATTGTCGAACGGGTTTTCGTTCTGGTTGAAATAGGACATGACCGAAACGCTCCAACTGTCGTTGCGGAACAGGGCGTCCCGGTCATACTGCGCTCCGCCGTCATAGAAACCCATGTGTCCCAGACCCAGAGCATGTCCGATTTCGTGGATGTAGGTCTGAAACGCATAGGTATCGAGCGATGTGCCGCGCTCCAACCTTTCCGCCCCGACATTCACTGTGGCAGACAATATATCTGTGCCCATCCTCGTAAAGCTGGCGTAAGCCCCCGCCGCGCTGTCCTGAAAGGTGATGTCGGCAATGCCGGACGTCTCGCGGAATTCAATGTTCGCGACCATTTCCCAGCTTTCAAGCGCAGCCCGGGCGAGAACCTGCCCCGCTGCCGCCAGTCCGGTTAGATTGACGTCAATAATATTGCTGGTGCTTGTGTTGAAGGATTGTTGGTTTCCCCAATACCCCTCAACCAGAAAATCCGCCAATTGGTCCAGCGACCCAACCTCTGGCGGCGCAGAAAGTGATCCCGTTCTGACGGTTGCTTCATCATCCGACGCAAAGGCGCAAGTTTCGGTTATGACGGAGATCTGGGCGCACATCGTACACATCTGGTGGCAATCCTTTTCGGGTCGGACAAAGCTTTTTGCGGTACGGATAGTGCGAAAATGTTACCAAATTGGGGCCAAATCTTGCGATAAAGCGGCATTCCTACTTTGGAAGTTCCGAATGGCGCACCAGATCGACAAGGAACCGCTCGATGATGGAGGGGCGCATTGTGGTATCCATGACGCTCAGGCTCATGCTTTCCCCGCGCCCCTTTTGCGCGCCGTCCCATGCCAGATGGGCGCTCAGCGCATGATCCGATTGGCTTTCGATCACAAGGGATAGTGTCAGGGGCTGTGGCAGCGCAGGTGTTTTTGCCAATGCTTGGCGCAAAACCTCGCACATGGCCGCGTCGGCACATTGCAGCGTTACATGATCGTTTCCCGCATGCGCCATGGCGGTGCCTCCGACTATCAAGCTGGTTGCGAAGGCCAGGAAATTCTTCGACATGGGCGTGCCTCCGGTCGCGTTGCTGCCTTTCAGCATAATGACCCAAGGAGCACCTGCAACCCTCGGATGTGATTGCTTGACGTTATGCATTCCGCAGGGGATCAAGATTGTCACGTTTCCCGACCCGGGCAGGTTTTATGGTACAGCGCTTTTTTTCCGACAAGAACCGACCTGTCCACATGGGGCCTTACCCGACGGAGCGTTTGGCGCGGTCCTCGGGGCCGCTTGATTTCGACGCCATACCTTCAATGCATCAGCTGCGTTTCGATACTGTCGATCCACACTCCATCATAAACGCCATGGCCGAACATCAGGCGATGCTGGATGCGATCCGTGACGGCCTGGTAAATCCTGCGGTCGCCGTGACGCCGGACGGTCTGCAAGAGCGTGCGAACCATTTGAAGGCTTTTGGCTATTTCAACGATGCTGCCGGTGTGGGCATCTGCGCGTTGCCGGATGCCGCGCGCTTGCCTGCCGCATTGAGGAATCCCGATCTCGACCGGTTGGCCATGGATCTGCGCAGCCGCCGGACTGCATCTCTGGCTGCAGGGATCGACGTGGTCATGGCCGATCTGCAAGATACCCTGAAGGCTTCGGCGGGTAATATCGAAGATCACGAGCACGCAATCGTCTTTCTTTATGAAAATCCGCGTGATCCGACAGCGGATGAGCCCGGTACCGGTTGGATCGGGGATGCTAACGATCATCGCGCCTGCCTGCTGGGGGCAGAGACTGCCGTCGTTATCGCGAATTACCTGCGGCTGCTGGGGCATGAAGCGCGGGCGCATACCGGGTCATCGTCAGATGTGGATCTGGGAAAGCTGGCGGTTGCCGCAGGCCTGGTGACGACTGAAAACGGAACGCTTGTGCATCCCTATATCGGAACGCGCTTTGGTCTTGCGGCGGTTACGACGCGCTATGCACTGGCACCCGACCGCCCCTTGAGGCCGTTGGCGGAGCAACCCAAAACCGCATTCGGGCTGGCCTGGAAGCTTGGAAAGGGATCGCCCAAAAGCGCACGCAATGCAGTTCCCTACAGGCACCGGCGTTTTGTCGACG
The DNA here is from genome assembly GCA_024637305.1 of Sulfitobacter sp. Taxonomy (GTDB): domain Bacteria; phylum Pseudomonadota; class Alphaproteobacteria; order Rhodobacterales; family Rhodobacteraceae; genus Sulfitobacter. The sequence goes on from JAGXFI010000006.1 coordinate 2,345, forward strand.
GTGCTCAACCATTCGAGAGATTGCGGCGTGTGGAGGATCCCACAACCTACATCGACGCGCCGCGCGTTGCGCGGGTCCCCAAACGCGCGGACATGTTTGCGCGTGCCCAGTTCGGCGATATGGGCAAGCCATTGCAGGATGGCACGCGCGGCGGACACTACATTCGCAAGGCGGCCACGTCGATGGCGCAACGGCGTGCGCTGGGTGCCTTCATGCTGTTGCAGGACGGCATGGTTTCAAGCAAGCGCGCGCAGATCGCGCCACAGGACGCGGCCGATCTGGTCAAGGCCACAAGCTATTGGCTGGGCGTGGACGCTGTGGGCATCTCGCGCTGCCCGGAATGGACGTGGTATTCGCACGATGCGCGCGGCGAGGCGATCGTACCGCCGCACGATCAGGCGATCAGCATGATTATCGACCAGGGATACGAGACGATGGAGGGGTCGTCCGGGGATGACTGGATCGCCGTGTCGCAATCCATGCGCGCCTATCTGCGGTTTTCCCTTCTGGGCGGCGTTGTCGCTGCGCAGATCAGACGGTTGGGGTATTCGGCGCGGGCGCATACGGTGATGGACGGCGAGGTGTTGCAACCGCCGCTGTTGTTGCTGTCGGGGCTGGGCGAGGTCAGCCGCATTGGCGAAGTCATCCTGAACCCTTACCTCGGGCCGCGCCTCAAATCCGGCGTGGTGACGACCGATTTACCCATGACTCATGACAAGCCCATCGACTTCGGTCTGCAAAAATTCTGCGAAGCATGCAATAAATGCGCGCGCGAATGTCCGTCGGGTGCCATCACGGCAGGCCCGAAGTTGATGTTCAACGGCTATGAGATCTGGAAATCCGATAGCCAGAAATGCGCGACCTACCGGATCACGACACCGGGCGGTGCCATGTGTGGCCGCTGCATGAAAACCTGTCCGTGGAACCTTGAGGGTATCTTCAAGGAAAAGCCGTTTCGCTGGGCCGCGATGAACCTGCCCGCCGCCGCACCTGCATTGGCCAAGCTCGACGATGCGGTGGGCAATGGTGGGCTCAACCCGATCAAGAAATGGTGGTGGGATCTGGAGGTGCAGGAGGACGGCGGCTATCGCCCGACGGACAATCCTGTCAATGCCCGCACCCTGCAACGTGACCTGAAACTGCGCTACGAGGACCAGACGCTGGCGGTCTATCCGGCCCCGCTGGCCCCGCCGCCGTATCCCTATCCGTTCCCGATGGACCGCGAGGCGGGGATCGAAGCCTATCAGGCCATGATCACGGCCGAGGAATACAAGGCACGTCTGGCGCGCGGCGACCAAAGTCGGGTCCATATTTATGCGCCAGGGGACGAAAATCCGGTCGTGCAGGTTGTCATCACGAAGGTCGAACCGATGGCTGAGGGCGTGACGAAATACGAGATGCAATCGCCGGACGGGGCCGACCTGCCGCCATGGCAGGCTGGCGCGCATCTGGATATCGTGGTCGCCCCTGACTTTTTACGACAGTATTCGATGTCGGGCGACCCGTCGGATCGAAAGACTTATCAGATCGGCGTTCTGCGCGAAAAAGCTGGTCGCGGCGGTTCGGCCCTGCTCCACCGGATTTTCGCTGAAGGACGCAAGGTCTTCGTTTCCAAACCGATCAACCATTTCGGGTTGTCGCGCTCGGGAAACGGATTTTTCCTGATGGGCGGTGGCATCGGCATCACGCCGATGATCGCGATGGCGCATGAGCTGCACCGCCAAGAACGCACGTTCGAGCTGCATTATTCCGGGCGCAGCCGCGCGTCGATGGGCTTTGTTGATGATCTTGCTGCGTTCGATTGGGCGGATCGCGTGCGATTGCACATCAGTGACGAAGGGACGCGCGCCGAATTTCGGGAAATCTTACCGGACTATTCAGCCGGGGCCGAGGTCTATGTCTGCGGAAGTGCGGCGTACATGGCGACGGTCATGGCCGCGGCTGCACAGGCGGGCTTTCCCGAGGAAAACTGCCATCTGGAATATTTCTCGGTTCCCGAGTTGCCGGAATACGTGAACCATCCCTTTACCCTGCGCCTTGCACGGTCAGGGCGCGAATTGTCGGTGCCGCCAGACAGATCCGCAACGGATGTGCTGCTGGAACAGGGCGTGAAAGTCGATGTGAAATGTTCCGACGGGATTTGCGGGGTCTGCAAGTGCCGCCTGATCTCGGGCGAAGTCGAACACCGCGATTTCGTACTCAGCCGCGCGCAGCGGCGCGAGGCTGTGATCCTGTGTCAGTCACGCGCGGCCAGGGAGGGCGGCGTGGTCGAAGTCGATCTATGAACTCAGCACTCGGTGTAGGTCGCAAGTTTTATCTGAGCGCCTCGCGGATTTCGGCAATCACGGCAGCGGCCATCATTACATCCTCGCGGGTGCAGTCGAACTGGCCGACCTGAAAGCGGATGACCTTCGCCCCGTCGTGCATTCCTTGCGTGATATAGATGCGCCCGTCGTCGTTTATTGCGTCAACCAGCCGCTGTTGCATGGCATCGTCGCCTTCGCACCGGAAACTAAAGATACTGAGGATCGGCTCTGTCACGATTTCAAAGCCGTCCATCCGGCGGATGATCTCACAAAGCTCCTGCGCCCATGTCACATGATTTCGAATCCGTGTGCGCAACCCCTCCAACCCGTAGGACCGGATCAGAAACCATAGTTTCAGGGCGCGGAAACGGCGGCCCAGCGGGATCGTCCATTCGGAGTAGTTGGTGACGGCATCGCCCGAAGTCTTGAGGTATTCCGGCTCGATCTTGAGCGTGTTCAGTTGCTGAACAGGATCGCGCAGGAATTGCACTGAACAATCGAACTGCGCGCCCAGCCATTTGTGTGGGTTGAAAACGATGCTGTCGAACTCTTCGACGCCTTCCCAGAACTGCGCGCGGAATTCGGGACAGATCATGGCAGAACCCGCCCAGGCGGCGTCCAGATGCGTATAAAGTTTTTCGTCCCGCGCGACTTTCAGCACATCGGCAAGAACGTCGGACGCGCCGATACCTGTGCCTCCGGTGATCGCGATGATGCCTGCAGGCGTATGCCCGGCGCTGCGGTCTGCGGCGATAGCGTCGCGCAGGGCTTCCGTATCCATCGCGTGAGCCGGACCCGCCGGTATCTTCACCAGATTATCCTGCCCGATCCCCGCGACCCAACAGGCGCGATCAATGGATGAATGCACCTGATCGGAGCAGTAGATGCGCAAACGCCCTATACCTGAAAGACCTTCGCGGTTGCCCCGCCAATCGGTCGCGCGTTCGCGCATGGTCAGGACGGCCGACAGCGTAGCAGAGGACGCACTGTCCTGAATGACACCGGAAAACCCGTCCGGCAAAGCCAGTGCTTGCCGCAGCCAGTCGATCATGACGCCTTCCACCTCCGTGGCCGCAGGCGAGGTCTGCCACAGCATGCATTGCGCGGCGATGGTGGTGATCAGCATATCCGCCAGCATGGATGGAGGGGCCGCATTGGCGGGAAAATAGGCAAAAAAGCGCGGATGCTGCCAATGGGTGATACCGGGCATCACGATCTGTTCGAAATCGGCCATGATGGCATCCATGCCTTCGGCACTTTCGGGCGGGGCGGCGGGCAATTGCGCCGCAATCTCGCCCGGAGCAGTCTGCGCGCGTACGGGTCGGTCGCGGAGCGTTTCGTGATACGCCGCCGCCCAGTCCGATATCTTCTTGCCCCAGTCCGAGAATTCATCCCACTTCATGACGCCACACGCCCGACATGGATGAGGCGGGCGATATCCAAGGGCGGGTCAAGATGCAGTGCGGGGATGGGCATGAAAGCTCCCTTTGCGAAAATGGATCAGACCTTGAACAAACGACATTTGCACGGCAGCGGCAACAGACACCGGCGCATTATATTCACTGTGGCGGGCGATGACGCAACGCACGCGCAAGGTCGCAATGCAAAAGGTATTAGCTTTTGGTCGGGTTGCGCGAGACGCGCTTATCTGCTTGATCTCTGGTGTGAACGGTAACCGGTGAGGCTGTGGAAGACAGACCGATACAGATCAAGGGCCTCGTGCGATTTTCCTACCTGTGCGAAGGCGGATTTGCGATGTCGCGACAGGACGCCGATACGGCGCGTGCAACGCTTTATGACAAAAGCCGCCTTGAAAAACGGTTGGCGCTGTTCGAACAATTGGCGCTACCGTCGATCACGGCGCAAACCGATCAGAATTTCCAGACCGCCGTCTTGATCGGCGACACCTTTCCCGAGGAATTCAGCAATCGGTTGGAAGCCCTGCTGGAGGGTATCGCCAACGTTCATCTGGTCAGCTTGCCCCGGATGATCCATATAAAGGCCGTCCGGCGTGCTTTTGCCATGCTACCGGAACGGGAGGGTACCACGCATACGGCCACGTTTCGGCTAGATGACGATGATGCGATTCACCGCGATACGATAGGCCGAATTCACGAACTGGGGGCAATGTTCCTGCGCGACGCACAATGTCAGGAGAGCCCTTTTGTCATCTCCTTCAACCGCGGCTTTTATGTCGGTCGGCAGGGCAAGGACAGAGTTGAGGAATTCTACGAAAAGACACCTGTGGCGGTCGGCATGGCGCTAATTGCGCCGAACGGAGACAAGCGTGACGTGTTCCGTCGCAATCACCGCCGCGCGAACCAGTATTTCAACTGCTATTCCGATATGCAAAAGCCGATGTTCATCCGAACCTGGCATGGCGGAAACGATTCCGAAGTCTCCCCGTCTGGAAGGCGGGGGGATCTGGGTGCAGACGCGATCAGACAGCATCTGGCGGAAGGTTTCGGGCAGACCACCGAAAAGCTCTTGAAACTGGTAAAGAGTTGAGGCCGTCGGTCACTCCTTTTGCGGTTCGAACGCGCGGTCTTCCTCAGGCACATTCAGTGTTGACCATGTGTCGTCCTGTGGCGGTGGCGGTGGTGTCATGCAGGTCTTGGCATGGATATGCACCTTGGCCATGAAATGGGCGGATATAGGGGCCGTGACGAACAGGAATGCCATGATCAGCAACTCATGCAGCGATCCGTTTCCGAAGACCCACGAATGGATCATCGACGCCAGCAGCATCGCCCCGATCCCCACCGTACCTACTTTGGTCGGGGCGTGCAGACGGGTCATTCCGTCGTTCAGCTTGATCAGGGCTATGCCGCCTACAAGCGTAAATAACGCACCGACTAGGAGGCAAAACGTGATCGCGTATGTTCCGATGATCTCAGCGGTCATTCGATGATGTCTCCCCGCAATACAAAGCGCGCATACGCGACCGTGGATACGAATCCGATCATTGCGATAATCAGCGATACCTCGAAATAGATCCCCGTACCCTGAGAGATGCCGAGCAGAACAATCAGGCCGATGGCGTTCAGCACCATCGTATCAAGTGCCAGAATGCGGTCGCCCACATGCGGTCCGATTACGAGCCGGATCATCGACATGATCTGCGCAAGCGCGACAATGAAAAAGCAGAATATCAGCGCAATATCCATGATCTGTGTGGCGAGGGTCATACGAAAATCTCCTTGAGACGGCGCTCGTACCGATCCTTGATCCTGTCACGTTCACCTTCGGGGTCATCGGTATGCAGGACGTGAACCAACAGGCAACGACCTTTGTCCGAAAAGTCCGACGATACGGTGCCCGGCGTTAGCGTTATGGTCCCAGCAAGGATCGTGAGCGCTTCAGGTTCATTCAAATCTAACGGAATGACAATCCATGCAGGTTTCATTTTGGCGTTCGGAACGGTCAGCACGATCCAGGCAACCTGGATATTGGCGACCAAGATGTCATAGAGCACGATGCCGAAATAGATCAGCATCCGACCCAGACGCACGCTCTGCGGCTGGTCTGGCCACCATGGCGAGGTCACGCGCGGGATCAGGATGCCCAGGATCAGGCCAAACACGACCATTCCCGCAGACAGATGGTTTTGCAGCAGCATCCAGACCAGAACCAGCAAGAGCGTCAGGAAAGGATGCGGAAAGAGCCAGCCAAGGACGCGTCTCATGTCATTGTCCCTCCTTGGGCTCGGACAGTTTGCCGGGCGTGTCGAGGACTTCTTCGATATAAGGCCCGGGAGCAAAAAGCTGATCGGCCATTGCAATCATATAGCTGTGCATCGGTCCGGCAACCACCGTATGCGCGATAAGCAACGTCAGCAGCGCACCGACCGCCACATAGCACAACGTGGCCGGGCGCGCCGCGGGCGTGGTGCCTGCCGGCTGCTCAACGCTTTGCGCCTTCCAGAAAATCATGCTGCCTGCACGCGCAAAACCAACAATGCTGATCAGGCTGGCACCCAATACGATGGCCCAGACCCAGACGACCTGTTCAGACGCGAAACTCGCGTCCAGGATCAACAGCTTGCCGACAAAGCCCGACAGTGGCGGAAGGCCTGCCATAGCGATCGCGGCGACAAAGAACAGCGCCGCCGTCAGCGCCGCGCCTGCGACAGGCGGCGCTGCGGTCAGCGACAGCGTGTCGCGGCCTGCGCGTGTCAGGTCAACGATCAGGAAAAGCGCGGCCGCGGCAAAGGTGGAGTGGACGATGTAATAAAGCGCTGCTGCGATCCCTGCCGGCGTGAACAGGGATATGGCAATCATGACCATTCCCATTGATCCGATGACGGAAAATGCCACCAGCCGATCAAGGCGTTTGGCTGCCAGCACACCGATCATCCCCAGTGCCAGCGACAGCAATGCCGCCGGCATGAGCCAATAACCGTGCAATCCTGCCGTCACTTCGAGGTCAGGCGGAAATACCATCGTGTAGACGCGGATGATCGCATAGGCACCCACCTTGGTCATGATCGCGAAGAGGGCGGCAACCGGGGCAGGGGCCTGGGCGTAGCTGGAGGGCAGCCAGAAATGCAGCGGCACCAGTGCTGCCTTGATTGCAAACACCATCAACAAAAGCACCGAGGCCAGCCTGATCCCAACGCTGTCGTCAGGGCCTATCAGGGTCACACGTTCCGCAAGATCCGCCATGTTGAGCGTGCCGGTCTGGGCATAGATCGCGCCAAGCGCGAACAGGAACAGCGTCGAGCCCAGCAAATTAAAGAGAACATACTGCACACCTGCGCGCAGCCGTTCAGTCCCGCCGCCGTGGATCATCAGGCCGTAGGATGCAATCAGCAGTACTTCGAAGAAGACGAACAGGTTGAAGAGGTCGCCTGTCAGGAAAGCGCCCATGATCCCCATAAGCTGGAACTGGAATAGCGCATGGAAATGCCGCCCGCGTTCGTCCCATCGCGATCCGATGGCATAAAGCATGACCAGCAGCGCCAGTACCGCCGTCAGCAGCACCATCATCGTCGACAGCCGGTCCGCCACCAGCACGATGCCAAAGGGCGCGGCCCAATCGCCCAGCTGATAGAGCGTCACAGTCCCGTCGGACGCTCCCCAGGCGAGGCCGGCGGCGATGGTGACCAAGGCCGATATGCCAACGACCGAAAATACCCGCTGGATGCCGATATGATACCGCGCAGCAAGCACGATAAAAGGAGCCATCAGCGCCGGCAGAATGACGGGCGCAATAATCCAGTGGGTCATGGCGCGTCCTCCGTCACGGGATCATCGACATGATCATCGTCTCCACCCAGATAAGCCCCCAAGGCGATCATCACGACGACCGCCGTCATACCGAAGGAGATCACGATCGCCGTCAGTACCAGCGCCTGCGGCAGCGGATCGGTGTAGGTCTCGACCCCTTTCACGAGGATTGGCGGTGCGCCGACAACCAACCTGCCGGAGGAGAACAAAAACACGTTCACGGCATAGGTCAAAAGGGAGATACCCATGATGACAGGAAAAGTTCGCAGGCGAAGCATCAGATAAATGCCTGCCGACGTGAGAACACCGATGGCCGAAGCGACGAGAAACTCCATGTCACACGTCCTCTGCTGGTGTGGGTTCGCGCGACGGATCTACGTCCATCGCATGTTCGGTATCCGGCACATGCGCGCGTCGCGCAAGACGTGAGAAGCTTTCGAGTGAGAGCATCACCGCACCGACCACGGCGAGGAAAACGCCCAGATCGAACAGCGCTGCCGTTGCAAGTTCGAATTCCTGAAATGGCGGAATGCGGACATAGGCGAAATCTGATGTCAGAAAGGGCTTGCTAACGAACCATGATCCGATTCCCGTCAGCCCCGCAATCAGAACACCGCTGCCGATGATCCCGTGATAGGGATAGCGCAGCCGTGCCGTGGCCCAATTGAACCCGCTGGCCATATACTGCATCACCACGGCGATGGAGACGATCAAGCCGGCGATGAACCCGCCACCGGGCTCGTTATGGCCGCGCAGGAAGATGAAGAAGCCAACCATCAGCACGACTGGCATGATCACGCGTGTCAGGACCACCATCATCATCGGATGCCGGTCGCCTGCGCGTGGCTGGTCCGGCTTGCGGTTCAACAGCCGCGCCCGCACCGGTCCGCCCAAAAGGCTTTCGGTCAGCGCATAGATCACCAACGCTGCGATCCCCAGCACGATGATCTCACCGAAGGTGTCGAAGCCCCGGAAATCCACAAGAATGACATTCACGACGTTGGTGCCGCCGCCGCCTTTGTAAGAGTTGGCGAGATGGTACTCTGAAATAGGTGTCGCTACGGCGTCGCGCAGCAGGAAATGATACGCCATCGCCATCGTCGCAAGACCTCCTGCGACCGCTACGGTGCCATCACGCATCCGGCGCAGAATAGTGCTTTCGATGGGGGTGCGGTTTGGCAGGAAATTCAGCGCAAGCAGCAGCAGGATGATCGTCACCACCTCGACCGTGATTTGAGTCATGGCAAGGTCGGGCGCGCTGAAAAAGACGAATCCAACGGAAACCATCAGCCCCACGATCCCGATCAGGATCAGCGACAGCAGGCGATTGCGATGCATGAACACCAGTCCCAGCGTCGCGGCAACCAGCATGAGCCACCCGGCGATGGCTATGGGCTGCGCCTCCTGCAAGACCCGTGTTTGCGCGCGCATCGTGCCCGTGGCCCACGCGTGATACCCGACTGCAATGATGACGACCGTCGCGATTGTCGCATAGCGGGTGAACGCCCCGTTATGAAGCGGATGCGTCAGCAATTTTGCCAGCCGGACAGAACCATCGGTGATGTAATCGAAGATTACCTTCGCTTCCGGTCTTGGTGCTGCGTCCCAAACCCGCAGAAGTGGCTTGAACAGCGCCAGCAATACCAGCCCGCCGATAACGGCGACCATGGACATGTAAAGCGCAGGCACCAGACCGTGCCAGATCTTGATGGGGGCATAAGGCATCTCTGCTTCGCCACCCAAGACCGCAGCCGTCACCAGCTTGACCGCAGGTTCAGCCAGGAACGGTGCCACACCGATGACCACGACCAACACGACAAGAAAGGCAGGTGGCAACCACATGCCGGAGGGCGGATCATGCGGATGCGCGGGATAATCGTCGCGTTTGGGTCCAAGGAAAACGTGGCCGATCAGACGAAAACTGTACGCTGCGGAAAAAAGCGATCCGAACGTCGCCAGCGCAGGGACCAGCCACCAGGTGTCGAAAAGCGTCGTTTGTGTCGCTTCTTCAAGCATCATCTCCTTGCTGAGAAACCCGTTCAAAAACGGAATCCCCGCCATCGACAACGCCGCCAGCGTAGCGATAGCGAAGGTCACAGGCATCAGATGCCGTAACCCGCCGAGGCGGCGGATATCGCGGGTATGCGCCTCGTGGTCGATAATGCCCGCGGACATGAACAAGGCAGCCTTGAAAGTTGCGTGGTTTAGAATGTGAAATACGGCCGCCAGCGCGCCAAACGCCGTGCCGGTCCCGAGAAGCATCGTGATGAGGCCAAGATGCGATACCGTCGAGAACGCCAGCAGCGCCTTGAGGTCATGCTTGAACAGCGCGATCACCGCGCCCAGCACCATCGTGATGAGACCTGCGCTAGTCACCAGCACGAACCATTCCGGCGTTCCCGACAGCACCGGCCACATGCGTGCCATCAAAAAGATCCCCGCCTTCACCATAGTGGCGGAGTGTAGATAGGCTGACACAGGGGTCGGCGCAGCCATCGCGTGCGGCAGCCAGAAGTGAAACGGGAACTGCGCGGATTTGGTGAAACAGCCCAGCAAGATCAGGACCAGCGCAGGGACGTAATAGGGTGAGGCCTGTATCAGGTCGCGGTTTTTCAGGATCACGCTCAGGTCATAACTGCCTACGATCTGACCGAGGATCAGCATCCCTGCGATCATCGCCAGCCCGCCCATGCCGGTGACGGCCAGCGCCATGCGCGCGCCCTGGCGACCTTCGGGCAGATGTTTCCAATACCCGATCAGCAAAAAGGAAGACAGCGACGTCAGTTCCCAGAAAACCAGCAAAAGCAGTATGTTATCGCTCAGCACGATGCCAACCATCGCGCCCTGGAACAGCAGCAGATAGGTGAAGAATTCGCCCATGTTGTCGTCACGCGACAGATATGAGCGCGCATAGGCAATGATAAGCAGCCCGATGCCCAGGATCAGCGTGGCAAAAAAGAACCCCAGCGCGTCCAGCATCAATGTGAAATTCATCCCCATAGCGGGCAGCCAGTCGACACCGACTTGCACGACCCCGCCCGCCATAATGGTGGGAAGGTTCGTCATCAGCCCGATGAAAGCTATCAGCGAAACGGTAAAGGTGATCCCCGCACAGGCCTGCCGGCCGGCCTGATTCATAAGTCCTGGCAGAAGCGCGCCTAGGAAGGGCAAAGCGACGATAAGAAAGAGGGACACGCGAACTCCTGATCGTAGGGCTTTAATTCGATTGACCCTTTTTGAAGGGGTTTTTCCGGAGGCTCAAGGGAAACCGACAAAAACCCTCATGAACATTTGTTCTGGGGCCACGCAAATGCGTGATGTATGTCTGTTTCCAAGGGCTTGAGCTCCGTGCTAGACAAAACCATATCGCCTGGAACCTGCGGGCGTCGGGGATGCCGAGAGGAGACAGCAATGACAGACGCCACCCGCCTGGAGCGGCACGGCCCCATCGCGGTCTTGCACTTTACCCGCGCCGACAAACGCAATGCGGTGAACGAGGCGCTGCTGTCAGACCTCGAACGCTTTTTCGCGGCCCCACCCGAAGGCGTCGCGGCGGTCATCCTGACCGGAGAGGGCGGCCATTTCAGCGCGGGTCTCGACCTGGCCGAACATAAGGAACGATCAGCGGAGGAGACGGTATTCCATTCGCAGCGCTGGCACCGCCTGACCGAACAGATGGAATTCGGCGGCTTGCCGGTCATTGGTGTCTTGACGGGGGCGGTGATCGGCGGTGGCCTTGAGATCGCTACTGCCTGCCATGTGCGTATCGCAGAGACCGGCGCACGGTTCGAGTTGCCCGAAGGCCGGCGCGGTATCTTTGTCGGCGGCGGCGCTACGGTGCGCGTGGGCAGGCTGATCGGGCCGGACCGTATGCGTGAAATGATGCTGACCGGTCGCAGATATGACGCGCAAGAGGCACTTTCGCTTGGCTTATGCCACTACGCCGTGGAAAGCGGCGAAGGCATGCGGCTGGCGATGGAGCTTGCTGCCAAAGTCGCGTCGAACGCTCCGTTCTCGAACTATCTGATGATTCAGGCGCTGGCGCGTATCCACGACATGTCACGTGCCGACGGCCTGTTCACCGAAAGTCTGGCTGCGGCAATGTCACAGGCCACGGCCGGTGCCGCAGAAGGCCTCCGGGCATTTCTTGAAAAGCGACCACCGAAGTTTCGCGGCTAGCGCGACCATAAAGGTGCCAAGGGGGCAGTCATGATGCCAGATCGCGGTTGCCAAGTGCTGCCTTGCATGGTGGTCACTCAGTCCAGAACATAGGTTTGAATGCGCCCCAGCCCTTTGATGTGGCTGTCTCTGGCACGCAGGTTTGCAGGCGACCGTGCAAGTGCGTTCAGCGTTGCCTGTGATATCTGGATACGGCCGGAATCGCCAGAGCTTTCCAGCCGACTGGCAAGGTTTACCGTTTCGCCCCAGACATCATACACGAACCGCTTCTGCCCGATCAGCCCGCCGATGACTGGCCCTGAATTCAACCCCACCCGAATCTGAAGCGGCGCTGCATCGCCAAAACCGTCTGACATGGCGAGGATCAACCCGCGGGCAAATTCAAGTGCGCGGTCTGCATGGTCAGCTTGTGGTTCCGGCACACCTGCGACCGCCATATATGCGTCCCCGAGGGTCTTGATCTTTTCGATGCCATGCTGATCGGCCAAGGCGTCAAAAGTGGAAAACAGATCATGCAGCAGACTGACCAGCTTGGACGGGTCCGTGCGCGAAACCATCGGCGTGAAGTCTACGATATCGGCGAAAATTATCGTAGCGGCGTCAAACCGGTCGGCAATGACCTTTTCGCCTGCTGCCAGCCGCTTGATGACCATCTCGGGAAGCATCGACAGCAACAGCCTGTCCGCACGGGCTTTTTCAAACTCGATCTGGGCGAGGAATTTCCGCTCGCGCTCCCGCCACCGCACCTGTTTGAGACAACTCTCCACCCTTGCGAACAGCAACACCGGATCGACCGGCTTCTGTAGATAGTCCTCAGCGCCGGCGGTTATGCATTTAACGACAGCCTTGATGTCCTTGAGCCCGGTCACCATCACAACAGCCATGTTGCGCCAGCGCGGATTTTCCTTCAGCCGTCCCAGCAAATCGATACCGTTCATGTCCGGCATCAGGATATCCACAAGCGCCAATTCAAACTCGGTTTTCTCAAGCATCTCAAGCGCTTCACGGGCAGACGCAGCGGTTGTAACGATATGGCCGCGGTTCGCGAGATTTCGCTGCATCAGTTCGCGGTTGGCCTTGATGTCGTCGATGACCAGAATGCGTCCGGCGATACTGTCCGGGGAAGGGGGCTGATGTGCCAATGTCTGCGCAAGCGCCTTGGCGATGTCGGTGTCGGCCTCTTCGACGGCGAGATCATCCATGTCGCGCCGTGAGAATTCGACCAGATCGTCGAGCCGATCAAGAACGCGCCCGCATTCCAGGATGACGGTGCGAATGTCGCTTTCGATTTCCTTGCTCAGAGAACCGATTGCTTCTTCGATCATCAACTCCGAATACCCCAGAATGGCATTGACCGGTGTGCGCAATTCATGGCGCAAGGTTGCGTCGTCAAGATGCGCGTACGCCTTGTATTCTTGGGGAGAGAGAAGTTTCGTGATCATGGCCTCCAGTGCCAAGGCCGCAGCGAATACGGTTTCCGCGTCATCAACCATGTCGGTGTGGCCGTCGCGTTTCAAACTGGCGAGGATCAGGCTCTGGAAACCAAGGATGGTTTCAGCCGGTTCCGCAAGCCGCTGTGCAATTCTGGTCGAAAGCGCCTTTCGGTTTATGTGCTCGGCCTCTTTCATGCGGCTATTCGGGCAGCAA
>JAGXFI010000007.1 GCA_024637305.1 Sulfitobacter sp.
ATTGGTGGGCGTCTGCCCTTAGATCTCTGATATGAAGGAACTTTTGCGCAGCACAGATCCAACGATCATTGCCTTTGCTACGGCTCTCTTGCAGGGCGAAGATATAGACTGCTTCGCGCTGGACGTAAACATGAGCGTGCTCGAAGGGGGCATCGGCGTTTTCCCGCGTCGCCTGATGGTCCGCAGCGATGATCATGACGCTGCAGAGCGTGTCATGCGCGACAACGATATCCCGTTCGGACGATGAGCGATCCGCGCGATGCGCGCCTGAGCCGTGATGCGTTTCTGGGTGGCATGCTCCACCTCTATCAGCCGTTAGATGGCTACCGCGCTGGCGTCGATGCGGTTCTGTTGGCCGCAAGCGTAAAGGCGCGGCAGGGTCAGAGCGTGCTGGAGCTTGGTTGCGGTGTCGGGGCCGCGATTCTCTGTCTCGGAGCGCGCGTGCCGGGCCTCTCGCTGACTGGTGTAGAGCGTGAGCCAGCCTATGCCGCGCTCGCAATTCGGAACGGAGCCGAGACGCTGGAAGTTGTCGAGGCCGATATTGCCGACATGCCCCGCCACCTTCGACAACGGCAATTCGATCACGTCATCGCCAATCCGCCCTATTACGATCGCGCTTCCTCTGTTGCTGCGGGTGCTCCTCTTCGCGAAGGGGCATTGGGCGAGGGGGTTCCATTGGCGGACTGGGTGCAAATCGCGTCAAAGAGATTGGTGCCGAAAGGATTTGCGTATTTCATCCATCGTGCAGAGCGGATGCCAGACATCCTCCGGGCGTTGCCGCATGAAATGGGCGACGTCGAGGTGTTGCCGGTCGCACCACGGAAAGGCCGTCTGGCCGAACTGATCATCCTGCGTGCCCGCAAGAACGGACGCGGGATGTTCAAGTTGCATCCGCCACTGATAATGCACCGTGCTGCGGCGCATGCGACTGACGCAAAAGACTACTCCGACGCGGCGGACGCAGTCCTGCGCGCTGGTGCCGCGCTCGATTTCTAGGCGGCTTTAAGCAATCATTTACCGGTTATGCGGTTATGCTGCAGGGCGGCGTGACTTGGGCACGCGAATGTGGTCCAATCATCACGCGTAACTTTATCAGCAGGAGGAAATATGGCGCTTACAGCACATGTCGAAAATCTGAAGAAAAAACATCGTGAGATGAGCGATGCCGTCGAAGCCGCACAACGCGCGCCAAGCACCGATGGTCTCGAACTTACTTCGATGAAAAAAGAAAAGATGCGCCTCAAAGAAGAGATAACGCGCCTGTCGAGTTGAACAGACTGATTACAGCTTTTTCGTAACTGTCTACTTTGTCCCGGATGGGTTCGCTCATCCGGTGGAGGTTTGGCAGTCAGTATCTTTGTGATGCAAGCGGATTTCTCAGCGTCCCTTCCCAAATCCACTGCATAGGCGATTAGAAATCGCCCCCTTTCAATTCGGAATAAGGGCCAGCGTGATTGACGCCGGCCCTTTTACTTTGATCGGCTTGGATTAAACGAAGAACTGCGCGCCGTTCGCCGAGATGGTCGATCCGTTGATGAAACCCGCATCGTCTGACACAAGGAAAGACACGCAGCGCGCGATTTCTTCTGGCTCGCCCAATCGGCCGGCGGGAATCTGCGCGATGATGCTTTCGCGTACTTTTTCAGGGACCGCCATCACCATGTCGGTGCCGATATAACCCGGACAGATTGCATTGGCCGTGATGCCTGCGCGTGCGCCTTCCTGGGCCAAGGACTTGACGATCCCCAGATCGCCTGCCTTCGTTGCGGCATAATTGACTTGGGCGAACTGACCCTTTTGGCCATTGATTGACGAAATTACGACGATACGACCAAATTTGCGTTCGCGCATGCCGGGCCATATCGGATGAAGCGTGTTGAAGACGCCGGTAAGGTTGGTGTCGATGACTTCTTTCCACTGGTCGGGCGTCATCTTGTGGAATGGCGCGTCGCGGGTAATTCCAGCGTTTGCCACAACGATTTCGATGGGGCCTAGCTCCGATTCGACCTTTTCAATTCCGGCTTTGGAGTCGTCGTAATCCGCGACGTTCCATTTGTAGGTCTTGATGCCGGTTTCCTTGGTGAAGGCTGCCGCGGCTTCGTCGTTGCCTGCATAGGTCGCGCCGACGGTATAGCCTTTGTCTTTGAGTTCTTTGGAAATGGCGGCGCCGATGCCGCGGCTGCCTCCGGTTACGAGTGCGATGCGGGACATGAATGCTCCTGTAGTCGGGTAATGTTATTGCCGTGTTTTTGCGGGGCGCGCAACTATCTTGCGCGCCCGTTTAGCCTAGGGGCGCTCAAGGCACATGGCAACACCCATGCCGCCGCCAATGCACAAGGTTGCCAGACCTTTTTTGGCACCGCGACGCTGCATCTCGAACAAGAGCGTGTTGAGGATGCGCGCGCCGGAGGCACCGATGGGGTGACCGATTGCGATCGCGCCACCGTTGACGTTCACGATCGCAGGATCCCAACCCATGTCCTTATTGACGGCACAGGCTTGCGCAGCGAACGCTTCGTTGGCCTCTACCAGATCGAGGTCTTCCGCTTTCCAGCCGGCTTTCTCAAGCGCCTTGCGGGATGCGTAAATCGGACCGACACCCATGATCGACGGATCGAGCCCGGCAGTCGCATAGGATGCGATCCTCGCCAGCGGTTCGATTCCGCGCTTCTCGGCTTCTTCTGCGCTCATCAACAGCGCACCGGCAGCGCCGTCATTGAGGCCGGACGCGTTGGCAGCGGTGACCGACCCGTCCTTGGCGAAGGCCGGGCGCAGCTTTTGCATTGCTTCCATGGTGGCACCGTGACGGATGTATTCGTCAGCGTCGACGACCGTGTCCCCTTTGCGACCCTTGATGGTATAGGCAACGATTTCATCGCCAAATTTGCCAGCTTTTTGTGCCGCTTCGGCCTTGTTCTGCGAGGCGACGGCGAATTCGTCCTGTTGATCGCGGCTGATCTGCCATTTCTCGGCGACGTTTTCCGCTGTCTGGCCCATGTGGTAGCCATTGAATGCGTCCCACAAGCCATCCTTGATCATGGTGTCGATCAATTTGATGTCGCCCATTTTCTGGCCGGCGCGCATGGATTGCGCATGGGGGCTGAGTGTCATGTTCTCTTGGCCACCGGCGGCGACGATTGCCGCATCGCCCAACTGGATATGTTGCGCGGCCAGCGCCACCGCGCGAAGGCCCGAGCCGCAGACCTGATTGATCGACCATGCGGCGGCTTCTTGGGGGAAACCGGCGTTGATATGCGCCTGGCGGGCGGGGTTCTGTCCTTGAGCGGCGGTAAGGACCTGACCGAGGATTGTTTCGGAAACTTCAGAGGGATCGACACCGGCGCGCGCCACGATCTCGCGGAGGACAGCGGCACCCAGATCATGGGCGGGCGTATTGGCGAAAGATCCGCCAAAGCTGCCGACGGCAGTTCGGGCGGCGGAGGCGATAACGACGTTCGTCATAGGGCTAATCCTCTAGCATTTATGGCCGAGGACCTGTTCGTGACTTGCGGTGAGTGCGCCGCGCTACGATTCCTCCGCCTTCTGCGCCTGTCATTAAACCATTCCTACCGCTGCGGCAACTGAGCGGCGCAGCTATCCCGTAGAACGCAGGGAACGATCATGCATCCAGTGAGGGCGGGTCGTGGGGGCGCTGAAATAGTAGCCTTGCAGGCAATCCACACCAAGCTCAGTCAGCAAGACGGCGTCCTCGTGGTTTTCGACACATTCCGCGACCGTGAGCATATCGAAATGCTGTGCAATGCCGATCAGGGCGCGGGTCAGCACCTGATTGTCGGGGCTATGCGCGATACCCTTGATGAATTGGCCGTCAATTTTCAGTATGTCAAAGAAGAAGTCCTTGAAATAGCGGATTGCGGTGTAGCCTGCGCCAAAATCATCCATCGCAAAGCATATGCCCTTGGGTTGGAGCCGGTTCATGAGGTCCACGACCAGCTCTGGCACAGTCATGGCAGAGCTTTCGGTGATTTCGAGAATCAACCGTTCTCCAACAGTCTCATTGCGCGCCAAAGCCTTGTTCAGCGTTTGCATCCAGGGACGGTAGCCGATGGACCTTGCGGACATGTTGATAGACAATCGCAGACCGGGATTGTTGTGCAGCGCATTCAGCCCCATTCGGAGGGACAGGACATCCAGTTCGCGGCCCATTTCTGTGTCCTCGACCATTGGCATGAAATCCCGTGCGGGGATGACGCGACCAGATGGGTCCAGCACGCGAATAAGCCCTTCGTAGAAAGCCACCTTGTCCTGCGCATAACCGCGCATCACCGGTTGATAGGCCAGCAAGGTCTGCTTGTGCTCGATCGCTTCGCGCACCATGTTCAAAACCGATTGATCGCGCTGTGTCACAGCGTAATCGAGCGGGCTACGCTCTTCCGGAGGAATGTCCGCTGTGCGGCGGTTGATAGGGGCTGGCATCCGGTCTCTCCGAGCGTCATCGTTGAAGTGTTTGTGACGGACAGCCTCTAAGATCGGGTTAATCTTCGCATTTTGTTCTAATTTATCTAAGGTGCCGGAAGACAGGAAAAGGGACGGTAATGGAGCGTTGCAAATGGGTCGGGACCGACCCGATTTATATCGAATATCACGATACGGAATGGGGCGTGCCGGAGTATGATAGTCGCGCATTGTGGGAAAAGCTGATCCTGGATGGCTTTCAGGCGGGGCTTAGCTGGCTGACGATCCTTAAAAAGCGAGACAATTTTCGAGCCGCATTTGCCGGGTTCGACCCGCACAAGATCGCCGGTTGGGGCGAAGATGACGTGGCGCGGTTGTTGCAGGATGCAGGAATAATCCGCCACCGAGGCAAGATCGAAGCAACAATCGCCAATGCCCGCGCCTGGGCCGAGATCGACGCCCGCGAAGGGTTTGACCGATTCGTGTGGCGCTATGTTGACGGGACCCCGCTGCAAAACAGGTTTGCGCGGCAAGAAGACGTGCCCCCGCAGACACCATTATCGACGCAGGTCAGCAAGGCCCTGAAGAAAGAGGGGTTCAAATTCTGCGGACCGACCATCGTTTACGCCTGGATGGAGGCGTGCGGGCTGGTGAACGATCATCTGGTCAGCTGTCATTGCCACGACCGCTGTGCCGAAATGCCCCGGAATCGACGTTGACTCCGTTGCGAAGGCTCGTATAAGCGCAACTTCTATTGGTGTTGGTGGCCCTCGCAAGGGGATGCCTGTCGGGGGTTCGCCCCAGAGGACAACGCCCTTCACAACTCAGAAGGAGAACAGCCGTGACCAAACGCACCGCTGCCAAGCACAAGATCGACCGCCGCATGGGCGAAAACATCTGGGGACGCCCGAAGTCTCCGGTAAACCGCCGTGAATATGGCCCCGGCCAGCACGGTCAGCGCCGCAAGGGCAAGATTTCCGACTTCGGTATTCAGCTGCGCGCCAAGCAAAAGCTCAAGGGCTATTACGGCGACCTGACCGAAAAGCAGTTCCGCCGCATCTACAGCGAAGCGGAGCGGGTCAAGGGCGATACGGGTGAAAACCTGATCGGTCTGCTGGAACGGCGTCTGGACGCAGTCGTCTACCGCGCGAAATTCGTGGCGACCGTGTTCGCAGCACGTCAGTTCGTCAACCACCGCCATGTGCGTGTGAACGGCAAGCTGGTCAACATTCCATCCTACCGCGTCAAAGAAGGCGACGTCATCGAGGTTCGTGATCGTTCCAAGCAGATGGTAGCCTTGCTTGAGGCGACACAACTGCCCGAGCGTGACGTGCCTGATTATCTCGAGGTCGATCACTCCAAGATGACAGCGACTTTTGTCCGCACCCCGGCGTTGGGCGATGTGCCGTATCCAGTCATGATGGAACCAAATCTCGTGGTCGAATTCTACGCGAAGAACTAAGGTTTTTCGCCAGACATTCCAAAGGCCGCGCCTGCGATGGTGCGGCCTTTTGCGTTTATGAAGCCATCGAACTGGCGCTCCTTGGAATTGACCGATAGAACGCGCTGACACTAAAGAGTGAGCCGATGACCCAGATGATTACACCGCAGCCCGGTATCATGGAGATTGCCCTGTATCAGGGCGGTGCCGCCCATGTGGCCGGGCATGACAATGCGCTCAAGCTCAGCTCGAACGAGAACCCGTTCGGCCCGTCGGAGGCAGCGTTGCAAGCCTATCGCCGCGCCGGGTTCGACCTGCATCGCTATCCGTCCGCAGACCACGCTGAGCTGCGAACCGCGATTGCGGACATATACGGGTTTGAAGCGGACCGCATTATCTGTGGTGCAGGATCGGACGAAATCATCGCGTTTCTGTGTCAGGCCTATGCGGGGCCGGGGACTGAGGTAATCCACACCGAACACGGCTTTGCGATGTACCGCATCTCGGCGCTGGCGGCTGGTGCGACGCCCGTGGAGGTGCGCGAGCGCGAGCGTGTGACGGACATTGATGCGATCCTCGCGGCCTGTAGCGACAAGACGCGGCTGGTGTTCATCGCCAACCCCAACAACCCCACCGGCACGATGATCGGAGCGCCGGAACTGGCGCGGCTGGCGGACAAGTTGCCGGCGCAGGCATTGCTGGTGCTGGATGGTGCCTATGCGGAATATGTCGATGGGTACGACGGCGGCGCGGCCCTGGTGAAGTCACGTGAGAACATCGTGATGACGCGGACATTCTCCAAGATTTACGGTCTTGGCGGATTGCGCGTGGGCTGGGGCTATGGACCTGCTGCGGTGATCGACGTACTGAACCGCGTGCGTGGACCATTCAACGTGTCCAACGCCGCGCTCGCTGCCGCAGAGGCGGCCGTGCGGGACGTGGCTTATACCGATTATTGCCGGGCGGAAAACGCACGGTTGCGCGGCTGGATGGCCGATGCGCTGGCTGAGATCGGCGTGCCGTCGGATGTGTCTTGCGCCAACTTCATTCTGGCGCGCTTTGCCTCGCAGCAAGAGGCCGAAGCCTGCGATATGCATCTGCAATCCCAAGGGCTGATCGTGCGGCGGGTTGCTGGCTACAAACTGCCGACCTGCCTGCGCATCACCGTGGGGGATGAGAGCGGTTGTCGCCGGGTCGTCCATGCCGTGCGGCAATTCAAGGGAGCCTGAACTATGGCTGTCATCTATGACCGCATTGCCCTTGTCGGTTTGGGTTTGATTGCGTCCTCGATGTACTGGGCGATCAAGCGGGGCGGGTTGGCCGGTGAGGTTACAGGCTATGCCCGCAGTGCCGAGACACGGGACATCGCGCGCGAAATCGGTTTGTGCGACCGGGTCTGCGATGACATCGGCGAAGCCGTGCGAGACGCTGATCTGGTTGTTCTTTGTATTCCCGTCGGCGTGATGGGAGCCACGATGGAGCAGATCGCAGGCAGCCTCAAACCCGGAGCGACGGTGACGGATGTCGGATCGGTCAAACGCGATGTGATCGAACAAGTCACACCGCATGTGCCGCCGGGAGTGCATTTCATCGCCGGCCACCCTCTGGCCGGGACGGAGCATTCCGGCCCGCGCAGCGGTTTTGCCGAACTGTTTGACAACCGCTGGTGCCTGCTGGTGCCGCCGGAAGGGGCGGACGCCGGCGCGCTGGCGCAGCTCAGATCGCTCTGGATGGGCATGGGGGCCAATGTCGAAGAGATGGACGCGGATCACCATGATCTCGTCCTCGCTGTGACGTCGCATGCGCCGCACCTTATCGCCTATACGATGGTGGGCGTAGCCGATGATCTGCGGCGCGTGACCGACAGCGAAGTCATCAAATATTCCGCCGCCGGCTTTCGCGATTTCACCCGTATTGCCGCGTCCGATCCGACCATGTGGCGTGATGTTTTCCTGACGAACAAAGACGCTACACTGGAAATACTCGGGCGCTTCACCGAAGAGCTTTTCGCGCTGCAACGCGCCATCCGGCAAGGCGACGGAGAACACCTGTTCGACTATTTCACCCGTACCCGATCCATCCGGCGCGGGATCATCGAAGCGGGTCAGGATACCGACGCGCCCGACTTTGGTCGGGCGACGCGCAAGTAATTCGGGCGTTGGGGTTTTTGCTATAGCGATCAGGTTTTGGATGCGGCTATTTCATTTTGACACGGCATAATTGCGGCGCTTGCACCTACTGCAAATAGATGCGCGGTGCCGGGCCAAGCGGGATCAACCCCATCGACATGCGCCCACGGTCAAACGTGATCACTACATCCAGGGTGTCTTCATCCCCCCTCATCCGGGCAACGATGCCCAGCATGCTCTCGATCTGACTGCTGGTTGCGGGGCTGAAACCTGCGACCGCTTGCACGAGGTTGAGCATCTCTTTCCAGTTGTTCGCCTGCAGCGAAAGTTTGCCCTCGGGGATGCCGTTCGTGTCGATTTTCAAAGCGGCGTCGGCTGCGATATCTATGGCACCCCATTGCGCATTTGCACGGCGCAGATGGAATCGGCGCGGCTGCGGCCTGTCGCCGGGTCTGGAGGATCGGTCCAGCGGCCTGTCGAATTCCACAGTCATCTCGGCGAGGAAGGCGTCGAAAATTTCCGGCAAGTCGTTCGGCAGCACCATGGCATCCCGCAGGGCAGGCCCCGGCCTGAGCGCGCCGAGGTCGAGGTGCAAATGATAAACGCGGTCATTGGCGCTATCTTGAGTCAATTCGATGTAGGTTTCCACGGCGCTTAAAACGGGACCCTTCGGGCCGGACATACGCCACGGGCCGACCAGTAAATTCGCGCGCTTCAGTTCCAGCATCAAGCCGGGGCTGAGCGCCGCAGTGGCGTCGGCATGGTCGATGGCCAGTTCGACCTGCGCCTGTGGCGTCCCCATCACAATGGTCTGTGCAGGAAAATGCATTTCTGGCGACAGTGGATTGATCAGGCGGGTTTTCAGGTCGATCAGCGAGATTTGCGAGGCAAGGCGCGCTTGGTCGTTCTGCATCGTCAGGCCTTCGATCCTGGTGTGCACGTCGAAGGGAAAGCCGGATTGGCCGATCGCGCCTGAATCGATCTTCCATCCTTCGGAACGCCGCATATCGGCCCAATGGTCAACCCCCGCACGTGTCGCCGCAGCCAGACCATACCATAGCCCGCCCCAAAGGGCCGCAAGCAGAATAATCAAGATCACCAGCCTGGTACGCATGCCGCCCCCTTTCCAATCGGGTTGCGATGAGGTTTATCCAAGCATGAGCGAAAGGACCAGAGACATGACCATGTGGGTGTTCGGCTATGGCAGCCTGCTTTGGAACCCCGGTTTCGAGGTGGCGGAGCGCGTGATCGCGACATTGCCGGGGTATGCGCGGTCTTTTTGCATGCGGTCTGTCCATTATCGAGGGACCCATGACGCGCCGGGCCTTGTGTTGGCGCTGGACGAACAACCCGATGGTGCCTGCGAAGGATTGGCGCTGGCCGTCGCGAGGGAAAGGGAGGCAGCAACGCTGGACTACCTGCGCGGGCGCGAGCTGATCTCGGACGCCTATCTCGAAAAGAAGGTTACGTTGCAGTTGCGCGACGGTCGGCAGATTGAGGCCGTCACCTATGTGATGAACGAGACACATCAGCAGTATGCCGGCCATCTGCCGCTGGAAGAGCAGGCAAGCATCATAGCCAGCGCGCGCGGGTCCAGTGGGCCGAATACGGAGTATCTTTTCAACACCGCCGCGCATCTGGCCGAGGTCGGTCTGCATGATCCGGCTATCGAGTGGCTGGCGAAACGTGTCCGGACGTTGACCGCATAAAACTTTTGCTTTCCCGGCGTTTCGGTTAACGTTGCCAGTGAGCAGAACAAAAGGTCAGGAGCAGAAGCGCATGGCGCAGCCAGGCCGCGAGGCGAAACCGCAATTCTCGCAACCGGTTAGACAGATTTCGATGATGCTGATTGTGTTGGCGTTGTCAGGGTTCGGGGCCTTTGTGGCCCTGCCAAGAGTATTGCCGGTATTCCAGGCGAATCCGTATCTGAACGGGTTCATCATATTTGTTTTCCTGATCGGCGTGGTCGCATGTTTTTATCAGGTGATCCAACTGATCGGATCGGTGCGCTGGATCGAAACCTTTGCCGCCGACAGACCCGGTTCTGCTGCGACGCCGCCGCCCATGTTGGGACCGCTGGCGTCGATGCTGCGCACGCGCGGCGCGCGGATGCAGGTCAGCGCCACGTCGACACGCTCCATTCTGGATTCGGTCGCCAATCGGATCGAAGAAGCGCGCGAAATCACTCGGTATATCGTCAATACGCTGATCTTCCTCGGGCTTTTGGGGACATTCTATGGCCTCGCTACGACGGTTCCGGCGGTTGTGGACACCATTCGTAGCCTGGCACCCCAAGACGGTGAAGGTGGCGTGGACGTGTTCAACCGCCTGATGACGGGGCTTGAGGCGCAGCTTGGCGGCATGGGCGTCGCTTTTGCCTCGTCGCTGCTGGGGCTTGCCGGATCGCTCGTGGTCGGACTGCTGGAGCTGTTCGCGGGCCACGGTCAGAACCGGTTTTATCAGGAGCTTGAGGACTGGCTCAGCTCGATCACGCGTGTCGGATTTTCTTTGGGTGAAGATGCCTCGCCAGAGCAGGGCGCGATGATGGGCGCGCTGGATCAAATGGCCGAACGGATGGACGCGCTGCAAGTGCTAATCGCGAAATCGGGCAAGGGTCAACAGACGATTGCAGAACAGATGGCTTCGGTTGCGCGGACGTTGGAAAAGCTGGAGAAGAGCGCGATAGGCCAAGATCGCAAATCTGATGGCATCGACCGGATCGCGGACGGTCAGGAACGCATGATCGCTGCAATCGAAGAGCTGGGCGGCGGTGACCACTCCATGGACGCGGAAAGCCGGATGCGGCTGCGGTCCATTGATGTACAGATGCTGCGTATCCTCGAAGAGATTTCTGCAGGCCGTCAGGAAGTCATGGCAGAACTGCGCAAGGATATTGCCGATCTCGGGCGGACGCTGGTGTCGGGCCGCGGCGGTGGCGAATCGCGTCGCCTGCGCGCTACGGACAAGCCGGACAGCGGGGAGAGATAAGCATGGCGCTGTCGCGACGCACTGGCACGCGGTTTCAGGCGTCTATCTGGCCAGGTTTCGTGGACGCGATGACCGGTCTTTTGCTGGTCCTTATGTTTGTGCTGACGATCTTTATGATCGTGCAATTCGTCCTGACGGAGCGGATCTCAGGGCAGGAAACCGAGCTGGATGCGTTGTCGGGCGAGGTTGCGGCACTGGCGCGGACCCTGGGGTTGAAAGAGCAAGAGACTGCGGAGCTCACCGAACGCGTCGGGGCGTTGTCGGCGTCGTTGGAGGCGAACAAGGTTCTCATCGAAGATCAACGTAAGCTGGTCGCATCGCTGACTGGCGAGAATGAGGCAAAGGCACGCGAACTTGCGGCGGCACGGACCGAAATAACTAGTTTTGAAGCGCAGGTTGCCGCGCTGCTGGCTGATAATGCGGATGCGGATGCCCTGATTGCCCGTCTGGAGAAGGAAACCGAGACGCTGCAAGGCGAGAAGACCGAATTGCTGTCGGAGCAGGAGGCGCTGGCCGCTGCGCTCGCGCAAAGCCGAGACGAGACGGACGCCCAAGCCGAAGTCGCACGCCTTGCTGCGGCACGACGAGAGGCATTGGAAGCGCTGATGGCGGACCTGCGGAGCCGGAATGCCGCCGCGCAAGAACAGATCAACACGCTGCAGGATGCCGAAGCAACCGCGCGCAAAGCCCTCAGTGAAGAAGAGGCGGCGCGCCTTGCGGAGGCTGCGGCAGCAGAAGCCCTGCGCGCGCGCCTGGAAAATGCAGATACAGAACTGACCGCGATGACGCTGTCGCTGGAAGCGCAACGCAAGCGGGCAGAAGATACGCTGACCCTGCTGGCAGCTGCGCGTGCCGCAGAAGGGGAGCTGGACGAAGCGCTGGCTGCGGCTTTGGGCCAGGTGGATGCGCTGAACGAGCGTTTGGCCGAGACCGAGGCGCAGGCAGACGCCCGCAGCGCGCAATTGCGGGAAGAACTCGCTGCGGCACTGGCGGCAAAGCTCGCCGCGGAAAACGCGGCCCAAGATACCCTTGGCGAGGCCGAACAGCGCGCTGCGCTCTTGGCGCAGGCGCAGGCAGCGCTGGCGGATGAGGCGGCGATTTCGACTGCAGCACAGCGCCAGACAGAGCTTTTGAACCAGCAGGTCGCAGCTTTGCGGACGCAGTTGGGCGAATTGCAGGGGCTGTTGGATGAAGCTGTAGCGCAGGACGCGGTGCAGGAAGTCGAACTACAGTCGCTTGGAACGCAGCTCAACACCGCACTTGCACGGGTCGCTGCCGAGGAAAGTCGCCGCGCAGATGCCGAAGCAGCCCGCGCCGCGCTTGAAGAGGCGGAGCGCAAGCGGCTGGAGGCGGAGACGCAGAACCTCGCGCGCTATCGCTCCGAATTTTTTGGCCGTTTGCGGGACGTGTTGGGTCGGCAGGACGGGGTCCGGATCGAAGGGGACCGGTTCGTATTTTCCTCCGAAGTGCTGTTTCCGCCGGGCGGGGCGGTCATTTCTGCTGACGGGCGTGGCGAGATCGCGAAAGTCGCGGCAATTCTGCGCAACGTCGCCGAGGATATCCCCGAGGGCATTGATTGGGTAATCCGGGTGGACGGGCACACGGACGACGTGCCGCTGTCGGGCCAAGGCGAGTTTGCCGACAACTGGGAATTGAGCCAGGCGCGGGCGCTGTCGGTTGTGAAATACATGTCACAGGTACTGGGCATCCCACCGGACCGGCTGTCGGCCAACGGATTTGGGCAACACCAGCCCGTAGCTGAAGGCGACAGCGAAGAGGCACGCGCGCGCAACCGGCGGATCGAGCTGAAATTTACCGAGAAGTGACGTGATCCGAAGGACGCGCTGACGCGCGATTACATTCTTGGTGCTTTTCGCGGGTGTGAGCCCTTCGCGGTCAGGCGATGCGCTTATTCCAAGTCCGTTTGAACCGACCGTTTTTCAACGATGTTTCCGTTCCTGCGCAGGGTTGCGGTGCCTTCATAAACGCCAGCCTGCCACGCGTCCCCACCGCTTTTGCGTCCGATCCCGCGGAAAGAAGATGCCTGGTCCCGTGTCATTTCAATATTTTGTGAAATGATAGTGCCGCTTGGGCCGGACAGGGACAAGTCCAGCCGGTCGCCTGCGCGGGTACCGAAGATATTGGCGAAAATTACCAGCGCTGGTGAGGAAATATTGGGGAGTGGCGAAGTGCCCGCCTTGACCGTCTTGTAATCCGGCATGTCTGCGGAAATGCCCAGAGTGATGATGCCTGCCGCGCGAAACGGCGGGGGCTCGGCCCACAGGCTGTCCGTGACCGGTGCGGTGCAGGTTATCCGGCCCTGCGGATCAAATGGGTCGATGACCTGACCGTTTTTGCGAACCGACAGGTGGACATGCGGAAACTCGGCGCGGCCCGACATACCGACCAGGCCCAGAAAATCGCCTGCGGTAACAGACTGCCCGGTCTTCACTGCAACAGAACCGTTTAACAGATGGCAATATTGCGTCTCCCATCCAGCCTCATGGGAGATGACGACACCATTGCCGCATTCGCGGCCTTCGATGTCTTCTGCTGTCGTTTCTGTAAACCCGGTGTCGGGCATTCCATCGCGCACCCCGCGCACGGTTCCGGAGGCTGATGCAATGACTGCCATACCCTGGACCATTCGTGCCAGCGTGGGAAGGGCAAAATCGGTTCCCTTGTGCCCGTCATAGCTCAGCCTGCCGCAGTTGAAATCGCGTACAGTTGAACCGGGTCCGTGATCGACAAATTGCTGAATGTAGCAGTCGTTTTTCAGGTCGCACTGGATTGGTGTTATCAGTGAAAATTCCCCCGCCGAGGCAGGCACGGCGAGGGAAAGCGCGGCGATGAAGCCGCGGATCATCAGTCCGCCGTCAAGAGCGGCGGCTTGTTCCCCGAAAGACGAGGGTTATCCGGCCCGTCCACGACGAGATCGATTTCGCCTTTCTTGACGCCGACTTTGACGACGCCGCCTTTGGCGAGCTTGCCGAACAGCAATTCTTCGGCCAGCGGTTTCTTGATGTACTCTTGGATAACGCGGCCCAGTGGACGTGCACCCATCTTGTCATCATATCCCTTGTCGGCAAGCCATTCGGCGGCCTTCTTGGAAAGCTCGATGGTCACATTGCGATCCATCAGCTGCGCTTCGAGCTGCAGAACGAATTTCTCGACCACGCGCAGGATGACATCTTTGGGCAAAGGCGCAAAGCTGATGACGGCGTCCAGACGGTTACGGAATTCCGGCGTAAAGGTGCGTTCGATCGCTGCCGTATCCTCGCCGGTGCGGCGGTCACGACCGAAACCGACGGCTTCTTTCGCTTGCTCGGCCGCACCCGCATTCGAGGTCATGATCACCACAACATTGCGGAAGTCTACCGTCCGACCATTATGGTCGGTCAGCTTGCCGTGGTCCATGACCTGCAACAGGATATTGTAGACATCCGGGTGCGCCTTTTCCATTTCGTCAAGCAAGAGGACGCAATGTGGATGCTGGTCCACGCCGTCTGTCAGCATGCCGCCCTGATCAAAGCCGACATAGCCCGGAGGCGCGCCGATCAGACGCGAAACCGCGTGTTTCTCCATGTATTCCGACATATCGAAACGGAGCAATTCCACGCCCAAAGAATCGGCGAGCTGCTTGGCCACTTCTGTCTTGCCGACGCCGGTAGGACCAGCGAACAAGTAGTTGCCGATTGGTTTTTCCGGCTCGCGCAGACCTGCGCGGGCGAGTTTGATCGCTGAGGCCAGGGCTTCGATCGCCTTGTCTTGACCAAAGACCACGCGTTTGAGCGATGCTTCGAGATCTTTGAGGATCACCACATCGTCCTTGGAGACGTTCTTTGGCGGAATGCGCGCGATCTTGGCCACGACCGCTTCGACTTCTTTGGTGCCGATAGTCTTGCGACGCTTTGAGGCTGACAGCAGATGCTGTGCGGCACCCGCCTCGTCGATGACATCAATGGCGCTGTCGGGAAGCTTGCGATCGTTGATATAACGATGTGCGAGCTCCACGGACGTCTTGATCGCATCGGCGGTGTATTTCACGCCGTGATGATCCTCAAAATAAGGTTTGATGCCTTTGAGGATTTTCGTTGCGTCCTCGACCGTGGGTTCGTTGACGTCAATCTTCTGGAACCGGCGCGACAGCGCGCGGTCCTTTTCGAAATGTTGACGGAATTCCTTGTAGGTGGTCGATCCCATCGTACGCAGTTTGCCGCCCGCGAGAGCAGGCTTCAGAAGGTTGGACGCATCCATCGCACCACCTGACGTAGCACCGGCACCGATGACGGTGTGGATTTCGTCAATGAAAAGAACCGCATCATCGTGATCTTCAAGCTCGGTCACGACGGCTTTCAGACGCTCCTCAAAGTCGCCACGGTAGCGCGTTCCAGCCAGCAACGCCCCCATATCAAGCGAGTAGATGGTGGTTTCGGACAGAACTTCCGGGATATCGCCCGCGACGATCTTGCGCGCGAGGCCTTCGGCAATGGCGGTCTTGCCAACGCCGGGGTCACCCACCAGCAGCGGGTTGTTCTTGCGACGGCGGCAAAGAACCTGGATGCATCTTTCGACCTCGGCGTCCCGACCGATCAGCGGATCGATCCCGCCTTCGCGCGATTTGGCGTTCAGGTCCACGCAGTATTTCGCCAGTGCTGAATCTTTCTTCTCGCCTTCGGTGACGCCTTGCGCTTCGCTTTCGGCTTCGGGTGCGCCCGAAACTGGACGTGCTTCGCCATAGGCGGGGTCTTTGGCTACGCCGTGCGCAATATAGTTCACCGCGTCGTAGCGGGTCATATCCTGTTCTTGCAGGAAGTAGGCGGCGTTGCTTTCACGCTCCGCGAAGATGGCGACCAGCACGTTGGCACCGGTCACTTCGGTCCGGCCAGACGACTGCACATGGATTGCGGCGCGCTGGATGACGCGCTGGAATGCGGCGGTCGGCACGGCCTCGGACCCGTCGATATCGGTTACCAGATTGCTCAGGTCCTCGTCGATGAATTCGACCAGCGTGTCGCGCAATTCGCCCAAGTCAACGGAACAGGCTTTCATGACCTGAACGGCATCGGGTTCATCGACAAGCGACAGCAACAGATGCTCAAGCGTGGCGAATTCATGTCGCCGCGCATTCGCAAGGGCAAGTGCTGCATGAATAGCCTGTTCAAGCGTATTCGAGAATGAAGGCACGATAGTGCTCCTTTTCGATAGGGGCCGGTGTGGTGCCGAGAGATATCAGCATCGGTCAGCCGACCATGGCCTCATAGTATTAGAGTTTGGTTTATCGCGGGCCAGCTTCAAGCGTTTTCTTTGATTCACCTTTCACAATTTACGTGAAGGTGCCTGTTTTGCACTTTTTGCGGACTTCTCAGCCTGTTGTTTCTGGGTACGCAACAAACAGGATCAAAAGGCATCCTTGCGGGCACGGATTTCAGTAAACACTTCAGTGTCGGTGGCGTCAGGCATCCCCAGATTGGCGCGAATGCCCGGATCGGCAGGGCGCAGAAAGGGATTGGTTTGCATCTCTAACGACAGCAGGGACGGCACGGTTGCCTCCCCTTTTTGTCTTGCCGCATCAATCGCGGCTGATCGGGATATAAGCACCGCGTTCTGCGGGTCAATGGTCAGCGCGAATTTCGCGTTCGACGCAGTGTATTCGTGGCCTGAACAAATGAGTGTGTCATCGGGCAGCGCCGCGAGCTTTTGCAGCGATTCCCACATTTGGGCAGGAGTCCCTTCAAACAGCCTGCCACAGCCCAGCGCCATCAGGCTGTCGGCGGTAAAGACCAGCTTGGCTTCGGGCACGTGGAAAGCAATGTGTCCTACCGTATGGCCTGGCACGTCGATGATCTGCACCTCGTAGTTGCCCAGATTGAACGCGTCGCCTTCGGCCAGCGCCTGATCGAGCGGGGGCAGGCGGTGGGCATCGGCCTGTGCGCCGAAAACCTTTGCTGCGTATTCCTCAAGCAGGTCAGCCACCCCGTCAATGTGATCGGGGTGGTGGTGGGTCAGCCAGATCTGGCTGAGGGTCCAGTCGTTTTCTTCGAGCGCCTTCAGGATAGGGGCGGCCTCCGGCACGTCGATGACGGCGACTTCCTGTGTGTCCTGATCGCGCAACAGATAGGCATAGTTGTCTGAGAGGCAGGGGATCGTGACGATGTCATAGGGCATGGGCAGGGGGGCCTTTGTGATTTAAGATTGCTGGACTACATTACTTAGAGTGACGCAACGAAGGGCAAGCTGCAATGCATCTGGACGTTCAGGACCTGCGGAACTTTTATTACCGCAGCGCTTTGGGACGTGCAGCGCAGAAATCCCTGCGCGACAGGTTGCTGGAGTTATGGCCGGAAGCCAAGGGCCAGACTGTTGTTGGATTCGGCTTTGCCGCACCGTTGCTGCGTCCGTATCTGGCCGACGCGCGGCGTGTGGTTACCTTGATGCCGGGGCCGCAAGGGGTGATGCCCTGGCCTGCGGGAATGCCGAATACTTCTGTCCTGACCGAAGAAACGCTCTGGCCGTTGGAGACAGGGCATGTCGATCGGCTGGTGCTGATGCACGGGCTGGAGACGTCGGAGCGTCCCGGTGATTTGCTCGAAGAGTGTTGGCGCGTGCTGGGGCCGGGAGGCAAGGCTATCTTTATCGTTCCCAACCGTGCGGGCCTCTGGGCGCGGCGCGACCGTACCCCCTTCGGCTTCGGGCGGCCCTATTCACCGGGGCAGCTCGAAAGTCAGTTACGCAAGCATCAGTTCATGCCCGAACGCCATGTCGGGGCGCTGTACCAGGTGCCGTCAGGCCAGCGGGTCTGGATGAAATCCAGCGCGCTTTTTGAAAAAGTCGGTCGCTACGTGCCGACAATAATGGCGGGCGGGGCGTTCATGGTGGAGGTCAGCAAACTAGTCTACCCGCCAAAAGGCAAGGTGCGGCGGGGTTCGTCGCGGCGCCGGATCGGTGTGCTGGAAGGCATGACAGAGCCAGAACCAAAGCCAGCATAGCGCAGAATCGACTGCATGCCAAAAAATGTGCCGCTTTTGTGCGGTCTTTAGCGAGGCAAACGGTCGCATGGGGCGCGCGGCCAACGGATTAACGCGGATGCGTTTGCGCGCTTGAGTGCTATACAGTGTTGCGGGGCGCTAACCTGTCTGCTACATCGCCCCTGATTTAGACGTCTTGAGCCAAATTCAAGCCGCGCCAACACACCGGGTGACGCGACCTTTTTTGCGTACGCGGCAAGAACGTAAGAGAGGATGGACGTGTCCGAACCAGCTTCGATCTCCACCGGCATCGCGCAACGCTATGCCACAGCCGTTTACGAACTGGCCCGTGATGCCAAGAAGGTCAAAGCGATCGAGTCCGATCTGACCGCGTTGAACGACGCCCTGAACAGCAGCGACGATTTCCAGGCGCTGATCCAGTCGCCAATCTACACGCGCGATCAGCAGTCAGCGGCTATCGGTGCCATTGCCCAAAAGATGGGGCTCTCGGACATCATGACCAACACGCTCGCGCTGATGGCGCAAAAGCGTCGCCTGTTCGTGCTGCCTGCGCTGGTGCGCACCTTGCGCGATATCATCGCCGATGAAAAAGGCGAAGTTACCGCCGATGTCACGTCTGCCAAGGCGCTGACAAAGGCACAGGCCGACAAGCTGGCCAAGTCGCTGAAGGCGACAACCGGAAAAACAGTCACTCTCAATCAGACCGTTGATGAAAGCCTCATCGGCGGTCTTATCGTCAAAGTGGGCTCGAAGATGATCGACACCTCGATCAGCTCCAAGCTCAATTCCCTCCAGAACGTAATGAAAGAGGTCGGATAAATGGGTATCCAAGCAGCGGAAATTTCCGCGATCCTGAAAGACCAGATCAAGAATTTCGGTCAAGAAGCAGAAGTGGCCGAAGTTGGTCGTGTGCTTTCCGTCGGTGACGGTATTGCGCGTGTCTATGGCCTGGACAACGTGCAGGCCGGTGAGATGGTCGAATTCCCCGGTGGAATTCAGGGCATGGCGCTGAACCTCGAATCCGACAACGTCGGTGTGGTTATTTTCGGCTCCGACCGCGACATCAAGGAAGGCGACACCGTCAAGCGCACGAAGTCCATCGTGGACGTGCCAATCGGTGACGAATTGCTTGGCCGCGTCGTTGACGGTCTGGGCAACCCGATTGACGGCAAAGGCCCGATCGGCGCGACCAAGCGCGGCATCGCCGACGTCAAGGCTCCCGGCATCATTCCACGCAAATCGGTTCATGAGCCGATGGCGACAGGCCTCAAGGCCGTTGACTCGATGATCCCGATTGGTCGTGGCCAGCGCGAGTTGATCATCGGCGACCGTCAGACGGGCAAGACCGCCGTCGCGCTCGACGCGATCCTGAACCAGAAATCCTATAACGAAGCTGCGGGCGACGACGAGAGCAAGAAGCTCTATTGTATCTACGTCGCCATCGGCCAGAAGCGCTCCACCGTTGCGCAGCTGGTCAAAAAGCTCGAAGAGAGCGGCGCGATCGAATATTCGATCGTCGTTGCCGCCACCGCATCCGAACCTGCGCCGATGCAGTTCCTCGCACCTTACTCCGCCACTGCGATGGCAGAGCATTTCCGCGACAATGGCCGTCATGCGCTGATCATCTATGATGACCTGTCCAAACAAGCCGTGTCCTACCGCCAGATGTCGCTGCTGCTGCGCCGCCCACCCGGCCGCGAAGCCTATCCCGGCGACGTTTTCTATCTCCACTCCCGTCTGCTGGAGCGTTCGGCGAAGCTGGGCGATGATGCCGGCAATGGGTCGCTGACCGCGCTGCCGATCATCGAAACCCAAGGCGGCGACGTGTCTGCGTTTATTCCGACCAACGTGATTTCGATCACCGACGGCCAGATCTTCCTTGAGACGGAATTGTTCTATCAGGGTATTCGTCCTGCGGTGAACACCGGCCTGTCGGTGTCGCGAGTCGGATCCTCTGCGCAGACAAAGGCGATGTCTTCGGTCGCCGGTCCCGTGAAGCTGTCTCTTGCGCAATACCGCGAAATGGCGGCCTTCGCGCAGTTCGGTTCGGACCTTGACGCGGCGACGCAGCAGTTGCTGAACCGAGGCGCGCGCCTGACGGAACTGATGAAGCAGCCGCAGTATTCGCCGCTGACCAACGCGGAAATCGTTGTCGTGATCTTTGCCGGGACCAATGGTTTCCTCGACAAGATCGCGCTTGGCGATGTGAAGCGCTTCGAAACCGGCCTGCTCAATCACATGCGGACCAAGCACAAGGACGTGCTGGACTGGATCACCGACGAGGACCCAAAGATCAAGGACGATGCCGCCGACAGGCTCAAGGCTGCCATCACCTCGTTCGCCTCTGACTTCGCTTAAGGGGAGATAGCCCAATGGCAAATCTCAAGGTCCTTAAAAACCGGATCGCGTCGGTCAAATCGACCCGCAAGATCACCAAAGCCATGCAGATGGTTGCCGCGGCGAAACTTCGCCGCGCGCAGGAGGCTGCCGAGGCCTCGCGTCCCTATACCGAGCGGTTCAATGCCGTGATGGCAGGGCTCGCGGCATCGGTAGGCGGTTCCGACACTGCGCCCAAGCTGCTGTCCGGCACGGGCAGCGACAAGGTGCAGCTGTTGGTCGTCATGACGTCCGAGCGTGGTCTTTGCGGTGGTTTCAACACCAACATCGTAAAGCTCGCGAAAGCCAAGGCGCGCGATCTGCTGGCCGAAGGGAAGGAGCTGAAAATCCTTACCGTCGGCAAGAAAGGCCGTGACCAGCTGAAGCGCGACTTTGGCAAGCATTTCATTGGCCATGTCGACATGTCCGAAGTCAAACGTCTGGGTTACGCGGACGCGCAGGGCATCGCCAAGGATATTCTTGGCCGCTTTGACAATGGCGAATTCGACGTCGCGACGATCTTTTACGCGAAATTCGTGAACGTGGTCAGCCAGACACCGACGGCGCATCAGATTATTCCGGCGACCTTTGACGCCGAGGATGGCGAGACGGACACCACGGCGCTGTTTGATTATGAACCCAGCGAAGAAGCGATCCTGGCGGATCTTTTGCCTCGCGGCGTCGCCACGGCGATCTTCAGCGGTCTGCTGGAAAACGCAGCGTCCGAGCAGGGCGCACGGATGTCCGCGATGGACAACGCGACACGCAACGCGGGTGACATGATCGAAAGCCTCACGATCCAGTACAACCGTTCCCGTCAGGCCGTCATCACGAACGAGCTGATCGAAATCATTTCCGGCGCGGAAGCGCTGTAAGACAAAACCGGAGAAAAACGACATGGCAACTGCAGTCGGCAAAATCACCCAGGTCATCGGCGCGGTCGTTGACGTTCAGTTCGAGGATAACCTCCCGGAAATCCTCAACGCGCTGGACACGGATAACAACGGCAAGAAGCTGGTGCTTGAAGTCGCCCAGCATCTCGGCGAAAACACGGTCCGCGCCATTGCGATGGACGCGACCGAAGGGCTCGTACGCGGGCAGAAGGTGACAGACACCGGTGCGCCCATTCAGGTGCCGGTCGGCAAAGGCACGCTGGGCCGGATCCTCAACGTCACGGGCGATCCCGTGGACGAAAAGGGCCCCGTAGATGCGACTGAGACACGTTCGATCCACGGCGATGCGCCGTCCTTCGACTCGCAGTCGACAGCGACCGAAATTTTGACCACCGGCATCAAGGTCATCGACCTGCTGGCCCCTTACACCAAAGGCGGCAAGATCGGCCTTTTCGGTGGTGCGGGCGTGGGCAAGACGGTTCTGATCATGGAGCTGATCAACAACATCGCCAAGGTACACTCCGGTGTGTCCGTGTTTGCGGGTGTGGGGGAACGGACCCGTGAGGGCAACGACCTGTATCACGAGATGATCGAATCAGGCGTTATCGTTCCCGATAACCTGTCCGAATCCAAAATCGCGCTGGTCTACGGCCAGATGAACGAGCCTCCAGGTGCGCGTATGCGTGTTGCCTTGACGGGTCTGTCGCTGGCCGAACAGTTCCGCGACGATAGTGGTTCGGACGTTCTGTTCTTTGTCGACAACATCTTCCGCTTTACTCAAGCCGGTTCCGAAGTGTCCGCCCTGTTGGGCCGTATCCCGTCCGCGGTGGGCTATCAGCCGACGCTAGCGACCGACATGGGCCAGATGCAGGAGCGGATTTCATCGACCAAGAACGGTTCGATCACATCCGTTCAGGCCGTTTACGTTCCTGCGGATGACCTTACCGACCCGGCACCGGCGACATCGTTTGCGCACCTTGATGCGACAACCGTTCTGGACCGTGCGATTTCCGAAAAGGGTATCTACCCGGCCGTGGACCCGCTTGGCTCTACCTCGCGCCTGCTTGATCCGCTGATTATCGGTGATGAGCACTACAAGGTTGCGACGGACGTGCAACAGGTGCTTCAGCGGTACAAGTCGCTTCAGGACATCATCGCGATCCTCGGGATGGATGAACTGTCCGAAGAGGACAAACTGGCCGTGGCACGGGCCCGCAAGATCGAACGTTTCCTGAGCCAGCCGTTTGACGTGGCGAAGGTGTTTACCGGTTTCGACGGTGTTCAGGTGCCGCTTGAAGAAACCATCGCGTCGTTCAAGGCGGTTGTTGCCGGTGAATATGATCACCTGCCCGAGGGCGCGTTCTACATGGTTGGTGGCATCGACGAAGTGAAGGCGAAAGCCGAAAAGATGGCCGCAGACGCAGCCTAAGGGAGCTTGATCAATGGCAGACACGATGCAATTCGACCTCGTCTCGCCCGAACGTCAGTTGGCCTCTGGCCAAGTGTTGTCGATAGAGGTGCCAGGTTCGGATGGCGACATGACGGTTATGCCGGATCATGCCGCCACGATTACCACGTTGCGTCCCGGCATCCTCAGGGTTGCCGGATCTGACGGCACGTCGGAATATGTCGTCACAGGGGGATTTGCCGAAATTTCGCCGACCGGTGTGACGGTGCTTGCAGAACGCGCCGTTGCACGCGGTGACATGACGCAAGAGACCTTTGACGACATGATGAAAGAGGCGCACAGCACGTACAGCACCATCAGGGAAACGTTCAAGAACGAGCCTGGCCCGGTTGATGACGCCGCGAAGCTGCTGGCGGATATGGTTGCAGTGGGCACGCATATTGGTTTGGATTCAAAGCAAGCCAATCTCTGAACGGCTTTGTGATGTAGTTTTGAGAAGGCCCTGCCATGTGCGGGGCCTTTTTTCTTGAGGTGGGTCCAAATTACCAGTTATGACCGGGTAGGCTCCTATTTGCCGAAAGAAAGCATTAGAATGAAGCGATTACGCAGCAATCTGGTCGGCGTCGACGGGGGCGAAGTCGTGCTGTTCTCGGATTTCGAGGATGGCGGAGAAATGTGGACCGGCCGCGGCCAACGCGAGCGGCGTCGGCATATAAACTTTTCGGAACCCTACATAACAGAGCCGACGGTGCAGATGTCGGTTTCGTTATGGGATATGGATGCCGCCACGGTGATCCGTGCCGATGTCAGGGCTGAGTCAGTAACCGCTGCGGGCTTTGACATGGTTTTCCGGACCTGGGGGGATACCCGCGTCGCGCGCATCCGCATCGCCTGGACCGCGATCGGAGAATTGCCCGACGAGGATGCCTGGGACCTTTACTGACCCATGTCGGCACATATGGATCATGCAAGACTAAATTACTCTGCGGCGTACATGCCATCGTAGATCGGGCCAAGCGTGTCCTGCTCGAACAGCGACGACACTGATGTGCCGTTCCAGATATTGAGGATGGCCTGGGCAAAGATTGGCGCGGTCGGGACAATGCGAATGTTCGTGGCATTCTTGACGGCATTGGTAGGCGCGATGCTATCGGTGAGAACCAGCGATTTCATCACCGATTTTGTGACGCGGTCAACAGCGGGGCCGGACATTACGCCGTGGGTGATATAGGCGTGGACTTCCTTTGCCCCGTTCTCAAGCAGCACTTCGGCGGCCTTGCACAGGGTGCCTGCGGTGTCGCATATGTCGTCGACGATCAGGCAGGTCTTGTCCTTCACATTGCCGATGACGGTCATTTCCGCGATCTCGCCAGGCTTTTCGCGGCGCTTGTCGACGATCGCCAGCGGTGCGTTGACCCGTTTCGCCAGCTCGCGGGCACGTGCCACGCCACCCACATCGGGCGACACGATCATCAGCTCATCCATCTGGCCCTTGAAGGCGTGTTTGATGTCCAGCGCAAAGACCGGTGACGCATAGAGATTGTCGACAGGAATATCGAAAAAACCCTGAATCTGAGCCGCGTGCAAGTCCATCGTCAAGACCCGTTCAATGCCGGTTCCTACAAGCATGTTCGCCACCAGCTTGGCGGTGATCGGCGTTCGCGCCTTTGTCCGGCGGTCTTGTCTGGCATAGCCGAAGTACGGCAGAACGGCGGTAATCCGCGATGCGCTCGACCGGCGCAGGGCGTCAGCCATGATGAGAAGCTCCATCAGGTTGTCGTTGGCCGGATTGGACGTGGACTGGATGATGAACATATCTTCACCGCGGACGTTTTCGAAAACTTCCACGAAGATTTCGCCGTCGTTGAACCGCTCTACCCGCGTGTCAACAAGCCCGACATGGGTGCCGCGGTGCAAAGACATCCGACGGGCGATGGCTTTGGCCAATGGCAGATTGGCATTGCCGGAAATCAACTTGGGTTCTGAGGTGCGTGGCATGGAGGCTCCGTGGCAGCGGGAAGTTACAGAATCGTGACGTTGAACACCGCTTAACATGGCGCTAGCGTCGGGCAAAGTCGCACACCGCAAACCGGAGAGCTCAATGCCCCAGATAGACTATTATTTCGCGACCCTGTCGCCTTATTGTTACCTTGCCGGGGAGCGGTTGGAGTCTGTTGCGGCCAAACACGGGGCGGCGGTCAACTATAAACCTTTCGATATCCTGACAGCTTTCGGACGGACAGGGGGCGTGCCGCCCAAGGACCGGCATATCAGCCGGATCGAATATCGTGCGCAAGAGCTGCCACGGCAGGCAAAAAAGCTGGGAATGCCATTTAATCTCAAGCCTGCGCATTGGCCGACCAACGGTGCACCGGCGGCCTATGCGTTTATCGCGGCGCAAAATGCGGGGGGCGGCGATCTGGGCAAGCTCGCGCATATCATCACGCGCTGCGTCTGGGCCGAAGAGAAGGATATAGCAGAAGACAGCGTTATCCGCGCCTGTCTCGAAGAAACGGGGTTTGATCCCGCGCTGGCAGATAGCGGATTGCTTGTCGGCGCAGAGACCTATGCGCGCAATCTTGAAGATGCCGTCGAGAACGGGGTCTTTGGCGCGCCGTTCTATATCATCGGCGATCAACGGTTCTGGGGTCAGGACCGGATCGAGGATATCGACCTGCACTTGGCCGGCAAGCTGTGATTCCTCACGTCAATACACGGGTCTTCGGCTCCGCGCCGCGGCAAGCATTGGCGATCCATTGCACCTTGGCTCATTCCGGTGCGTGGCGGGGACTTGGCGACGCATTAGGCGGTGAACTGAGCCTGCTGGCGCTGGATCTGCCGTCGCATGGCAAGTCTGGTGACTGGGACGGTACCGGCGACCTGCACGATGTCGCAACCGCCATGGCGCGATCGGTGATGGCGGGGCCGATGGATGTGATCGGTCATTCCTTTGGCGCAACGGTTGCGCTGCGGTTGGCCGTTGAAAACCCCGAACTGGTGCGCAGCATCACAATGATCGAGCCGGTGTATTTCGCGGCGCTGTTGCAAGATGATCCCGGGCAGCGGGCGGCGTATGACACCAGCCACGCGCCCTTCGCCAAAGCCTTTGCCTCGGGCGATCTGATGGAGGCCGCGCGCGTGTTCAACCGCGATTGGGGTGACGGGACACGGTGGCATGACCTCCCGCAGGCAACGCGCGATTATATGGCGGCACGGATGCATTTCGTGATCGGAAGCTCGCCGTTCATTCGTAATGACAGCGCCGGTTTGCTGGCGCGGAACCTGTTTGCCCGCGCGACAATGCCGGGGGTATTGGTGCATGGCGGCAAGGGTCCACCCGTCAGCGCGCAGATCAACGCATCGCTTGCACGCCGCATGCCACAGCTTGAGCAGGTTGAGATCGCGGAAGCCGGGCATATGGCACCGATCACCCATCCGGCCCTTGTCGCGGACGTCGTGCGCGGACTTCTCAGCCGCAGTTAAAAGTGGCTGAGAAAGCGGTCGATGTTTTCGCGGCTGATCGACCAGTCGCAGACGAGGCGTGCGGTAACCGAGTCACCATCATCGCTCCACAGGTTATAGGTCGCTCCGGCATCGCGCAGCTTGTGATGTACCGGTACGGGGAAGCGTGTGAAAATCATGTTGGCCTGCGGTTCATGCACGAATTCCGCCCCTTTGTTGCGCAAGCCCGCTGCCAAATGGGCGCAATTATCGTTGGCCAGCTGCGCGGTTTTCTTCCA
Source organism: Sulfitobacter sp. (assembly GCA_024637305.1). Lineage (GTDB taxonomy): Bacteria > Pseudomonadota > Alphaproteobacteria > Rhodobacterales > Rhodobacteraceae > Sulfitobacter. The sequence continues at coordinate 26,381 of JAGXFI010000007.1, forward strand.
CAGGTCGTCTTGCAGATATCCCGCCATCTGTGCGGAAAGATACCGGTGTTTGGAAAAAAGATGCGCCCCACGCTTGCGGCGAAGCTGGAACTCCCAGGACTTTGAGGGATCGAAGAATACGACTGCCTCCACCCCCATGCAGCCGTTCTTGGTACCGCCAAAGCTGACCACATCCACGCCTGCACGCCAGGTCATGTCGGCGGCGCTACACCCCAGCGCCACGATTGCATTGGCAAATCGCGCACCGTCCATATGAACCGGCAGATCGAATTCTTTCGCCACACCGGTCAATGCGCGCAATTCTTCCAGGCCGTGTACGGATCCGCGTTCGGTCACCTGCGTTATCGATACCGGGCCGCGTTGTGCCGTGTGGACGTCATCGGGTGCGCGGCGGGCGATGGCCGCACGCAGGGCGTCGGGTGTCATCTTGTCATCGGTGGCGATCAGTTTCAGCTTCGCGGCACCCGCGAAAAATTCTGGCGCGTTACACTCGTCCTCTTCTATATGGCTGACTTCGCTGCAAAAAATAACCTGCCATGGCTGACAATAGCTCGCGAGGGCCAATGCGTTGGCCGCTGTGCCGGTGGCGACGAGAAACACCTCCGCATCGGGTGCTTCGAAGGTGGTGCGGATGCCGGCGCGTACTTCGTCCATCAGCAGGTCGTTGCCATAGGGGAGGGCATAGCCTTCGTTCGCCTCCATCACGCGCTGCATGATCTGGGGGTGGGCGGGTCCTGCATTGTCGGATGCGAAAAACATTCAGGTCGGCTCCTCTATGATATGGTCTTCCCACTCTTCGAAGGGGGTGTCGAATTCGCTCACCGTCCCATGGCGTACGGATATGCCAGCCCGATGGACGCTGTCGGGAGTGCCTGAAATCAGCGGGTGCCAGTCAAAAAGCGGCCGCCCTTCCCACAACAAACGGTAGGCGCAGGTCAGCGGCATCCAGTAAGCGTGCGTGTCAAGGTTGTCAGGCTTCAGGACGATGCAGTCGGGGACGAACTGGTGGCGGATTTCATATTGCGCGCATCGGCAGGTCGCATCGTCCAACAGACGGCACGCCACGTTGGTCAATGCGACCTCGCCGCTGTCCTCGTCCTCAAGCTTGTTGAGACAGCATTTCCCGCAGCCGTCGCACAGTGCTTCCCATTCCTTGGAACTCATCTTTTTCAGCGGCTTTCTCTCCCAAAAGCGGGGGGAAAGGCCATCGCGGTCGATCGGGTCGCTCATAGCGCTGCCAGAATGGCGCGGGCGCGGGCGCTGTCTGCGTCCATCTGGGTGATCAATGCGTCAAGGCTTTCAAAACGCTCTTCACCGCGCAGGTGCTCCACCAACGCGATTGAAAGCGGCGTGCCATAAAGGTCGCCCTTGAAGTCGAAGATGAATGTCTCGAGGTTCGGTTTGTTGACGCCGAACATCGGACGCACGCCAAGCGAGGCAACACCGTAGTACGCCCCCTTGTGGGCACCTTCCAGGATATCGACCAGCACGGCATAGACGCCAAAAGCCGGAGGGTGCAGCCCCTCTATCGACATGTTCGCCGTCGGGTACCCCAATTCGCGCCCCCGCTGTTCCCCGCCGATCACCGGCCCTTCGATGCGGTGCCAATGGCCCAGCATCGCCGCGGCATCACGGGTGCGGCCATCGCTCAGCGCCGTGCGGATCGCGGTGGAGGATACGGTCTGCGTCTCGTGCGACATGAGCGGCGCAATCGTCACGCCAAATCCCATTTCCCGCCCGAAGCGTTGCATGTCCTTGGCCGTGCCGGCGCGTCCTTTTCCAAAGCAGAAATCGGCCCCGACGACCACATGAGACAACCCCAACCCATCGACGATAACGCGGCGGGCGAAGGTTTCGGGCGTCAGCGACGCCAGCGCTTCGTTGAAAGGCAGCTCATACAAACGTTCGACGCCCAGTTTTTCCAGCCGGTGCGCGCGTGCATCTGATCCCATCAGTCGGAACGGGGGGCTGTCGGGCGCAAAATAGCTGCGCGGATGAGGCTCGAAGGTCAACACGCCAAGCGCGGCATCTGGCGCTGCGTCCCGCGCAAGTGCAATCACCGACTGATGTCCCAGATGGACACCGTCGAAATTTCCGATCGCCACAGTGGCGCCGCGGTCAAGGTCTTCTACGAACTGAAAGTCACGAATGATGCGCATGAGCGTTGCGTAGCGCTGGGGCCAGGCAACCGCAAGCGCGTGTCAGTCGAATTTCCGCGATGGAGCCAATACAGTTGCTTCGCCGACCAGCACTTTCTTGCCGTCCACCGCACAGTGGCAATCCATCCGCACACGGCGCTTGGCGTGGTCGATATCGGTCACCTTGACTTCGGCATAGACCAGATCACCGGGGCGCACGGGTGCCAGAAACTTTAGCGACTGGCCCAGATAGACCGTTCCATGACCGGGGAGCTGTTCACCGATTACCGCCGACACCAGCCCGGCGGTCAGCATGCCATGCGCGATTCGCCCTTCAAAGATCGTGTCACGGGCGTAGTCATCATCCAGATGCACCGGATTGCGGTCGGTCGAGATTGTCGCGAACATTTCGATATCCTCGTCCGTGATCACCTTTTGCAGGTGCCGGGACATGCCGATTTCGATATCTTCGATACAGATCGTGCCGCGCGGAAGATTGTCCAACATGATGCGCCTTTCAGTAACTTTATGGCTTTGCCGTCAAGGCTTTCGCAACTTTATTACTTTGCAAGCGCAGAAAGTCAAGGGAAAGCTATGTTACCTCAGGTGGCCGATGGTGTATGTCGGAGCGGAGTTTTCCCTTTTGAGATAGTCGGTTAGGTGGGTTTCATCAGGCTGCGCAACTGTTTTTGTCTCGGCAGCGGCCAGTCCGCCAGAAATGAACAGGGAATCGATATCCTCACCAATCGCGCCGGCCACATCGGTCAGGATTCCGTCGCCGATGGCGAGGATGCGGTCGTCCTGCACGGTCACGCCCAACCCGGCCAACCGTCGCCGCGCCAGATCATAGATCGGCGGGTGCGGTTTTCCGAAATAGAGACTGGTGCCGCCCATCTGGGAATAAAGCTTTGCCACAGCGCCGGCGCACCATTCGCGGATATCGCCGCGATCCACGACGATATCAGGATTCGCGCATAACAACGGCAGATCTCGATCCAGCGCTTGTTCAAGATGCGGTCGCAAGGCCTCGGGATCGGCTTGTGGATCGAAGGGGCCGGTGCAGGCGATGCCTTGCGCCTCGTCCAGCGCGACCCGCTCTATTTCGACAGGGTTTTCCAAAATCTCGGGCGGTTCAAAGAACCGGCCGTCCGTGGGCGGCCCAAGGTGCCAGACTTTCTGACCCACGACACCGCGATACATCGCAGAGCGCGCTGAATCGCCCGAGGTCGCGATGCTGTCCCATGCATCATCAGGCACGCCGAAATGCACCAATTGTTTTTGCACGCCTGCGCGAGGGCGTGGCGAGTTCGTGACAAGGATCACCTTGCCTCCGCCCGCGCGGTAAAGTTGCAGCGCCGCAACCGCATCGGGCAGCGCCGTCACCCCGTTATGCACACATCCCCAGAGATCCACGAAAAGTGCATCATACTGGGCAGAAACCTCCGCCAGACGGGCGATGATACGTGTCATACCTTCAGGTTCGGGATGATCTGTTTCTTGCGGCTCATGATGCCCGGCAGGATGACGGTATCGCCGGACACGCTTGCGCCAAAGCTTTTCTCGGCAATCGCCTTGGTCAGGTCATTGGGGATCAGCATGGTCGCTTCCTCGTTGAGGATATCGACGACGAACAGCAACACCAGATCCGCGCCGTCCTGCGCGGCGACGACCGGCATCGCCGTCATCAGCGCATCCTTGCGGTCCAGGATCGACGCAGGCGACGTGGTCTCAAGCACGGAAACGCGCAGTTGCTTGCCGTCGAGTTCCAATTCCTTGCTGTCCATCCGCAGCAATTCGATCTCGCTGAAAGCTGAAACGTCGGATTTGGCCGCGAACATCTGTGCGGCATAGTCGCTGATTTCGACGCCCAGACCCTCGGCTAACGAATAGGCGATTGCCTTGTCTTCCTGTGTCGTCGTCGGGCTGCGGAATTCCAGCGTGTCGGACAGGATGCAGGTCAGCATCGCCCCTTTTATCTCGGTCGGCATCTGGGCGATGTCGTCGCCGATCAATTTATAAAGGATCGTTGCCGTGCATGCGACGGGTTCGATCACTACATGCAGGGGGGCCAGTGTTTCGATCCCGCCGACGAGGCGGTGATGGTCGATGATCGCCTGAATGTCGGCATTGTTGATATTGGCAGGCAACTCGGCGGGGTTGTTCGTATCGACGATCACGACCTTCTGACCATCCTCGATACCATCGATGATACGCGGTTTGTCGAGCTTCCAGTGGTCGAGCATGAACAGCGCTTCGGTGTTGGGCTCGCCAAGCAGGGCGGGGGCAGCGTCGATCCCCTTGATCTGTTTGAGATACCACGCCCAGATGATCGGGCTGCCGGTGCTGTCGGTATCAGGGGATTTGTGTCCGAAAACGAGCGTAGTCATTGGGGCGTCCTATTGATGAAACATGTGATTTTGCGCGCCTTATAGCAGGCTGGCGCGGGTTGTCACCTGCCTGTTGCCGCGCTGCGGCGTTGTAGCTTGCACCGAAATGCTGTTAGCGTTTTGTCCATGGGCAGTGCACGCGAAACCGACCTTTACCCCCCGATCAAGGCCTATCTCGAGGATCAGGGCTATGTGGTCAAATCCGAAGTCGGTGCCGCCGATGTCGTGGCCCTGCGCGGTGCAGAGCCGCCGCTGGTGGTCGAGCTGAAGCTGGGGTTCTCGCTGACGTTGTTTCACCAATGCCTCGCACGTCTTAAGGTCTGCGATGACGTTTACCTTGCCGTGGCGCGGATGCCCGGCAAGCGGTTTGCCAAGGCGCTCAAGGCCAATGTCGCATTGGCGCGGCGTTTGGGGCTGGGTCTGATCACCGTGCGACTGTCGGATCAACTGGTCGAGGTTCATTGCGATCCCGGACCTTATGCGCCACGCAAGCTGCCCAAACGCCAACAAAGTCTGCTGCGCGAATTTGCGCGGCGGCAAGGGGACCCGAACGATGGGGGGCAGACGCGGACAGGGCTGGTGACCGCCTACCGCCAGGATGCATTGAAATGTGCGGTTTATTTGTTCGAGGCCGGTGCCAGCAAAGGTGCCGACGTCGCCCGTGAGGCCGGTGTGCCGCGCGCCACAACGATGATGCGCGACAATCACTACGGTTGGTTCGAGAAAGTGGAAAAGGGCGTTTACGGCCTGTCCCCTGCAGGGGCAGAAGCCTGCGCGGCCAGTGCGCGCGTGCTGGGTGCCTAGAACGGCTGTCGCTCCAGCACGTACCCCTCTTGCGCCAGCAGATTTAAAACGCCCATTTCACCCCCCAGATGCAGCGCACCGGCGGCAACGACGATGCTTTCGCCTTCTGCGGCGTCGATCACGGGCATCCAGCCTTGATTGCGCCTGTCGATCATCAGCGTCATCAGATCGTCGAATATGACGTTGAATTCATCTTTCGGGACATCAAGATGTAGGCGTGTCGCGATCCGCGAGGTTGCCAACGCTTCCATGTGGTTTTGCTCAAGATACTGGTTCATGAGCGTGACGGTCGCGTCCTCCGCGGCCTTCACGCTCACCATTCCCAGCTTGAGCATTTCCAACTGCTCTTCCAGCGTCCCTTGCTTGAAAAGGGTAAAAACAGTGTCGAACGGCTCAAGCCCGTTCAGGGGCACCCCGGCGTCTGCCGCGAGGTCCATGATGCGGTAGTCCAGACCGTGTTCACCGTTTGCCACTGCTTTCAGCACGCAAGGCGGCATGCTGAGCACAAGCGACAAATACCAAGGCTGAAATTTGGCGGCCATGAAGGGTGGCAGGCCGCGTGCCTTTGCCGCCTCCGCAAGCCGCGCCCATTCCTCTGGCGGCAGCAGGTCGATCAGCGTGGGGCCGCTGAGGAAGGCAAGATCAGGATCGGTCGAAATCGCGTTTTGCAGCGCGATCTGATCTTCCTTCGTCGCCTCTACGAAAACATGATCAGCAGCCTTGATGACCGGAGCCAGCCGCGCCGCGATATCGTCCAGAGCCGGGTGGTCGATGTGCATCGTGCCGATCACATGAACGACGCGGTCTTTGCGTGTCGCTGTCCAGTAATTGCCAGAGGCATACGGCACGTCAGCCAGCCGTTGCGCGATTTCTTCATGTTGCGCGCTATCCAGTCGGGGCCGGAGGTCTTCGCCGTCGCAGGCCGCCCTGATGGTGGTTGGAAATGCCAGCAGGAAAATGGCAATCAGCGCGCGCATCCGGTACCTCGGTCCATCAAGATCAATGCCGCAGACGCTAGCTGCGGACGGGCTGCAAGGAAATGCCCGCTAGTGAATAATTTTTGCCATTCTGTTGTTGACAGCTTCCCTTGTGGTCCCTAGCTATGCGCCGTTAGCACTCTACCAAGGTGAGTGATAACGGTCTTCGTCCCGACCGGGGAAGAAGGCCTTGGGAGAATAACTTTGAGCCTTAAGGAGCTGCAAAGATGGCATTGAAACCGCTTCATGACCGCGTGCTGGTCAAACGCACCGAAAGCGAAGAAAAAACCGCTGGCGGACTGATCATCCCCGAAACCGCGAAAGAGAAGCCTTCCGAAGGCGAAGTTGTCGCCGTAGGCGAAGGCGCTCGCAAGGATAGCGGCGAGCTGATCGCACCTGCCGTAAAAGCGGGCGACAAGATTCTGTTCGGCAAATGGTCCGGCACAGAAGTGACCGTAGACGGTCAGGAAATGCTGATGATGAAAGAAAGCGACATCATGGGGATCATCGAGTAAGCCATCCGGCCCTCGGTGGCGGGAAAACCCGCCCAATGACGCTGACATCAAATCGAAGAAATATGGAGAAGTTAAATGGCTGCTAAGGACGTCAAATTTGGCACCGATGCCCGCAACAAGATGCTTAAGGGTGTGAACATCCTGGCTGATGCGGTAAAAGTCACGCTGGGCCCCAAGGGCCGCAACGTGGTTCTGGACAAATCTTTCGGCGCACCGCGCATCACCAAGGACGGTGTGTCCGTGGCGAAAGAGATCGAACTGGAAGACAAGTTCGAAAACATGGGCGCACAAATGGTCAAAGAAGTGGCCCAGCGTACCAATGACGAAGCAGGCGACGGCACCACGACAGCGACCGTGCTGGCACAGGCCATCGTCAAGGAAGGCATGAAATCTGTTGCCGCCGGCATGAACCCGATGGACCTCAAGCGCGGTATCGACCTGGCGACACAAAAAGTCGTCGAAGCGATCAAGGCTGCGGCCCGTGACGTCAGCGACAGCGAAGAAGTCGCCCAAGTCGGTACGATCTCTGCCAACGGCGAAACCGAAATCGGTCGTCAGATCGCGGATGCGATGCAGAAGGTCGGCAACGAGGGTGTTATCACCGTCGAGGAAAACAAGGGCCTGGAAACAGAGACCGACGTCGTCGAAGGCATGCAGTTCGACCGCGGTTACCTTAGCCCCTATTTCGTGACCAACGCCGACAAGATGACAGTCGAGCTGGAGGATGCCATCATCCTGCTGCACGAAAAGAAGCTGTCCTCGCTGCAGCCAATGGTTCCGCTCCTTGAGCAGGTCATCCAGTCACAAAAGCCACTGCTGATCATTTCTGAGGATGTCGAAGGCGAAGCGCTGGCGACTCTCGTGGTCAACAAACTGCGCGGCGGCCTGAAAATTGCTGCGGTCAAGGCTCCTGGCTTTGGCGATCGCCGCAAAGCCATGTTGCAGGATCTTGCGATCCTGACAGGTGGTCAGGTGATCTCCGAAGATCTCGGCATGAAGCTGGAATCCGTGACCATGGACATGCTGGGCTCCGCCAAGAAAGTTCAGATCACCAAAGACGAAACCACCATCGTGGACGGTGCCGGCGAGAAGGCCGAAATCGAAGCGCGGGTTGCTCAGATCCGCACGCAGATCGAGGAAACAACCTCTGACTACGACCGTGAAAAACTGCAAGAGCGTGTGGCCAAGCTGGCCGGCGGTGTTGCCGTTATCCGCGTTGGCGGTATGACCGAAACCGAAGTGAAAGAGCGTAAAGACCGCGTTGATGACGCCCTTAACGCGACACGTGCTGCGGTTCAGGAAGGTATCGTCGTTGGCGGCGGTGTCGCATTGGTTCAGGCGGGCAAG
>JAGXFI010000040.1 GCA_024637305.1 Sulfitobacter sp.
CGCTGCGTCTTGTTGATGACGTAGACGCGGCCTTTGCGACGCACAACACGGCAATCACGGTGCCGGTTCTTGAGCGAGCGGAGCGAATTGCGAACCTTCATGGTCGTATCCTTTCCATATCTTGGCGCGGGCCAGCGCCGGGTTGCGGGCGACCCCGCAGAGCGGGGCCAATGAAACAGGTGGTGGGCGATACTGGGATCGAACCAGTGACCCCTTCGATGTCAACGAAGTGCTCTACCGCTGAGCTAATCACCCCCTATGCTACGCTAAGTCCAACACCCCAAATAAAAATGGGGCGCGAGATCGTCGCGCCGGTTTCGCTGCTATAAAAGGAGTCGCAGGAGGGATCAAGCGCTTTTGGCAACGATTTAACGCAAGGTATGTCTTTGCCAATCGGATGCTCTATGTATTCTGGGACAAAAGGAGCGTCCATGTCGCAGTCTGCATATCAGGTTCATCGCCCCGCACACGATACATCCTGCGTGGTTTTCGCTTCGCCGCATTCAGGGCGAGACTACCCGTGGTCCTTTTTGCAGACTTCTGTTCTGAGCGAAATGGCGATCCGATCTTCCGAAGATGCCTTTGTTGATCGTTTGTTCGACTGCGTGACGGGTTTCGGTGCCCGCTATATCGTCGCGGGGACACCGCGCGCCTATGTGGACCTCAACCGTGCCGCGGACGAGCTTGACCCGTCGCTGATTGAGGGGGTGCGGCGGTCGGGTCACAATCCGCGCGTTGCCTCCGGCCTTGGGGTGATCCCCCGTGTTGTCGCCAATGGCCGCGCGATTTATCGCGGCAAGATGACACGGTTCGAGGCTGAACACCGAATCGCGACATTCTGGAAGCCCTATCATGCCATGCTTCAAAGCCTGCTGGATGAAGCGTACAACAGGCACGGTCAGGCAGTTCTCGTCGATTGCCATTCGATGCCCCACGAGGCTGTCGAAGGTGTCGTGCGTGGCGGTGGTGCGCGGCCGGACATCGTGCTGGGGGACCGTTTCGGTGCTGCTGCCGGCGGCGAGGTCGTGGACCGCATCGAAGAAGCGTTTACCGCCGCCGGTTTCACGGTCGCGCGCAACGCGCCGTTTGCCGGTGCCTATATCGTTCAGGCCTATGGGCGGCCTACGCGGGGACAGCACGCCGTTCAGATCGAAATTGATCGCTCGCTCTATATGAATGAGGCGACCATCACGCCAAACGCTGATTTTGACGATGTTCGCGCGCGATTGAAGCAGGTCGCGGGACAGATCACCCGCATCGGGCAGGGTCGTATACCGCTGGCGGCGGAGTGACTAGCGTAGAGCGCGGCCTTTGACGATCGCGCGGTCGCCAAAACGGTCGCGGATTGCATCGGTTGCGCGCTCTGCCTTGCCGCGCTGGTTCGCCTGCGGGTCCAGCAGATCGCCGAGCAGGTCCGCCCCCTCGGCCGCGCTGAGGTCGGAGAGGCCGCAGCCCAGCAGCCGATATGGTCCCAGATTTCCGACCTCATCGAAAAGCGACCGCGCGGTGCGGTAGATGCGGTCAGCCAGCTGTGTCGGGTCGCTCAGGGCCACGCGCCGCGACAGCAGCGAATGGTTCGCGCGCTTTAGCTTGAGCGTCACGACGCGCCCCGCCAGCCCCTTGGCCTTGGCGCGGCCTGCGACCTTGTCGGCCATGCGCCAGATGTGACCGTCGAGAATATCCAGATCCGAGGTGTCGTCGTGGAAAGTCGTCTCGTTGCTGATCGACTTCATCGGGCTGTGCGCAGACACGCGCCGGTTATCCTGGCCACGGGCAAGGTGCCACAGGCGCTCGCCCATGCCACTGAACCGCGCGACAAGGTCTCTTTGTTCCCAGCGCAGCAGGTCGGTGAAGGTCCGTATCCCCGCCTTGTCGAGCGATTCCTGACCTACCGGCCCGATCCCCCAGATCATCCGCACGGGTTTGTCGGCCAGAAAACTCATCGTCTCTGCGGCACCGATCACTGAAAAACCGTGCGGCTTGTCCAGATCCGACGCTACTTTGGCCAGAAACTTGTTGTGGCTCAGGCCTATGGAGCCGGTAAGGCCAAGTTCGGTTTTCATTCTGCGCACCAGCCGAGCCAGCATCACCGCGGGCGGCGCGCCATGCAGGCGGGCCGTGCCTGTCATGTCCAGAAACGCTTCGTCCAGCGACAGGGGCTCAATGGCGGGGGTCAGTTCTTCCATCATCTGCCGAATGGCGCGCGAAGCTTCGACATAGACTTCCATGCGTGGCTTGATGATGACCGCTTCGGGGCAGAGTTTGAGCGCCTGAAACATCGGCATCGCGGACCGGACACCACGGATGCGCGCAACATAGCAGGCGGTGGAGACTACGCCACGCCGCCCGCCCCCGATGATGACCGGCTTTCCGTTCAATTCGGGATTGTCACGTTTTTCGACGGATGCGTAGAACGCGTCACAATCCATGTGGGCGATAGACAGGTCCCACAATTCGGCATGCCGCGTCACGCGCGGACTGGCGCAGGCCGGACAGCGGCGGCCTGTATCGAATTGGGTGAGGCAGTCACGGCAAAGGGCTGGCATGGGGATTGTGATCTGGGGCAGGGTGCGCGCAGCATAGTGCAGCAAATCGGAGAGAGCCATGGCATTCGCGGGGGCAAAGCTTGCTCTGTATCTGGGTGACTCGCTTGCGGTGATTCTCCGCGATGATCTGCCGGGATTGCCGTTCGCTGGATATTGGGATCTGCCGGGCGGTGGCCGCGAGGGTCGCGAATCGCCACTGGACTGCGCATTGCGGGAATGTCGTGAGGAACTGGGTCTGTGTGTCCCAAAAGACAGTATCCTGTGGAGCCGTGCGTTCCAAGAAGCTGAGCATACCAAGTGGTTCTTTGTTGCCCGACTGCGTGCCGCTACGGCGCAAGACGTTGTTTTCGGGAATGAAGGTCAGCGCTGGACGCTGATGAAGGAAGCCGAATTCCTGACCCGCCCCAAAGCCGTTCCTGCTTTTCAAGCGCGGTTGAAAGTCTGGATAGAGGAGCGCGGAAGTGATGAAAGGCCCCCCGCGATGTAATGCGGGGGGAGGTGACGAACATCAGGAAGAACCAGTTCGTCGGGGAGTATCACCACCTATGAGGCTAGCATGGCGCGGGCTTTTACACCTAGTCCGGAATTCCTGACCGGAAGGTCTAAATCCAACTGTTGTGGTTTTAGCACACGCATAGGTTACAATCTCAGAGAGTACGTATTTCATCTAATACAGCGCGCGCGGCAGCGGCGGGATCGTCAGATTGCCAGATCGGGCGCCCGACGACGACATGATCCGCGCCGTCATGAATGGCCTTGGCCGGTGTTGCGATTCGTTTTTGGTCGCCTGCCGCAGCACCTTCGGGTCGCACGCCGGGGGTCACGATCAACTTGCCTGGCGCTTGCGGCAACGCGCGGATAAGCGCTGCTTCGCGCGGGGAGGCGATCACACCGTCCGCGCCCGCATCCAGCGCGGCAGCAGCACGCAGGCCGACCAGTTCCGTAATATCGCCGGGCTGGATAAGCGCAGCGTCAAGATCCGCGCGGTCAAGCGACGTCAGAATCGTTACGGCCAGAATCTTGAGGTTGCTGCCCGCCGCGCCCTCCTTTGCGGCGCGCACGACATGGGGGTCGCCGTGAACCGTCAGGAAATCCAGGTCAAACTGTGCGAGTCCACGGACCGCCGCCTCGATGGTCGCGCCGATGTCAAAGAGCTTCATATCGAGAAAAATGCGCTTGCCATGCTCTTGCTTCAGTTCGTTGGCCAAGGCCAGGCCGCCGCCTGTCAACATTCCCAGGCCGATCTTGTAGAAACCGACAGCGTCTCCCAGCCGTTCCGCGAGGGCCAGACCCTGAACGGCGTTTGCAACATCAAGGGCTACGATCAAGCGGTCATCTGTCAGCGGCATGCGCGTTCTCCGGATTGCGGTTAAACGGCAGAGCCGTAGCCGACAGTGCGGCACCAAGTCCATGCCTGTTATGACGGTACCGAAAAAAAACCCGGCCGCGCAAGGATGCGGACCGGGTTTAGGGTGGAGAAGACGCGAGGGGACTTGCGCTTCTCCCAGGGGATCACGACCGGGGATGGGAACCCTAACCGTGACCGCAGGCTCCATCGCGATGGGCAATCGCGGATGGAATTCTGTCAGGCTGCGTGTCTTCCGGGGAAAACAAGCAGCTGTTCAAGCCAACTGCGCAGGTCAAACCGGGGACGTCCGGCGCGTTGTGCAGATTTCACCTTTGTCATCTGCGAATAAAGGCCACTGCGCGAACGGTGGCGTCGAAGAGCCTGATTGCTCAGGCCGCGCGACGCGTCCTCAAAGCTCAGGGTTATGGGGCCGTCGATGGCGCAGGGATAGCGGCGCACTGTTACGCCATCATGCACTGTGACCAGCGCCTCGAAGGATCTCGTCGCGGCGTTGTAGGCGACCTCGCCGATCTGGATACGCTCGAAATGTTTCATTTGAACCTCACGGTTTTCGTCAAACTGCTGCCATCCCGTCATGTTGGAATGCTGCTATGCAATACAAACGCTGTGTATGCGTAAAAGGTTTCATTTTTTTAGCATCTTTTTGAAGGCATCAAAGGACGCAGCCTCTTGATCCATGACAGTTTGCTTCCCAAATAGTGGTGTAGGCCCAAGGCCGCTGGATGCCGATTGTCGGGTCCGGCACACAAGGGCGCTAACGAAAAGGAGAATACGATGGACTTGAACAAGTTCACGGAGCGGTCACGCGGATTCATTCAGGCAGCTCAGACGATTGCGGCACGCGATAGCCACCAGAGGCTGGCACCCGAACATATCCTCAAAGCATTGATGGACGACGATCAGGGGCTTGCGAGCAACCTGATTACTGCGTCGGGCGGCAGTCCTGTGCGCGTCGTCGAAGCGCTCGAGCTCGCGCTTGGCAAGATGCCAAAGGTAACAGGGGATGCGGCGCAAGTCTATCTGGACAACACGACGACCAAGGTTTTGGCCGAGGCCGAAGCATTGGCCAAGAAGGCTGGCGACAGTTTTGTTCCGGTTGAGCGTATCCTGATGGCGCTTTGCATGGTGAAATCCGGTGCAAAAGTGGCGCTGGATAACGGCAACGTCACTGCGCAGGCGCTGAATGGTGCGATCAATGACATCCGCAAGGGCCGCACAGCTGACTCGGCCAGTGCCGAAGACGGGTATGACGCGCTTAAGAAATATGCTCAGGATCTGACGGAACGCGCCGAGGCGGGCAAGATTGACCCGATTATCGGCCGGGACGAAGAAATCCGCCGCGCGATGCAGGTGCTGTCCCGCCGGACCAAGAACAACCCGGTTTTGATCGGTGAGCCCGGCGTGGGCAAAACCGCGATTGCAGAAGGTCTGGCGCTGCGGATCATCAATGGTGACGTTCCCGAGAGCCTGCGCAACAAAAAGCTGCTTGCGCTCGACATGGGCGCGCTGATTGCGGGTGCAAAGTATCGCGGCGAATTCGAGGAGCGGTTGAAGGCCGTCCTGACCGAGGTGACCGACGCTGCCGGAGAGATCATCCTGTTCATCGACGAGATGCACACGCTGGTCGGGGCTGGCAAGGGGGACGGGGCCATGGACGCGGCCAATCTCATCAAACCCGCGCTTGCGCGGGGGGAGTTGCACTGTATCGGGGCGACGACGCTGAATGAGTACCGCAAATATGTGGAAAAGGATGCAGCGCTTGCGCGGCGTTTCCAGCCGGTTCTGGTTCAGGAGCCGACGGTTGAGGATACCATCAGCATCCTGCGCGGCATCAAGGAAAAATACGAGCTGCACCACGGCGTTCGGATCACCGACTCGGCGTTGGTTGCCGCGGCGACGCTGAGCCACCGCTATATTACCGACCGTTTCCTGCCCGACAAGGCGATTGACCTGATGGACGAAGCGGCATCGCGGTTGCGCATGGAAGTGGACAGCAAACCCGAAGAACTGGACGCGCTTGATCGACAGATCCTGCAACTTCAGATTGAGGAGGAGGCGCTGAAAGTCGAGGATGATGCGGCATCCAAGGACCGTCTTGAGACCTTGCAAAAGGATCTTGCAGATTTGCAGGAACGCTCTGCCGAGATGACGGCAGCGTGGCAGGCCGAGCGTGACAAGCTGGCCGGCGCGCGCGACATCAAGGAAAAGCTGGACCATGCACGGGCCGAGTTGGAAATCGCCAAGCGCGAGGGAAATCTGGCCAAGGCAGGCGAGCTTTCCTATGGCGTGATCCCGCAGTTGGAACGCGAATTGCTGGACGCCGAAAGCCAGGAAGACGACATGATGGTCGAAGAGGCTGTGCGCCCGGACCAGATTGCCTCGGTCGTAGAGCGCTGGACCGGTATTCCGGCCGGCAAGATGCTGGAAGGCGAGCGTGACAAACTGCTGCGCATGGAAGAACACCTGCACAGCCGGGTGATTGGCCAGGATACGGCCGTGAAGGCGGTTGCAAACGCCGTGCGCCGGGCGCGGGCAGGGTTGAACGACGAGGGCCGGCCCTTGGGATCGTTCCTGTTCCTCGGGCCTACCGGTGTCGGCAAGACAGAGCTGACCAAGGCGGTTGCGGAATATCTGTTCGACGACGACAACGCGATGGTGCGCATCGACATGAGTGAGTTCATGGAAAAGCACGCCGTATCGCGGCTTATCGGTGCCCCTCCGGGCTATGTCGGCTATGATGAGGGCGGCGTGCTGACCGAAGCCGTGCGGCGCAGACCCTATCAGGTCGTCCTGTTCGACGAGGTCGAAAAGGCGCATCCCGATGTGTTCAACGTCCTGTTGCAGGTGCTCGACGATGGTGTGCTGACCGACGGTCAGGGCCGCACGGTCGATTTCAAGCAGACGCTGATCGTGCTGACGTCAAACCTTGGCGCGCAGGCCCTCAGCCAGTTGCCGGATGGTGGCGACATGGCGCAGGCCAAGCGTGATGTCATGGACGCAGTGCGCGCGCATTTCCGGCCGGAGTTCCTGAACCGGCTGGACGAGACCATCATCTTTGACCGGCTCAGCCGCGACAACATGGACGGTATCGTGGATATCCAGATGGCACGTCTGCTGAAACGGTTGGCGGGGCGCAAGATCAATCCCGATCTGGACGACGGTGCGCGCAAGTGGCTCGCCGACGAAGGCTATGACCCCGTGTTCGGCGCACGTCCTTTGAAACGGGTAATCCAGAACGCGTTGCAGAACCCGCTGGCAGAGATGTTGCTGGCTGGCGACGTCAAGGATGGCGATACGCTTCCCGTGACTGCGGGCGCGGATGGGTTGGTGATCGGGGACCGCGTGTCGTCCAGCAACCGACCCAAGCCGGATGATGCGACGGTCCACTGAACGAAGCACGGCCCGCTGGAAAAGCTCCAGTGGGCCGTTTCGCTATACTATATATATATATATGCACAGCTGATTTGCGCGGCTTTCAGGCCCAGCCAAAATCGGCATCGTCCAGCAGCGCAGAGTCGAAATTGCGCAGGATCACGTACCAATTCGAATCAACCGCGACGATTGCATCAGCTCCGGCCTGTCGAATGGTCAAATCATTCATCGAAGTGAAACCGAAGTTGGAAAAGTCCAAGATGTCTTCACCATCGGTAAAGTCGCGGATCGTGTCGGTGTCCATGCCACTGGCAAAGACGAAGATATCATTGCCGGCACCCCCTATGATGTGATCATCGCCGCCGCCGGGGATGATCTTGTCATTACCGGCACCGCCGTGGATCAGATCACTACCGTCGCCGGCATTGATCAGGTCATCGCCGCCCTGTCCGAGCAGCCGGTCATTTCCGTTGCCGCCGTACATGGTGTCATTGCCACCGCCACCCGTCATGCGGTCATTGTCACGGCCACCGATGATCATGTCATTGTTGCTGCCGCCGTCCATGACATTGTTGCCAGCCCCGCCGACGAGATGATCATCGCCGTCGCCGCCTTCGATTACGTCGCTTCCAGCGCCACCGTAAATGGTGTCGTCGCCCGCTCCTCCGATGACATAGTCGTTATGATTTCCTGCATCGATCCAATCGTTCCCGCTTCCCGCATGCACGCGATCGCGACCCCAACCGCCATAAATCACGTCATCACCGCCGCCGCTGTCGATAAAGTCATCCCCACCGCCCAAGTCGACCGTATCGTCCAGCGACGTACCCCTGAGGTCGTCGTGCCCTTCGGTTCCCACGGCAGGCACGACGTTGCCAAAATGGATTTCGTAGTCGACCGACTGCGCAAAGCCGGTTGCAACACCGATATCGAAACTGCCCGTGACTGTGGGCGTGATGGACAAATGCATTGTGTGCCAGCCGCCGGTTGCGGTCTCCGTGCGGCTGAAAACCTCGGACCCCAGAGTCGCCGTCAGTTCAATGGAGCCTGCAGCATCGTCAAATAGCAGGGTAAAGTCGTAAGACCGCCCAGCTTCAAGGCTGGCGGTGAAAATATCGAAACCATCGCCACCTCCTATGGTGCCGTAGACACTGTCGCCTTGGGAAAGATCAAAGCCTTGGTCGGTCAGTTCCTGGTAGGTCGCCATGGCGGTCTCCTGTCGTCCGTGCTGAAGAACGGCACGTCTAGCACCGTCGCAATCGTTAAATTTCGTTAACCATTAGCGCCTGTTTGGTTCAGCATTGCGGCAGGGGCAGGGAATGATCGGGCATTTATGTGGCGAGCGGTGGCCCCGTTACAGTGAACTCGACAAAACGTGAGCCAAAGTCACTTGGCCCGACGCGAGAACGGCATAAGTTAAACTTTGGTTGAGATATTTGGAGAATGACATGGCACTGCGCTGGACCAATATTTTGAAAGACAGGGACGTGACGGACGAAGCCGTCTATCTGAACCGTCGCCAATTGATGGGCGGAGCGGTTGCGGGTGTGGGTTTGGCCGGACTGGGGTCACAGGCACAAGCACAAGGGTTGGAACCGAACGCTTGGGAGGACATTACCCAATATAACAACTATTACGAATTCGGCACGGGCAAGGAGGATCCCTCACGCTATGCGGATCAGCTGACGACCGAACCGTGGACCGTGACGATCACCGGGATGGTGGACAGGCCCGGCGACTATGCTTTCGAGGACATCATGAAAGCGATGACCGTGGAAGAGCGGATCTATCGTTTCCGCTGTGTCGAAGCGTGGTCGATGGTGATCCCGTGGAACGGTTTCGAACTGGCCGATCTGCTGGACATGGCCGGGGTTCAGTCCGGTGCGAAATATGTCGCATTCGAGACGGCGTACCGGCCAGAAGAAATGCCGGGGCTCAAATACCCCGTCCTCGACTGGCCCTATGTCGAGGGATTGCGTCTGGACGAAGCGGTACATCCGTTGACCATCATGGCGACAGGAATTTACGGCAAGGACATCCCGAACCAGAACGGTGCACCGCTCAGGCTGGTTGTTCCTTGGAAATACGGATTCAAGTCGATCAAATCCATCGTGCGGATTACCTTGACCGACATCGAGCCGCCAACCAGCTGGAACAAATCCAATCCGCGGGAATACGGATTTTACAGCAACGTGAACCCCGAAGTCAGCCATCCCCGGTGGAGCCAGGCATCAGAACGCCCTGTAGGTGGCGGACTTTTTGCAGAACGGCAGCCCACGCTGATGTTCAACGGCTATGAAGAGGAAGTCGCGAGCCTGTATGAAGGTTTGGATCTGAAGGCAAACTTCTGACCTATGGCATTTGCCGACACCATAAACAGCACGGCGCGCAAAGTGCCGACCTGGCCACTCTATATAGTGGGCCTGTTGCCGGTGCCGTGGTTGTTTTATCTCGCGCAAACCGGCGGATTGGGCCGCGAGCCGATCAAAGGGCTGGAACATGAGCTAGGCCTGATTGCGCTGCAACTCCTGATTGCCGGTCTGGCGATTACGCCATTGCGGCGTTTCGCCGGACTGAACTTGATCAGGTTTCGCCGGATGCTCGGGCTTCTCGCGTTTACTTACGTCTCATTGCATCTGGCGGTCTGGGTAGTCTTGGACATGAACCTGCTTTGGGGCCAAATGTGGAACGATATCTGGAAGCGCCCCTATATAACTGTCGGGATGGCGGGCTTTCTGGTGCTTGTGCCGCTCGCGGTCACATCGAACGCGGCGTCTCTGCGCAAGCTTGGAGCCGCCGGTTGGCGCAAGCTGCACAAGCTTACGTATGTGGCTGTAATTCTGGGCGCTATGCATTTCATTTGGCTGGTGAAAGGCATCCAACTGGAGCCGTTTACCTACTTGGCCGCGATTATCGCATTGTTGGCGCTGAGGCTGGTCCCGAAGTGGACAAGCCCGGTGCGAGCCGGCACCTGAATCGCTTCTTGCCAAGATATTTTTGCCGAAATCCGACTCGCTTTGCGATTCACCACCCTGAATCTGCGCGTGAGTCGGGCTGATTCCGGGTGATTTGCGTTCGCGCTACCAGTCCTCTTGGGTGGCGCGCCCGGCACAACGCAACATCTAGGGAATGGATCTTTAAAGTTGACCTTTCGTAAGAGCAATTAAGTTGCTGAAAATCATGTCCGAGGGTAATTTCTTACAAGTAAGCCACTGTATTCACGTCAAATTCAGGCATGCCACAAAAAATTCATGTTTCTTGAAAAAAAGGGTTGCGGGCATCCGTCACTAACTCTAGAACCCCCTTTACCGGCGGCGCTGAGGCGCATGTCGGTGCGTCGGACTGGCGGGTTGGACTGGGAACGGGACGGTCTGCGGCGAGGCGTTAGAAAAAAATCAGAGGTAAACGAGGCGGGGCGCGCCAAGAA
>JAGXFI010000041.1 GCA_024637305.1 Sulfitobacter sp.
CGCTGCCCCTCGGCTACGGCAAGACCTTCTTCGATCCGCGTGTAAACTGGAAATACGAAACGGAACCCGAAGACACGCTGGCAGGCCGCAGCGGCTACTGGCCGCGCGGCAAAGGGGTCGGCGGTTCCGGCGCGATTAACGCATTGGTCTATGCCCGCGGTTTGCCCCAGGATTTCGACGATTGGGCCGCGTCCGGCGCGACGGGCTGGGGTTGGGACACTGTGTCCGCGACCTACGAGGCGATGGAGACACGGGTCAGTCCCGATGGCACACGCGAGGGCAACGGACCGCTTCATGTGCAGGATGTCTCGGATCAGGTCCATCCGGCGACGCGCCATTTCTTTGCGGCCGCAAAAGAGCTTGGCCTGCCAGCTACACGCAACATCAACGGTACCGAAAGCGAGGGCGCGGCCGTGTACCAGATCAACACCAGCGGCGGGCGTCGGATGCACTCGGCGCGCGCATTCCTCGCCCCAGCTTTGAAACGGTCGAATGTAACGCTGATGACGGGGGCGCTGGTCGAGAGGATCATGTTTGAGGGCCGCCGCGCTACGGGTGTACGGCTGTATCACCGGGGGGCGGCGAGGACCCTGCACGCCAAGCACGAGATCATCTTGTCGGCGGGAGCGGTCACCTCACCGCGCCTCCTGCAACTGTCTGGGATTGGCCCGGCGCAGACCCTGAAATCACACGGTATCGATCCGCTTTTCGATGCGCCGCATGTGGGCGGCAATCTTCAGGATCATCTGGGTATCAGCTATTTTTTCCGCGCCAGCGAACCGACGCTCAACAATGTGCTGCGCCCCTTCCACGGCAAGCTCATCGCGGCACTACGCTATGCGATGACCAGACGCGGGCCGTTGGCCTTGTCAGTGAACCAATGCGGCGGCTACTTCCGTTCCGCGCCGGACATCGACCAGCCCGATCAGCAACTTTATTTCAACCCTGTCACCTACACCACCACGCCGAATGGCACGCGCACGGTGGTGCAGCCCGATCCGTTTCCGGGTTTCATCATCGGCTTTCAGCCATCGCGCCCCACCAGTCGCGGGCGTGTCGACATCCGCGCCGACGCCGCCGATGCAGCACCGCTGATACGTCCAAATTCCCTCAACACGGAAGAGGACCGCGCGAAGGTCGTGGCGGGGGGGCTGCTGTGCCAGCGGCTGATAAACACGACCGCCATGGGACGGCTTGTCGACGGTGCCCTCGATCCCGATCTGCGCAGCATGTCGCCAGAGGGCATCCTTGCCGATTTCCGCGAGCGCAGCGGAACCGTATTTCACCCGGTCGGTACCTGCCGGATGGGCGATGACGCGGCGCGCTCGGTGGTCTGTCCGCGGCTCAAGGTGCACGGGGTTGGCGGGCTGAGGGTCGTGGATGCATCGGTGTTTCCGAACATCACTTCCGGCAACACAAACGCGCCCACGATGATGCTGGCACATCGGGCGGCGGGCTTAATTCTGGAGGATGCGCCATGACAACACCTTACTCTTTCTCCGGTGCCATGCCCTTGAGACATGATCGCGGCAAGCAGGACGCCGGCCCGCGGATCCACCGGATCGAGACATTTTGTACGCCACTAATCGGATTTGTCCGTGTCACCGCCGAAGACGGGTCCGAGGGCTGGGGACAGGTTTCGACCTATAACAGCGATCTCACCAGCGAGATATTGCACCGTCAGGTCGCTCCCTGGGCGCTTGGGCGTGGCATGGACGCCATCGAGGAGGTGATCGCTGAAATTCCCCTGCGGGAGCACAAATATCCCGGCACTTATCTTCATCGGGCGATGGCCGGCCTTGATACCGCCGTCTGGGATTGGCGCGGGAAGGCCGTGGGCAAGCCGGTTGCCGCGCTCCTTGGCGGGTCTGCCGGTCCGATCCGGGCCTATGCGTCGTCGATGCGGCGCGACATTTCGCCGGAAGACGAAGCCGTGCGTCTGACCGCACTGCGTGATGATCTTGGATTTGATGCCTTCAAGGTGCGCGTTGGCGCGGAATGCGGGCAGGACCGTGACGAATGGCCGGGCCGGACCGAGTCCATCATTCCCACTATCCGTAAGGCCTTGGGTCCGGATGCGGCGCTTCTGGTCGATGGAAATTCAGGTTTCAGTCCCTCTCGCGCGATCGCGGTGGGCCAGTTGCTGGAGGAGTACGGATATGAGCACTTCGAAGAGCCGTGTCCATACTGGGAGCTTGAGCAGACCGCCGAGGTTACGCGAGCGCTTTCCATAAATGTCGCCGGGGGGGAGCAGGACTGGGACTTGCAGCAGTGGAAACGCATCATCGCAATGCGAGCCGTGGACATTATCCAGCCAGATATCCTTTATTTGGGTGGTGTCACACGCAGTATGGATGTGGCCCGTATGGGCCACGACGCTGGGCTGCCCTGCACGCCCCATTGTGCAAACCTTTCGCTGGTGACACTTTTCACCATGCATTTGATGCGTGCGATTCCAAATCCAGGCCGTTATCTCGAATTCTCGATCGAGGGAGACGAGTACTATCCTTGGCAGAAAGATTTGTTCCGCTGCGATCCTTACACCATCACCGACGGCCAAGCCTTCGTCTCTGAGATGCCGGGTTGGGGCGTCGAGATCAATCCTGAATGGCTCGCCAGATCCAAGTACAAATGCAGCGAAGACGCGTGATGCCCCTCCGAATGCGAGCCTTGACTCATCGGGCATTTCAGAATGGTTATCCGCTTCGATTGCAGCACACCGTAAGCGGCGGCCACGCCCTATTGATTTTGCTATTGCTCCGGGCTGGCATGGATTTTGGCGCTGATGCGTGACTCTATGTGGGAATGTCACGCGCCAAATCTGTGCTTTATGTCTGCGGGACGCGTGATGTATTTATTCGGGTTTTGACAGGCTCAGTTTAAATGAACAGCTTTTATTGAAGCGGAGGCTGACGGTGCCCGAGCCAAACTACTTGCCACCCGCCAAAGATCTGTAATTTTGCCCTGTCAGAGCTACTTGTCTTGAGGCGGGGCAGGGCACCGGTTAGCGTGTTTGCAAGACAAAACGCAGTCCCTTCCGCTACTTCCAAACGTCGCCCGCGATCATTCGCCTGACGGTAACGCTGTAGGTCCGGTTCCTCTCCACCATTCACCGCAACCGTAGCGGTATCTCGGCGGCAAGGCTGTTCATCCCAACAGCTCAGGACCTATGACAGCAACATCTAATCCTTAGACTTTTGCATCGCTTTGTTTTAGCCTCCGCCCAAGCTCATGTAGCCCATCGGTTTGCCAGCGGGTTCTTTACATCAAAAGGTTTTGACATTGTGAGACTACTATCTCTTCTTTCTTCTGTCGGAGCCTTTTCTCTCGTTCTAAGTCAGACGACGGACGCGACTGCCCAGTCCGGAAACGCGTGTGATCCCACTGATCAACTTGCCTGCGCCTGCAGCGAAGCGGGCGTGGCCGACGTAAACGCAACCGTGAAAGCCTGTTTTTTGGGCGACGTAAATACGGTTACGGCCAACCAGGCCGATAATTTTTCGACGCAAATTTTTTCGGCAATCAATTGGCCTGTGAAACTTGACGAAAATGGTCGCGCCATTGCGGGTATGCCAGATTATGGCTCAAAGCTGGAAGGGGACTGGACGACTGTCTGGGAGACTTGGAAAAGTACCAATAGCATCTTTCGGCGTGACGCCCCCCCCATCGCCTGGAACGAGACCGATGTACCTTTGCCAAGGGCATGTGCGCAACTTGATCTGAAGGCAGAAATGGCAAAGGTGTCCTACGCCGACCGTATCCCAAATGTGATGCAGCCGCGTCTGCTTGATGAATATCTGAATCCGGAAGGGCGGGCGTTTCTGGATCGCAACGGAAGACCTGTACGGTATGATGTGATATTCAACAAGCAAGCCTATGAATTCACGACAAGTAATAACCTGTGGGACGCAAAGAGCCTGACCGATTACCTTGATGAAAACGGACAGCTGGAATTGCCAGCTGGCACTTGGAACACGAAAGATATTGGGCCCGAACGCGGGGCCATCGTGCTGAAGTCATCATGGATGGTGATGGATGAAATACATGACCCTGATCTTTTTCACAAGGCTTGGGCTTTCGTCAGCCCGATCATCATGGATGGCAAAGTCGACCATGGCTGCGCCCTGGAGCCGGTGGCCCTCATCGGTTTGCATGTTGTTTATAAAACGGAACAGTTTGCAAATTGGGGCTGGGGGACGTTTGAACACCGACATATAGCGCCACTTTGGTCCGAAATCGGCTCCACGACGGGGGGTGTCTATCCGGACGGTAGACCCGTGCCGGATTGGCTTTTCTACAGTCGAGATTCGGGCGGCGCCGCCACACTGAATGCGCAACCAAAGCACGTCACGGAGGGCATTCCTTCCCGTATCACGTCATATTATCCTCCGGGCTATTACGCAGAACCAATCGGTAAATCGCTGACCTGCTCGCCAACTGACCAGAACTTTTGGTGCTTCAACGAGAGGTTGCACGAAGGGTTCTCGCAAGCCGCCTTCAAGAATTATGTTTTGAAGGGGACGCAATGGGAGCTATTGAATTCGGGTGGCAAACTAATTCCAGAAATTCTGGGTAATACAACGATGGAAAGTTTCAGCCAGGAGACTTCAAGTTGTCAGACGTGCCATTCCTACGCCAAACCGGACATACCCGGATCCAAAAGAGAGACTCTCGACTTCATCTTCTCATTCAACCGAGATGTTCTGAAGCCCAGCGTACCGGTGCAGGGACAGTAAGCGCGCCGGTTTAATTTTTCACCAAAGTAAACAAGGAGATATTCCATGGAAGCAGCAGAACGGTCACAAGGTTATTATACCTGCGAAGTTGTCACGAAATGTTTTAGCGATGAAAATGTCCGTAAGGAATTCATGAACGCCTATGGTCAGGGACCGCAACAGGCGCAAGACTATCTCGAAAAACTCGGAATGCCGCCTAAAATGGCCGGAGAGGTTTCGGCGTTGCAAGGCAATGATCTCAACCTCTTTATTGGTCAGAACGTTTGCGATTACCTTTGGTAGCCGAGGCACTTCGCTGATATTGCAGTAGTTTACCGTGATTTGTCCGCAGACAGCTGTCGGTTTCGCTGTCGATGCTTTGCTAGGCGCGTTTGCAAGCAAACGCGCCGGTGAAGCAATTTCTCGTTTCGCAGCAAGTATGCCGGATTTAGCGAGTGGGCATATTCTCGAGGCTGTGCTTGATGACAGCTCCGCTTCCCTCGATTACTCAATGGTCGTATTGGCCAAAGAAGAGCCGCTCGTAGGGCTTTTCCAAGCGGCCTCGGTTGACCAGGCTGTATTTGGCCAGACAGCAGTTCTCGTCACCGCAATAAGGGCTCGCCAGAGTGATGTTGGTCTGATCTGGCTCGAATTTGACAGCGTATCCAATGGTCGCTTCAGCGAGCCCAGTTTCTTTCTGGCACCGCCTAGCATGGATGCTAGCGCCAATACGGGTGCCGAGCTTGGTGCCCTGCTTGCGGAGGCGTTGGGTTCGAAAGGGTCAGCAAAGGGCCTGGCTGCTGTATTGAACGCCTTACCCGACAGTGTTTTTTTACGGCAAGTGGGCATGATGGTTGGCCGTCCGGGGGCAGCAACGCCACTTATGCGCATTGTGTTGGACGGTGTAGAGACTTCAGCGATCGTCGCGTTGCTCCAGCAGGTGAATTGGCCAGGGGATCTGGACCGGGCAGAGCGTCTGGCAGGCTTTGTGCGCCGGCACTGCGTCGGGGGAGGCTGCCGCGTTGATCTCGATGTCGGTGCGAATATTGCCCCCTCGCTCGGTTTGGAAATGCCGTCTCGACTCATAGGCGATATGAAACAGGCTGTTGGCGAACTGGTGCAGATGGGTCTGTGCAACGCAGCTAAGGCAGAAAAACTGGTGCGAACCGCCGAAAGGCAAACGCTCGAAGAGACTGGAAGAAAACCAGGGACGAGGCTAGACTTCGGACTTAACCATCTGAAGCTGGCCTTGGGTACACGAAGCGCGCAACCTGACCGCGCGAAAGCATATTTTTCGTTGGTGACAACACCAGACTTCGCGCAAGCAGAATGCTTAAGATGAAAAACCTTGGGGTAAAGGCGGAACAATGAGGGAAGATCGGCTGACGGAGGTAGCTGGAACCCGGCCGCAGAGGGCAACCTTGAATGGTGAAACGGGCCGCGCGCTGATCTGGAATGCGCACGGTCTGAAGGGTGAGAACAAACGCCGTTTAGATATCCGATTGCAACGACTTCAAGAGCAACCGCATCCATTGCTCGCGCGCCCTTTGTACGTGACAGCGGACCAGGAAGGCATGCAGCTTGTGATGGAAGACCCATCCGGCGTGCCGTTGCGTGACGTTTTCGGACGCACGCAGATGCGCGTTGACCAATTCCTCCAGATTGCCAGCCAGATCGCTGAAGCTACCGGCGCGCTGCATGCCCTGCACATCGCACATGGCCATCTGGCCCCCGACGCAATTTTCGTCGAGTTTGAAACACGCAAGCTGAAACTGTGCCTGCATCCCGAATGTCTCACACAGGCCCGTGAGCGACCGTCTGGTATCGAGGGACGTGACACTCAGGAGATTGCCTATTGTGCCCCAGAACAGAGCGGGCGCACACAAGTAATCAGCGATCTGCGATCGGACCTCTATGCGCTCGGCGTCATCTTTTACGAAATGATCGTCGGATCCCCCCCGTTTGCAGGTATCGACAAACTTGAATTGATCCACATGCACCTGGCTTCACCGCCGGAAGATATCCTGAAAAACCGTCCGGATTTTCCAAAGGTCTTGGCAAAGATTGTACTCAAACTGTTGGAGAAGGCCCCGGCAGACCGGTATCAGACGGCTTATGGTCTGCTTGCAGATTTACGCCTTTGCCGCGCGGCATTAGAACGCGAAAAAGAAATTTCCGATTTTGAGTTGGGGGCAGGGGACAAACAGGCGACGTTTCGCATTCCAGACAAGCTATACGGCCGGACGCAAATCCTTGAAGAGATGCGGCAGAAATTGATTAATGTGCGCGCCGGCGGCGTTGAATTGCTGGTTTTGACCGGGCCGAGCGGGTCCGGAAAATCCTCGATTGCGAATGCGTTGCAAAATTTCGCGCCCGCTGGGGCCGGGATGATCTTTGCATCCGGAAAATACGACGAAATACAAAGTCTGCCATATCTCGGGCTGCTCAGGGCGTTGAAAGACTACGTCCTGCAAAAGCTTAGCAGCGACGAAAACGAAATAGGCAGATTGCGGCGGAAACTCACCGAAGGTCTTGGAGACAATACGGCTATTCTGACCAACTTTTTGCCGGAACTGGCGTACATTGTTGGCGATTCCGTACCAGATCAAATGCGAGACCCTTCCGAGCTGAACCAGAAATTCCGCATCGCTTTTCAGGTCTTATTTGAGCACATATCGAGTGCCGATGCGCCACTCGTCCTGTTTCTTGACGATATGCAGTGGGCGGAGGCAGGTTCGATAGCGCTTTTGGAAGATGTTCTGACGACCGCTTCACCTTCGTATTTGATGGTCATTTGTGCCGCGCGAGACGAGGTGACGGGAAATTCACAAAGAGCATTACGACTGCTCGATACTGTGAAGGCGACGGAAGTGGGAACGCTTCATTCGCACATTGGCCCGTTGGGACATGACCAGATTCAAACGCTGATCGCCGAGACCATGCATTTGGAATCTGATGCGAATCTCCAGGAATTGACCAGCGTTATTCACGCGAAAACGCAAGGCAACGCATTCCATATTCGACGCCTTCTTATGTCGCTCTATGACGAAGGAGCCATCCGCTTTGACCCACGACAGGGGCGGTGGCAATGGACAATGGATTCCCTGACGCAGCGCGTCGTGGATGAAGATGTGGCGCTGTTGATGACGCGCGGGATTAATAGGCTTTCACCGGACGCGCTGGATACGTTGTGCAAAGCCGCCGTTTTCGGCACGCAGTTTTTGGTTTCTTCGCTGCGGATTCTGACAGAACTGACGGATCAGGAGATTATTGACTGTCTGGACGAAGCCGGGTGGGGAGGGTTCGTGACGAAGACTTCTGCGGACGGCGAAACAGTCTATGCGTTTAGCCATGACATGGTCCGCGAAGCGGCCTACCGAGCATCGCCCGACGGGGTGCGCAAACAGATGCACTTCAAGATTGGTAGCGTTCTTCTGAAAGATATCATCGATCCCGAAAGTGATAGCCGGCTGTTCTCTGCGATGGATCACATCATGCAAGCACGTGATATGATCTCGGATCCACGGCAGGGCAGACGTGTTACAGAATACGCGGTGGCCGGGGCCAAAAGATCCAAGGCTGTGGCGGCGTACAGCATTGCCGGAAAATACATAAATTTGGTGCGCGGGCTGGACCCCAAAATGGCCGGACTGGACTGGCAAACCGAGCCGGAGATTACCAAAGCGTTTTATATGGAGGCGCTAGAGGTCTCTTTCATGACCGGTGACACGGATCAGACCAGTGCTGATTTTGACGCCCTGATCCAGCATTTGGGAAGCGCCGAGGAAAAAGCGCTGGTGTACCAACTGATGGTGACATTGCACACCTCACGATCAGAGTACGAAAGTGCGATCCGTTACGGTATTGACGGGCTGAAGTTACTGGGTGTGAATCTCTCTGGCGCGCTTGCCCCCAAGATCATGATGCAGCTGGCTGCCACCCAGATTGAGGCACGCAAACACGATATCTTTGATTTTTCCAGCTTGCCCGACATGCAAGACCCGAAAGCCGCGCAACTCATCGAGATGCTGATGATCTTGTCGACGCCTGCGTTCTTGCAGAACAAGGATCTCTTTGCCCTGATCTCCTTGCGGATGTTCCGACTGACCCTTCGAGAGGGCCTGACGAGCGCGGGGCTCTTCTCGATTCAAAACTACGCCATCGTGCTGATCCTCGCTTTCAAGGCAATTGATCGCGGCTACAAGATCGGCAGTAATCTTTTTAAACTTCTGGAGCCGCGCGACATCAATCCCTTCGTGCGCGGAAGATTTTACTACACATACAGCGTTGTGGTTGCGTGGCGTTTCAAAAGCTACTCAGAGTTGCGGGAATTGTTACGGCAGGGGATCGCCCACAGCTGGAAAGCGGCCGATCTCGAGTATGTGGGTTATTACTATTATAGCATCCTGAAGTATGGATGGCTGATGTGCGAACCTCTTGATCAGATTGCCGATCAACTCAAGGAATACGAACGCTATGACAAACGGCTTGGCAACGAGGTGCTGAGTTCCGTTGTGACCATCTATAACCGTGCACTGGTACGTCTGACAGACCCCGCAGCCAATGGTTTATGGACCAAAGAGGATCGGGCGATCGAAAAGGTGATGAGGGGGGAGGCATCTCTTGGCACTTTTTACACGACAGAGCTTCTCTTGTCGCATGTATTCGGGGATTGGGCCCTTATCGAGGAAATCCAAGACAAGCTGCGAGAACAGGAAGGTTTCGCAACGTTGGGACCGGAGTTCGTCGATTATCATCTTCTCTTGGGTCTCAGCCTTACACGTGCTGCCCCTACTGCACCTTCCAAGCAACGCAAAAACCATAAAAAACTACTCAAGAACCATCTTTCTGAATTGAGAAAGCTGGCTGTGAAGTATGAAGAAAACCACCGCTTCCAATTGGCTCTGCTGGAGGCTGAGGTCGCCCGGAGTAATGGTGAATTGACCGATGCATTACCGCTTTATGACCAGGCAATCCGCAAGGCCGAAGAAGCCGGAATTTGGAGCTACTTCGGAATTGCCTCCGAATGTGCAGCGCGTGCCGCAGAAGATCTTGGGGATGAGACGCAACGCGTCAGCTACCTCACACATGCGCATCGCGCTTATTCTCAGTGGGGTGCCCACAACAAGGTCGAACAACTCGAACTGGCGCACCCCGCATTATTCGAAAAGCAGGTCAAAGCGGTAGCGGTGGACAACCAGCTTGATCTGACCTCGATCGTCAAGGCGAGCCATCTCATATTGGAAGTGTCCGAGCTTGATACGCTGCAAAAGCGGCTCATGCAGATCACCATGGAAAACGCAGGTGCGAACTCCGGGGTCCTTTATCTGATGCGCGATGATACCTTGTGTCTGGCCGCCGAGGGCAAGCTTTCTGCTGGTGAGGCTGTTGTCACCGTGTACGAAGAACCACAACCGGTAAAGACGCTGGATTCAAGCCGGTATCCGCGTGAAATCGTCTCGCAGGTGGCGACCACCATCGAACCTGTCGTTTTGAACGACGCGCAAAACACCGCACGCTTTGCAAAACTGAAATATTTCTCGGCCCATAAACCGAGGTCCGTCCTATGCCTGCCGGTTGCCGGTCCGCGTGGATTGCAGGCGGTTTTGTGGCTGGAAAATACGCTCTCCCCCGGAACCTTCACGTCTGAACGCCAGGACATTCTGGAAACACTGACTTCACTGGCCTCCATCTCTCTGTCGAACGCCATGCTTTATTCCCGTCAGAGCGAGGCTTTGGCGATGGAAAAGCGCGCTACCGAAGAGTTGGAGCGGCTGAACCGGGTTAAAGATGAATTCCTCGCGACAACAAGCCACGAACTGCGCACGCCGCTCAACGGCATTATCGGCCTTTCCAACGCACTGGCGGACGGTTCGAAAGGCCAGTTGCCAACAGAAGCCTGCGACACGCTGCGCCTGATCGGAGCGTCTGGCGGGCGATTGCTGGCCTTGGTCAACGATATCCTTGATTTGTCACAGTTGCGCGAAGGCGCGCTGGAGCTCAAACGCCGGTCAGTGGATTTGCACGCGCTGTTGGACGTGATCTTCACCCTCTCGACACCCCATGCCCAACAAAAGAACATCACGCTAGTGAACGATGTTCCGTCGGACAGCTGCTTTTTGGACGCGGACGAGGACAGACTACAGCAAATTTTGCTCAATCTTGTGGACAACGGCATCAAATTTTCCAAGGCTGGCACGGTTTCGGTCTCGGCTTCACGGATGGCCGGCGATTGGCTCATTTCAGTAGAAGACAGTGGCATTGGTATCCCCCCCGAAGCGCAAAGCCGTATTTTCCGCAGTTTCGAACAGGTCGACGGCTCGGACGGGCGCAGCTTTGGTGGGGCGGGGCTGGGGCTTGCGATATCCAAAACGCTGATCGAAATGCACGGCGGCGAGATCTCCGTTAAGTCTCAGCCCGGCGAAGGGTCGGTTTTTACCTTTAACCTCAAGGCGTCGTCATCGAAGCCCGACGCAGGTCGCACGCCGCTCGATACCTATCAGACACCGCTGTCGCGTGTCGTGTCCCCTTGGGCATTCGGCCAAACCAAAACGGAGGCAGCGGACCTGTTTCAACCGACTGGATTTGGTGAGTTGGCAGCAGGAAAAACGCCTGCACCGCTGCACGCCTCCATCACCCGGGAGCAAAAGTTCAGGGCGTTGGTCGTTGATGACGACCCAATCAACCTTGAAGTTTTGCGCAATTATATGCAGTTGGAAGGCTATGAGGTTGAACTGGCGCGCGACGGTCGCGAGGCATTGGCAAAGTTGGCAGATGGCCCTGACCCTGACATCGTTCTACTTGATGTCATGATGCCGGGGATTTCTGGCTATGAAGTCTGTCGTTGTATCCGCGAGACCTACCCTGCGACGGTGCTGCCGGTGGTTATTCTGACGGCCAAGAATTCGGTTGATGATCTGCGTGCCGGCTTCAATGCCGGTGCCACTGATTTTCTCGCAAAACCCTTTTCACGCGAAGAGCTTTCGGCGCGCGTGCGATCACATATCGACCTTGCGCGGCTATCGACAGCATATAAACGGTTTGTGCCCGTAGAGTTTCTCGATTTTCTGGCCAAGAAGAGCATTCTCGATATTCACCTCGGCGACAACGTGGGGCGCGAAATGACCATCATGTTTTCGGATATCCGGGGCTTTACCGGGATGGCTGAAAAAATCGGGCCCGATGAAACCTTCAGCTTCCTGAATGAATATTTCGGGCGCATGGGGCCCATCGTGCAGGACAACGCAGGGGTGGTGAACCAGTTTCTAGGTGATGGCATCATGTCCCTTTTCCCTAGGAACGCGGATGATGCGGTCCTTGCAAGCGTAGGCATGATGCGCGAATTGCGGCGTTTCAATGCCGAGCGCGAGATCAATGGTGCAACGACAATTAACATCGGGATTGGTCTGCACACAGGCGACCTGATTATGGGCATCATCGGTGACACCCGAAGGCACAGCGGTAACGTGGTGTCTGACGCCGTAAACCTTGCCGCAAGGCTCGAGGGGCTCACTGTGCAATATGGTGTCAGCCTTGTCGCGTCCGAAGACGTGATAAACGCAGTGGCCGACCTCGGGAAGTATCGCCACCGCTGTTTGGATGTTGTCCGTGTCGTCGGCCGTGAACGTCCCGTGACTGTTTACGAGATCTTCGAGGGGGATCACCCCGAAACCGCAAAGCTGAAGGCGGAAACAAAACACGCTTTTGAATCCGCTCTGGATATGCTCCGGAAGGGCCAGTTTTCCAATGCTGAGAAAGCATTTACTCGTGTTTTGAAAAGAAACCCTCTTGATGGAGCGGCGCAGCGCCTTGCTCAAAGAGCCAAGGAACGCATTGCACAGCGAGATCTCGGGGACAGCAGCGGAATTGAAGTGCTGGAGCACAAATGAGGGGGGTGAATATCCCTTCAATTAGTTCAGCAGTACGCGGCAGATGTTCGTCGGCCAGCGCACTCAGATGACCAATGCTTTGCGTGGTCACCTTGCCGAGCATGGACTGGTCGCTGCCCGGGGGCCCGCTCATCTCAAGACGCTCGCGGACGCAATTGCCGATGATGATACGGCACTGCACCCCGAAGTCCGAGACCTCGGGCAAATATATCTGGAGCAGATCGAGGCGTTGAATGCGCGTGTTGCTGAGCTTGACGCAAAGATGAGGTGTGCCGCCAAGAAAGCCGGATCCCTACGTCACGCACAGACCATGCCGGGCGTGGGCCCTGTCACGGTGCTCGCAAAGAAGCGGTGCGAATTGCACTGACCAGCGGTCTGACAAGGCGACAAGTTGCAGATGATTTGGGCGTTGGGTAATCTCCCCCTTTTTAACGGGGTGCATTCGTAGAACTTACGCGGCCATTTTCAATTTCATGGCGGGTGTGATGCCGCCGATGCCCATGTTCGGGCGGTCGTTGTTGTATGTCCAGAGCCATTGCGTGGCGTGATCTTGGGCCTCCTCAATGGTTTCGATTATGTATTGATCCAGCCATTCATGCCGGACGGTGCGGTTGTAGCGCTCGATGTAGGCGTTCTGCTGGGGTTGCCCCGGCTGGATGTGCTGGATGACAATACCGTGTTTCTCGGCCCAGATCAGCAGCTTGCTACTGATATATTCCGTAACCGCCCCATTGCTACCGAAGTGGTTTAGCTTCCGGTGATGGCCCCTCGAGGCCGACCACTTGTTGAGGCTCGCCACGCGGAATTCCCATTTAGGCGCACCATCTACCGGTGACGCCGGATAGATGTTTGCAACCTGGGACCTCGCGGCGGAACAGATCAACGAAAACCTTGCAATGGGAAAGACATCCATAGATGTAGAACGAGGCGTTGCTCATCCCATGCTCACGGCACAGCTCGCCCACCGGCACACCGCCTTCGGCCTGCCGCAGGATCGCGATAATCTGAGCCTCAGTGTATCTGCTTGTCTTCATTCGAAATCTCCCCGTTCATCCTGGCGAGAAAATTCTACTTATGCAGCCCCTTATTTTCGGGGGGATTACCAAGTGTAGTTGTTGCGTTTCGCGTCATACTGAAAGTGGCTGTTGTCGTATTTGCCGAAATCAAAAGAAGATTTCCGTCGATTCCACATCGGATTCAGCGGTGTGCCATCAGATGTGCTGTATCGCCCGAATAGACCAGTTGCCGGTCTTCCCAAGCCAAAGTTGTCCGGGCTTTTGTGACAGCCTGAGCGATACGCGTAGCAGATTCGATCTTCTTGGTCCGCAGGTGGCGATGGCGCTACCCCGGCACCATGTCAACAGGTGCACAAGGCTGACGGGCCACTGCCGGACGGGCGGAAGACCTTGGACGATCAGGACGTCCCGGGGCGCGACCATAGCTGGGGGGTGTCGAAGTGCGGCCGAGCGCATTCGTTGAGGAGGGCGCTTGGCACGAAATGCGGTTTCTGGCGTCTCGTTGCGTCGCGGTGGCGGCAATTACATTCAAGAGATCGGCCTGGCCGCCGAAGCAATACGAGTGCGGCCTGCCACAGCGGCGCCGTGGCCCGTTTTCAACCGGATTGGTCATGGGCGGGCCGCTTCTTCGGTCCGCTGAACACCGGCCGAGGTGCCGGATGGCGCAGGGCTACGCCGTGGCGCACGAGGAAAACGGTCCAGGCCAGGCACCAGACGAGCGGTGCTGCAGAGTGCCAAGACGTATCGGCCGGGGCGAAGATCCGCAGGGCCGCGGCGATCCACAGCAGCACGAACCCCGCTCCGTCGATCGGGGCGGCGCGCAGCCGGTCGGCGCGCCGCGCCACCGCCCGCACGGCCACGGCATAGATCGTACAGGCCAGGGCACCGGCGGCGAGCGCATGCAGGGCGGCGGTGGCGGGCAGGGTCGCGGCCGGCGTCCTGTCCAGTCCGACAAGGAGCAGCCCGAGAGGTAGCCAGGCAAACCCGATATGCAGCATGACAAGCAACCCGTCTCCCGGGATGTCCGTCGACAGCCAGAGCAGCGCGCGCAACGCCTCGCCCGCGGCGGCTGCGAGCAGCAGGCAGACGACAACCCAGTCCGAAGCGGCCCCGGCAGCCTCGAGCCCCAGCGCGAGCAGGGTCGCCGTGGACCCGGCCAGGCCGCATAGCCGGGCCGCCGCAAGGCACCGCTCCTGCCGCGCGCCACCCGTAAGGCCGTTCCGGGTAAACGCCGCGACAATTTGTCCGCCCACCACCGACAGAAGGGCAGCAAACCCCAGAATGGGGACATTCAGCGGGATCGCGCCGCGCAGGACTGCGACCTGGCCTGCAGTCAGTCCCAGCGCGAAAAGCGTCAGCACCGCGCCCTTGCCGGACCTGGCCCGCAGTACAGCCCGCGCCAGGATCACCGTCACGCAGGCCATGAACGCCACCGACCCGGCGACACCCAGGAGCGGGTCCTGCCCGAAGGTGCCCGCCACGGTCAGCCGTGCCAGCACCCAGAGAGCAAGTAGTCCCGTTACCCCGCTGTGCGACATACGGGCATGGCCGGTCCAGCTTGCCATCGCCGTCAGCGCATAGCCCGCGAACATGGCCGCAGCAAAGCCGAAGACCATCTCATGTCCGTGCCACGCCAACGGATCGCCCAGAAGCGAGCGTGTCTGGTCGATGCCCGTCTCCCATCGGATCAGGCCGACCGCGACGATCGCCCAGGATCCCCCTGCCAAGAACATCACCCGGTGCACTGCGGACATCGGCGGGGGGGCCTTCGCCGTCAGGCCGAGGCCGCCATGGCGATCCTGCGGTAGCCCGCCTTGCCGTGGTAGAAGCCGTTGCTGAGGCCCGCGCCTTCGCTCAGGTCCGCAAGGCGCGCATCGGCCTCCGCCAGCGGCAACTGGCCGTCCAGGGCGTCGCGAAAGACCTGCGCCACGCTGATCATGTCCACCTGCTGCGGCATCAGGCGCAGATGGCTGACCCCGTCCGCCACCAGCCGCGGGGTTTCCGGCAGAAGGTCTAAGTAGCTTTCGGACAGGGTCTGGATGCCGTTCACCCGCAGGATCGGCAGGTCGTCGCGGGTGCGCAGCGGCATCCCGTCGGGATCCTCCTCGCAGACGAACTGGCAGTTGTCCTTGGTGCGCCCATGAGCACGGGCGTGGTAGCAGCGCGCCGAGACGGCGAGGGAGACGCGGCCAAAGACCTGCACCTCCACGCCAAGCCCCAAATCGCGTGCCGCGTGCGCGGCGACGGCGATGGCCGGAGCCGGCATTTCGGACGGCAGACAGACATGGGTCGCGCCCTGCGCGGCCATCCATCGGATTGTCGTCTCGTTATAGGCGTTCATGAAGGGGCCGATGCGGTGCGGACGCCGGCCCCGCGCAAACAGACCCGCCGCATTGTTGATCTCGATCTCGGGGTCCTCCATCGCTGCGAGGTCTTCGGTCGCCTTGCGCTCGCGCTTCAGCATGACCTCGGCCAACGTGGACAGGATCACCCGCTTGCCGGCGCGCCCCAGCCGTTCGATAGTCTCGGGCAGGTCGGCCTCGTGGAAAGGCGCACGCTTGGAGCAGATCACCTCGCCCAGATAGACCTCGTCCACCGGACATTCGTCGGCGATGCGCGCATAGAAATCGCGACGCGTTTCGGCGGACCAGTGATATGCGATGGGTCCGAGTGTCAGCTTCGTCATGTGTTCACCGCCATTTCTTGGTCTCGAAGGCACCCTGGGTCTGTTTCTGCCCCTCGGTCAACGCGACGAGATCGGCGATGTTCACCTGCCGTCCCGCGCGGATGTCGTCCACCGCCGCGCGGAAGGCCCGCACCACGCCCCGCACATAGCTCTTTGACCGCTGTCTGCCCTCGATCTTGAAGGCATGGACACCTGCCTCGATCAACTCGGGCAGCAGCTGCGAGAGGTTCAGGCTTACCGGTTCCTCGAAGGCGTAATAGCTCTCGGGACGGTGCGGCGCGATGTAGCGGCCCTTGCAGATCGTGGGGTAGCCCGCCTTCTCGTCCGGGCCGAAGCGGTCGATGGTGAAGCCGGCAAGCTGCGAGGACATCGAACCATCGGCTTCGCGCAGGTAGTTCACGTCCGACGCGGGCGAGCAGACACCGTCCATGTTCGTCGATTGCCCGGTCAGGTAGTTCGTCAGGCTGCACCGCCCCTCGACCATCAGGCCGTGGTTGCCGAAGATGAAGGTCTCGATCTCGCAGGGGATGTCCTTGCGGATCTGGCGGATCTCGGGGATCGTCAGGATGCGCGGCAGCACCACGCGCTTCACGCCGAAATTTTCGCAGTAGTAGCGGATCGCCTCGGGGCTGGACGCGGCGGCCTGCACCGACAGGTGCAGCCTGATCTGCGGATGCGTGCGCGCGATGTAATCGGCAACCCCCATGTCGGCGACGATAAAGGCATCGACGCCGATCCGCGCACCGGTATCGGCCGCCTGGCGCCAGAGGTCCACCTTGCCGGCCGGTGGATAGGTATTGAGCGCCAGAAGAACCTTGGTACCGCGCTCGTGCGCATAGGCCACGGAGGCGGCCAGTTCGTCGGGCGTGAAATTCAGCCCCGGAAAGTTGCGCGCGTTGGTGGCATCCTGAAAGCCGCAGTAGACGGCGTCAGCACCCGCATCCACGGCAGTGCGCAGCGCTGCGGGCGTGCCGGCAGGGCAGATCAATTCGGCAAGGCTCATGTGTTTTCCCGTGTTTGCGTTTTGTCCAGGTAGGATCGTCGCAGCCGCGCGAGGATCGCACGACCCGGCGGGCCGAACATCGACGCCGTCTCTTCGGCCAGCGAGCCGTCCATATCGTCGAGGGCGTTCCTCAGACGCACCACCGCCTCGGTATTGCCGCTTACCTCCAGGTCGCGCGAGAAGAAGGCCGCATCGCCGTCCTGTTCGGCGTCGATCATCTCCAGCAACAGCATGAACCGGCCGCGGATCGTGGCACCGGCGCGCGGCGCGGCGTCGCGCGGCACGGCCCGAAGCACCAGATCCTGCGGATCCGGGCGAAGATGCAGCGCAAAAGGCAGCTCTT
Organism: Sulfitobacter sp.; assembly: GCA_024637305.1. Classification (GTDB taxonomy): domain Bacteria; phylum Pseudomonadota; class Alphaproteobacteria; order Rhodobacterales; family Rhodobacteraceae; genus Sulfitobacter. The sequence goes on from JAGXFI010000041.1 coordinate 17,653, forward strand.
GGGGGTCGATCAGAAAGTCTGTCGCCTGATGCGGGCCGAGCCGTGCAAAGAGCGACGGATGCCGCGCGGCGATCCGGCGGACGATGCGCGTCAGAATCGGTTGAACCGCGTAGCAGGACAGCCGCGCCACGACGCTCTCCCCGGGCCGGCGCGGAATGGGTGTTTCGCTGGTAATGCTCATGATGGATCCTTTCGCTCCGCGGCCGGGCCGACCACGGTCACGATCCTGCCGGAGGCGGGGGTGCGGGAAATCCGGCGGTCGTCACGTGCGATAGAGCGGGAGAGCGAAGCTGAAGGGTCGCGGCGAAGGGGCAGCCGGCAAGCTTCGGACACGGTCCCCCTCATGCCAACGCCTCGAGGCGTGGAAACAGCACCTTGTCCTCCAGATACTTGTGTTCATCGAGATCCTCCGCCAACTTGCCCAGTCCGGCATAGAGGCGTCGCCAACTCGCGCAGGCGGTGCGGGGCAGGCGAAAGCCGTGGGTGATGGCCGCGATCCGGTTCAACGCGGCCTCCTGATCATTGTGATCGTTGCGCAGGTCCGGGATCGACTCCACGGCCTTCCGGACCGATCCGGATTGAACGGCGGCAAAGACGCTTTCCTCTTCCACGCGCATATGCGCCTCGAGGTCCGCGATCATCGCCTCCAGCACCCGCGACAGCCCGTGCGGGGTGTCGATGTCGGCGGGATGGGCCGTCTCGACCTTGCGGGCGAGCGCGATCAGTTCGGGCAACTCGCGCCGATGCGTGTCGTGAAAGCGGATCCGGATATGGTCGATCAGCGCCTCGGTTGGAGTTCGTCTTATGGCGGCAGACATTTATGCCTCCTCTGCTTGGGTCGATTGGCAAGTGGTGACGGACCGGCACCAATCGAGGACCGCAGCCTCGTCGGGCTCCAGGGACCGTGCCATGCCTTCTGCAAAATCCTCGAAGGCGGCGCGATGGGTGTCGGAGAGCCCGTTCAGGACCGGCACGCCCCGCGATAGCGCCTGGGCGATCAGCGTGCGGAAGCCGCGGCCTTCGGCCTCGCTCAGGCCGAACTTGTTCAGGACGACAAGGTCCGCGCCCTCAGCCTCCAACCGCCTGGAGGCGCGGCCGACGGCCTCCTCGAGCGCTCCGGCATCCATCCGGCAGGACACGGAGCCGCTGCCCAGGTCCTGCGTGATGCGGACGACGGGTCCATCAGGCAGAAGCAAGAGGTCGCTGTCACAATGGCCGGCGTCGCCGTTCCAGGGACGCGCGCACAGGGCACCGATCACTCGAACCCCCTGAACCTGCAGCTTGGAAACCACGTCGGCCAGCAGCCGATCCGTAGCCCCGCGCCCCGGTGCCAAAACGCTCGCCAGTGTCGTCATGGTCATTATCCCCTTTCGAACCTTGGGAACAGGACGTTGATCGCCAGCGCGATGTGGGCAGCAAGATCGTCCAGCAAGCTCGAGGTACCGCCATAGAGCAACCGCCAGGACCCGGACGCATGGTCCGGCGGGGTCAGATCCTGGGTAAGTTGCCGGATCATCGCGATGTTTTCGTCGTGGTCGTCATGATCGGCCCGCATCACCGCAATGGAATGCTCGATACCAGGTCCGCCGCCGGCCCGCATGGCCGGGAACAGGATCCGTTCCTCCTTGGCCATGTGATCCTCCATCTGGCGCTCCAGCTTCGCGAGGGCGCGGGCCAGGCCCCGGGGCACGTCCGGATCGTTCTCGTGGACCCGCTCTGCCAGCGGCAGCAGCGAAGCAAGGTCGGCGCGGTGCCTCTTGTGATACCGGATCAGAATATGGTCGATCAGCGCACCGGTCTCCCGGGGGACTTCCGCATCGGCGAGGTCTTTCATCGCAGGCCCTTCTTCAGTCTGATCGCCCGGTCCTTGCGCAGGCCGCTGCGAATTGGTATTATAAATGCGTATACCATTCATCGAATACGCACTTCAATTACCAAATCAGGACCGCGACATTGCGCCTCACCTCATTCACCGACTACGGGCTGCGCGTCTTGATGCGCATGGCCGGCGACCCCGACCGGCCCTTCACCACGGCGGATCTGGCCGACGAATTCCGGATATCCCGCAATCATCTCGCCAAGGTGATTTCGGCCCTTGCCGCCGCAGGCTATCTGGAAACCCGGCGCGGAGGCGGCGGGGGAGCTTTACTCGCACATGCGCCGAAGGACATTCGGTTGGGCGACGTGGTCGCGGCACTCGAGACCGACCAGGCGCTGGTGGAATGCTTCGCCATGAGCGACAACACTTGCATCCTGACCCCGCATTGTCGGCTCAGAACCCGGCTGGCCCATGCCGAGACGGCGTTCATCGAGGATCTCAACCGCGGCACGCTGGCTGACTGCATTTACCGGCCCGAGAGCGTCTGACGCGCCACAAGCGCGATCACGCCCCAGATCGCGCTGCGCAGGGTCATAACGAGGACGGTCCGCAGATCGAACGCGCAATCCTGCGCGATGTGCAGGCCGAAGCCCGCGAAAACCAGCGCGTCGCCGCGAATATAGCGAGCAACAGGGCGAAGGCCCATCACCGACCGCGCCAGAGACCGAGACCGGCCACGACATAGGCCACCCGGGCCAGCGTGCTGAATCACAGTCAGCGTCGGCCGCTCAACGGAACTGATGCTTGCTGATGGATCCGGAACCTCAGCCTTCGACGCGCATTGGTGTCGTCAACAGTGGGCCAGCCTTGATCAATTGGAGGCAATATTGGACGGATGCGGTCGGGGCACTGTCACATTGCTCGTGCTTGTGTAGTGTTTCCCGGCCTGCGCCATAGTACGATGTGTCCCAAACTGCGCCCCAAGTTCGGGCGGGAAAAGCATATGTGGCTGAAAATGTTGGGTTTTCAATACATACACAACTCTCGGGGGGTGGGAGTTGGCGGAGAGACAGGGAGTCGACTGATATATCTAACTCTTTGATTTGGAACATAACAAAATTCTCTATTGCTATTAAAGCCCACATTTTCACCCACATCTTGATTGTGGATACCGCTATTCGAAGGATAGCGTGGTTGTAGGGATTTACTCAAACCTCCCAACATCTTGTTGCATATCACACCCCAAAGTAGAGTTTCATCAACTATTGACAAGATGGGCAATCCAGATGACGCAACCGCTTTCGAAAATCCGCATCAAGATCGGAACCATGGAACTTGATTACGAAGGTGATCCTGATTTTCTGAATGATGGCATTGAAAAGTTGCTTGAAACTATGGGGCATCTTGCTGGAACAGTTCCCAGCGCATCTATTCAGGCTCCGGAGCAAATAGTCTCTGTTATCGGGAATGGTGAAAGTGCGTC
>JAGXFI010000042.1 GCA_024637305.1 Sulfitobacter sp.
ATCAAAGCGCCCGTGGATGTCCCCGATCAGACAGACCGGAGGCTGCGGGCGGGGCAGGGCGGGATAGGGCACGCGCGGCCCGGAAAAGATCGCGAACAGGAAATTGCGAAAGCCGGTCATGTGGCGACGCTACTGCGCAGGATGCTTTATAGGAACCGCATTTTCGATGGCGGGTGCGTACCGGGCTTTCAAGCCTCGAGCGGCAGCGGACCTTGCCGGATCTGGTGCGACACCAGCGTAAAAGCCGCAACGCCAAGCGTTACGACAAATCCCGTCGCCGCGTAGATCCCGAAGGCTGCCAGAAAACCGAAGCCGGCAAACAGGGAGACAATGGCGGCGATGAGCCCTGCGAGGATACCTGCAAATACATATCCGACGATCATGTCGCTGTCTCCTGTCACGGGCCCCGAACAGATGAGGCGGTAAGCTATGGGAACATAAGACGGGGGAAATGTGGCAGGATTTGGCCCGCTCTTGGAACAATTGTGGCGTGGTTTTGGCAATTGTATATGTGTGCCAATCTATTCTTCTAAAGTATCGTAATGACGGTTTTTAGTCACCAAGAGCGTGATATTGGTCAGGTATGGGCTAATCCACGACGCTAGCGTTTGTCCGACGCCCGGCGTTTCCGGCGCAAAGTAACGGCTTTGTTTGCCACGCATCCGGCGCAGTTTTTCAGTCAGGTACAAGCCGCTATGCCTGAACGTGCTGTGCAATTGATGAGATTTGGCAAGGTCCAGAAAGAAGGACTTGTTCTGGAAGTTGGTGTAGCGAATCAAATAGTCAGTGTGGCGCGCCGCATAGCTTTCTGGAGTGGTTTTTGCGGATTTAAATTTGTGTTCGCGATAGCGCCCGCGGCCCAGCGACGACCACCAGCGGATCATCCGCCGCATGTTGTGATCCTGACGACACTTGTGGGCGAATGGGACAAGGGTATGCTGTTCGATCACTGTGTGGCGTGACGGGAAGACATGGACACCGACACCACCTGTTCGGGTTACCCGCGCGGTTTCGGCGAAAAACATATCATGGTCGCGTACATGCTCGAGAACCTGATTCGATACAGTCGCGGCGAAAAAAGCATCGGCATGGGGCCACGGGTCCTTTTCGGAAATCAGCGCCAGCCGATCTGCCCAGTCGACGTTCGGCATGGTCAAGGTCAGGTGACCGATTGTCTTGGCGAAATAACCGTCAGGCTGAACCCCATGATCGCCCACATCGAAGCCGTAGAGCACGAATTCGACATTTTTGAAAAGCAACGGCAGCGCCTTGCCCAGATATTCGATCAGCAGGCCATCCCCGCAGCCAATGTCAAGAATGTTCAGGCTGTCGCCGGGTTGCGGATCCATGCGGCGAAGTTCGGTCGCAAGGACCGACAGTATCTGCAGGTGCGTTCCGCTCAGAAGTTCGGGCATCTTATCTTGCGGCGGATCAGGCTTGAAGGTCACCATTAAATATCCTTTGAGGTGAAATATGCATCGTCCAGAAAGTCTGTACGGCCTTCAAAACCGAAAGCAGGTCCAGTCTGCCCTAGCCAAAAGACATTTCCTTGCGTGATTTTAGAAGCTTGCGTACCGTTCGTAAAGAAACTGGATGATCGGATTTTGCAATGACTGTCATGGTAACCGGGGGGGCCGGGTACATAGGGAGTCACATGGTGTTACGGCTGTGTGATGCGGGCGAAGATGTCGTAGTCTTCGACGATCTGTCGACCGGCCGGAGATCGCTTGTCAGCGCGGATGCGGCATTTATGGAAGGATCGCTTGGCGATACAGAGGCTGTCGCAAAATGCATCCGCGACCATGAGGTGAAAGAAATCCTGCATTTTGCGGGGTCGATCGTGGTGCCTGAATCGGTTGCCGATCCATTGAAATACTATGGCAACAATACTTGCGTTTCGCGTGGGCTGATCGAGGTTGCGGTGACGGAAGGGGTAAAGCGGTTCATTTTTTCCTCCACGGCCGCCATTTACGGATCGGTCGGTTCCGCGCCTGTTTCGGAAGCAGCGGCAACCTTGCCGCTGTCGCCATATGGCCGCTCGAAACTGATGACCGAGTGGATGTTGCGCGATGTCGCGCAGGCAACGTCGCTGAAATACGGGGTCTTCCGGTATTTCAATGTTGCGGGTGCCGACCCGCTGGGGCGCTCGGGTCACAGTTCGCCCGAGGCGACCCATCTGATCAAAGTCGCCTGTAATGCCGCGCTGGGTCAACGCGACCATGTCGCCGTGTACGGTAGCGATTTCGATACGCCAGACGGCACCGGGGTCCGTGACTACATCCATGTTTCGGATCTGGTTGATGCCCATGCTCTGTTGCTGAACGATCTGCGCCAGAGGTGCGAAAGTGTGACGATGAATTGCGGCTACGGCGTCGGCACGTCGGTTCGCGAGGTGATCGAGATGGTTAAGGAGGTCAGCGGCGTTGACTTCGAGGTAAGGGAGGCGTCCAGGCGGGAGGGTGATCCGGCCTCTGTCATTGCCGATGTGAGTCGTCTACGCGCGAGTTTGCCATGGGCTCCCCAGCACAACAGGCTGCGTGACATGATCCAGAGCGCCTATGACTGGGAAGTGAAGATGGCGGCCGAAAGCGAAGGGTGATCCCTACCTGCCATGCCTTCGACCCAGTTCGAGGATCGTCGGCCAGGGGGGACTATCGCTGGTCATCAGGGCCGATGGCCCCCACCAGATGACTATATCGACATGTGCATCCCGGGCCTGTTTCAGCATCATGGACATTTCCTGCATGTCAGGTGCCTTGATCGCGGCAAGAAGCTCGGACGGAACATTGGCTTCGCGGTACCGTCTTTCGTAAAGGTCGGAATACGCGAAGCCCTGAAGTACTATCAACTTGCGCTTGTCCGGCACGGCCTGGTTGAGCCAACTCATGTATTCGGTCACGGCCCGGCTTGTCTCGACCTCGGCCCCGTTGCTGAACGGCGTGGCGACCTTGGCCAGAAATGCCGGGACGGGATAGACGTCGAACCCGACGATATCCGCATGTGCAGAGAAATCAATGACATCGCTCAGATACCGGGCGATACGATCGGTGCTGCTGAATTGTATCTTGTCGGTGATGATCGGGCCATGCACCATCAGAACAGGCAGGCTTGGGTCGATCTTCTTGACCTGCGCATAGAACTTCGCAACATCGTTAATCGACGTCCCCTGGAACGCGGCTTCGTCGTAATTTGTGATGGCCGATATATGGTCGCGTCCAGCGCAGGCGATGATCTGGTTCAGCGGATCGTTTTCCGGTGTGCTCCGCCCAATCCGGCCGGGAGACGGGTAGACGTATTCACCCGGAATGATAAGCCGCATCCCGGTCTGCCGGAGCGCTGCGAATGCAGGGTCATTCGGGGAACAGGGAGCGACGAAATCCGTCTCGAAGCCCAATGATTTCGGTTGCGGCACCTCTTCGTACTGGAAGGTCGGAAAATAGTTCTCGATGCCGTTTTTTCGCAACGTCTCGAAAAGGCGCACATAATTTCTGTCCTGAATGCTGCCGACGGGAGAGCCTGCAACACCAAGTTCCTGTGCGATCGACTGGGAGATACCCAATGCAAAGAGCGCGCCAAGGCTCAGAAGCGATCGTTTGAGGATTGTACGTATCATGGCGGATACTCTCTACGGTGGGGGCTGTGCAAAGGAGGTGCCGAATACATCCTGCATACTGCCCCATTCGAAATCAGACATCATCTGCGCAACCTTGTCTTTCATCCGCACCAAGTTCACGCGATGGCGGAAATTCGTTTTCAGCGGCACGTCTGCCTTGGGCTGTTGCGCATCCATTTCCCAGGGGTGGAAGTAGAAATTGATCGGGCGCGAGGTTGAAATATGCGCCTGCCGCATGGCCCTTCGAAACAGGATATAGGGTGCCAAGCGAAAATATCCGCCCCCCGTAGGGACAGAACGGTTCAGTATCGAAACCGTCGAAATCGGACATTCCACCAGACGACCCTGTCCGGGACGGAAAGGGGATGAGGGTGTCGGCACCCCGGATCCGGTGTATTTGGCCGGACTGACGGAAGAACTGTAAGTATAGCCGACTTCCTCGAGGATATCGAAGGCCCACCAGTTCGTCCGGTCGATGGAAAAGGAGGCCGCCCGGTAGCCGTTCACGGCGACACTGCCGGCATCTTCCAATGCTTGTTTGGCCGTCGTGACGTCGGCGCGGAACGTCCTGTGATCCTGATCCGAAGCCCGGTGATGTTCCAGACCGTGGCTGGCCAGTTCGTGCCCGCGTCCCACGATGTCCCGGATCAATCCGGGAAACTCGCGCGCGACCGTGCCAAGCGTGAAGAACGTGCTCCTAATGTCATGCGCGTCGAAGAGATCCAGAAGCTCTTTCGTCCTGTCCTCAACACGGCGTTCAAGCGTTGGCCATGTATCGCGGGTAAAGTGACTTTCCAATGCGTGGGCGTGGTAATAATCTTCCACGTCGACAGTCATTGCGTTGAGAATACATCCCTTCCGGCCATGGACCAGCGGTATCTCTGCCAGTTCAAATGACCGGGCATCCACCCGTCCCATCACTCGCCCCTCAGAGTGTCATTGTTTACAATGACAAAGAGGATGTCGTCAGGAATAAGCGGGCTGGTGTAGGAGATGTCGCGTTCTAGCTTTTCGCCGTTGCGATACAGTTCCAACCGGTAGGAGGGATCGCCCGTTGGATCGAGTTGTCCGGTCCCGGTTTCCGCCAGCAGCGCTGCATCTTCACGAACCCGTGCCGAAAGGCGGCGAATATTGTCTTCATGGGCCTGAATGGCCTGGTCGATTTCGACATTTCGGTTAGAGATCAGGTTTGTGATTTCGCGCTCAGCGCTGGCAAGGTTCACTTCGGATTGGCGTTTCAGGGTAGCGATCTGGAGCGTCTGAGCCCGCACGTTCTGTTCGTCGCGTATGACCTGATTGATCCGGGCATCCGACACGATGCCGCGTTCCCGGGCGTCTTGCAACTTGCTCAGTTCAGCCTGATTGGTTTCAAGAACCTCACTCTGCAACTCGATTTGCGCCTGAAAGCTTTTTATCTCAGCAATGTTGGCGGCGAGAGTGTTTTCCAGTTTGGCCAATCGTATCCTGAAGGATTCCTGACGGGTCTGAAACAGGGACCGAGCGCTTGCGATAACCTCGGATGCATTTCTTGTGCCGGCGCGGTCGGCCGAGTCGGCGGGATAATTGAAGGTCTCTGACATGTTCCGTTCGGCAACAAGACGTGCAAGATTGACCTTGCTCGAGAACAGGGCGATCTGGTCCTCGGCAAGTGATTTTCGCGCCTGACTGACCGCAACAGCGCGGCTAAGCGCATCTGAATCGATCCGCCGCCCGAAACCACCTGCGATAGCAACAGCCTTCATAACGTTCAAATCGGGGGTGAACGGATATTTGCCGGCATTCTCGACATCGCCAAGGATGAAAAACGGACGATACTCGATAATTTCGACCGAAACAGAGGGGTCAACGATGGTGTTCGCAGCTTTCTCGCGCAGTCGGCCTTCGAAATTCCGCACACTCAGACCAGAGGCTTCGATGACACCAATACCCGGGATCGAAACGGTACCGTCGATCCCGACAAGATACGTGTCGTTGACCTGCTCATTTTGCAGTAGCGTTATCCGAAGCCTGTCTCCGGCCGAAAGCGTGTAATTGTCGGCCAAGGCCATAGAGATAGAACTTGTAATGCTGGCGACCGAAATTGCTATTAACAAGCAGACTCTGGACAGAAAGGACGGTTTGAGGAAATAGTTTAACACAATGGGAAATACCCGCTTGGAAAAATAGCAGCGCACCGCTTACAATATTACTCAGGCACGTCTGGTTCGTCAACGCTGCTGTCGTGGTATTATCATGTACAACTTAACGGAAAGCGAAAATTTAAGACCGTAAAGATACGGTTTAAACAAGGAAATTTAATTTTGGATTTCAATGACTTGATAGTCCGCTTCGTGAACGTGATCTGGAGTCGACGTATCCTGTTTTTCATTTTATTCGTCACGATTTTCGTAGGCGCGGTCGGGGGAGCTTATGTCAAGCCTGCCCGCTTTGAATCGACAGCAACACTTTTGGTGACCCTGCAAGCCTCGCGCGTGAAGACCACTGCATCGGACCAGCAGGAGAATGCTGTCAATCTGCAACCTGAAGAGGTCATGGCCGCACAGGTTGAAATCATGACGGCCCGCGAAGTGATCGAAGAACTGGTCGATGTCTTGCCGGAGTGGGTCTTCGTGAAGGAACCGTCGGACAAATGGTATGTCAGATTGATCATCGTGCCACTGAAGGATGCTTTCGAGGCAGTCAAACGAATGCTGATCCGCGTTCAATTGATCGAGCCCGAAAACGAGCGCTACAATCGTATCAAGATACTTGAAAAAGGTCTTACGGTTTTTCCCGTCCGCAAGGCGCAGGTGATAGAGGTCTCGTTTCGCTCAAAGGACCGGCGCGTTCCGCCGGTCGTGATTGAAGAACTGTTGAAAATCTACAAGGCTAGATCATCCGCCCTCCGGTCGGAATCCCAAGGGTTTGAACTTTATCACGAACGCGCCCTGAAGCTCAGCGAAGATCTTGCGAAAGCAGAGCGCGAGCGGACAGAGTTCCTGTTGGCAAAAAATATCATAGATTTTGAAAGCGAACGTCAACAGTTGATCGAACGGTTGCAGGAGCGCCGGTTGAAGGCGGATGAGGAGCGCCTGATGGAGCTTGTCGCCCTTGAACCGCAGCTCAATCTGCTTAACCGGAATACCGCTATCCTGACGGAATCCTACTACATTTATCGCAAAGCCGCAGATGACCGTCAGACATTTTTCGAGCGCGACAACAATATCTCTGCACAGGTCATCGATGCGCCAAGTGTCATTTATCATAAATATACGCGCAGCCGTCTGGTTCTGGTTTTGATCGGCTTCGCGGCGGCCCTTGGGCTTGCGATACTGATCGTTGTTCTGGTTGAATGGATCGCCAGCATCCGCCGCATTTATGGCCATAATTCTGTGACAACTGAACACACGCAATCGCCATTTCGGCGAATGAAGGCTGGCGAATAGCGTTGCGCGCTGGCAGGCAAGGGAGTGCCTGAATGACAACGGACGTGAGACATCATCCGCTACTGGGCCCCGGGTTTTCCGGGCTCCGCATGTGGGTCTGGTCCGCGCTGTTGATCTTGTCCTGCTTCGGGTTGGGTGCCTCGATCACCTATTTCAATCCGGTCCTGATTTTCGCCGGACTGGGCGGAGTTGTCGGATTGATTTTAGGCGTCTATCTGACAGTGACCTTTCCGGTGGGTGCGCTTTGCATCGGCATCGCAACTCAAATTCTGGTGCCAAGCTATTTAAGGCTTCCGTTGGGGCTCCCTCCCCCTTTGCTTGCTTTGATGTTCATCATTGTGATCGCCACAGCGCAGAAAGTCTTAAATCCGGTTCCAACCAGACCGGGAAAATACGAACATCTGATCGCGACGGTTCTCGTAATGTATAATGTAGCTTTGCTGCTTACCATTCCGAACGAGCACGCGTCGATTGCGTCCTACAAAATGCTCATCCAGGCGGTTTTCATTCCGACATCGCTTTTTTTTCTTTGCCTAGGCATACTCAAGAGTCCTCAGAAATTAGTGTATGTCTTCCGTACGATAACAATCGCTGCGGTTCTCTGCGGGCTGCTCGGGTTGCACGAATTTGCTCTCAAAAAGAACTATCTCGCAGATATTTTCGCGCCAGACGTAAGTATTGACGAAGATTTCTTCCTATGGATTCTGGGCAAGGAAAATCAGACCGATCTTTACATTACCGGTACCGTTTACCGCGTTTACAGCTTCTTCACACAGCCGCTGGAATATTCGGCCTTCATGGTTATGGCGTTCCCCTTTGCATCTCTGTCATTCGTCACCGCGAAGACCGGATTGTCTCGTCTGATGTACGGCGTGGCCACTGCCGTAATCTTTGCGGGGTTTATTGTTTCGTTCTCACGCGGGCCGACATTGGCTCTTGGGTTGGTCATCATATTTCTCGGCATCTACGAGCGCCGTGTGCGGCCATGGATCCTGGCAGGAACTGCGACGGCTGTAGCTGGGGTGCTGATCTATTGGCCGACCATCATGGGGGCACTCAGCTCAAGAATCACAAACAGTGAAAATGTCACACTTCGGTTCAGTCTTTGGAAGAACGGTCTCTCGATCTTCATGCAGAATCCCCTGCGCGGGATCGGTTATGGGAGTTATCCCAATTATCACGTTGCCTCGATCCGCGAAAACCAGATCGGCCCGATGTATGAATTTGCCTGGCCGCATATCGAGCGCGTCACCACCGTCGAGAACATCTTCGTTTCGCTTGCCGCGGAGGCCGGTCTGTTGGGCCTGTCCTTTTTTGCGCTACTTCTAGGCGTCGTTTTTTTCGTGTTCCGCCGTATTTACAAGGAATGCCAAGACGATCTGACCAGGGTACTAGCGTTATCGGCTTTTGGTGCCTGCCTTGCGTATCTGCTTAGTGGAATGACCGTCTCCAATAACACGCTCTACACAATTTCCGTCCTCTTCTTCGGGGTCTACATTGCTTCTCTGGCGGTCTTGTCGCGGGAATTGCCGGATCAGACCTCGCAGCCCCGATTGACCAAAACTGCTTGAGCCAAGAGTCTTGGAAACAGGGGCATATCCTTTTCTCACCAGAGAATTGACGGCGACTCGACGGTTATGCCTCGAACGTGGTGGAAATTCCCGTTGGCGTCCTCCGTGATGCTTGTGAACGGTGCAACGCTCGATCGGCAGGCCGTTGCCCCACAGCGGGACCAGTGCCGCCTCCAAGCCTGGTGCCCCATCGACGATCACGAACTCGGGCCGCTTCAGGCCGCGGGCGTCGAGGTCGTCGAGGAACTGCCGCCACGCTGCCGTGCTCTCGCCGCCCATGTTCATGATGGAAAGCAGGATCTTCTGCCCATCCAGTGCCCGGCAGGCGATTGCGTAGCAATCTGCCGAGAAGGGCGGCGCACCCCGATGGCCGCGAGCACCGAGATATTCGTGGCCTTCTTGTCGATCCGTGTCTTGATGACGGTGCCGTCGAGAATGAGCTGGATGATGTCCTCATCAGCGAGGCTGCGGGCGCACCAGGCGTCCCAGTCCACCTTCACCTTGCGCCAGGCGCGGCTGACCACGTCTTTGCTGACGGCCCCCTTGAACAGCGCAAACAGAGCGCGCTTCACACGCCGCGTGTTGGTGCCCGAGAGATAGACGGACGCAATCAGCGCTTTGGCCTTCCTGGTCAGGCGCTGGTAGCGCGGCAACGCCTTCGAGCGCCATTCACGGACCTTGCCGTCTTCGTCCGCAACCCGCGCACGCGGCACGCTGATCGTCTCGGTGCCAAATGTCCCGGTGATCCGCCGATCCCGGCTGCCGTGGCGCTAGCCCTTTGCCGCGCCGGCCTCTCAGCCATACCGCAAGCGACCAAGAAAGCTGTCCAGTTCTTCGTTGAAAACCGCCTCGATGGTGCCGCGGATGTTGGCGCGCAGCCGATCTTCGATTGGATCGAAGCCTTCGTCGCAAGCGAGTAGCGAAAACTCGCTGGTGTCTGTAATCTTAGTCATGGCGTGATCTCCTTTGGCGGTGCCAGCCGCCGATTGGGTGGTTTTGATGCACCCGGAGATTACGCCGCCTTCAAATTTCTACCAACTTCGCGACACTACCGAATCGTTGCTCCAAACTGAAAAAAGGTATTTATTTGTCGTGAATAAGACTTTTCACGAATTTTTGCCTCAATCTAGAGTTTATAAACAATCCCATGCTTTTCGGCCACCTCAGGTACCAGTTAGTTATGTGACCATCCCGAGACGGCCTGATCTATGGTTTAAATTTTTTCCAAGCGAGGTCTTGTTTTGAAGATTGCATCCGTTCACATCTCCAGAGTCGCGTGTGCATTGCTGATTTCCGACGCAGCCATGGCGACAGCAATATTTTCAACCGCAGCAATGCTGTCTTACGATACCAATCTCGTGTGGTTGACCGATCTGGCTTTGCCTAAAGGGATCTATATCGGCATCATTGTCTGGGTCACCGTCGGGTTCATCCTGATGTGCAACTTTGCAATGGGTCTGTACCAGCGACGCTTCATGAGGGGGCGGCGGCTTGTTCGCAGCATAATTGTTTGCGCGCTGATCAGTCTGGTCGCGTTGTTGTTCACGGACAACCTGTTTCTGCAGAACAGCTTTGGCTTTCTGGAAATCGCCTCTCTTCTGGCCATTCTTTACGGGCTGATAGCAGTATCGCGGCCACTGATCTGCAACTTCTACGAAAAATTTATGCCCAAGAAGCGGCTTGCGCTGATCGGATCACCACTGATGGCCGAACAGCTGCGCGTTGCCATGTTGGGCGCGTTTCCGTCGGATGCCGTTCTGGTCGAACACTACGATTACGAGGCGGGAACCGATCTCAGTAAAATGCTGGAAGTCGCCCGCAGCAACACCGCGGTTGACGAAATTTTCGTCGAAATGGCCGCGTCTGCTCTGCACCAGCATTCCGAAGCCTCGCCCGGCAGACCGTTAACCTCGACCCTGTCATTCTTTGACCGTTACATGCACTGGACGGACAATGAGATGGTCGACATTTCACAAGTTGAAACGATGATTCGACAGGGACATGCCTATTACTGGGTAAAGAGAATTCTGGAAACCCTGGTGTCGCTCATCGTGATGACTGTGTTACTGCCGGTCATCATCGGTGCAATGATCGCGATCAAACTTGATGATGGTGGGGCGCTCTTTTACAAGCAGACACGGGTTGGCAAGAACGGCAAGCATTTCTCGGTTTTGAAATTCCGCTCCATGGTCGAGAACGCGGAAAAAGCGGGTACAGCCCAATGGGCGCAACTCGGCGATAGCCGGGTGACACGCGTCGGACGCTTTCTGCGCAAGTCACGCATTGATGAATTGCCGCAGCTTTTGAACGTCATCAAAGGGGACATGGCCCTTGTCGGGCCGCGCCCCGAGCGACCCGAATTTGTTGAAATCTTGTCGAACGAAATCGCCAATTTCGATTTGCGTCACGCCATTCGGCCTGGCCTAACAGGATGGGCGCAGATCAGCTATCCTTATGGTGCGTCGATGGAAGATGCGCGCTGGAAGACCCGATATGACCTTTATTACATCTGCAACTGGACGATCTGGCTCGATATCGCGATCATAATGCAGACAATCCGGGTCGTCCTGTTAGCAGAGGGATCACGGTGACACCCTGATTGGCGGCGTATTGGTATGAGCATATCCCAACCAACGTCACCCGGTCTGTGGGTGTCCCGCTTTAGAATCACGTTGAAGGTGGTTCTCAAGCACATCTTGGCCCCCGTCGGGTTTTTGTTTCACAGGCGCAAAGGGATTCGGGTGCTACTTTATCATCGTGTGAATACGCATGATTTCAGAGCCTTAGGAATGGTCTCGCGCGAGATTTCGGTCCCAACTGGCAATTTTCGCCGACAGATGGCGCATCTGTCGGAAAAAGGGTTCAAAACCATCAGCCTGGAGCAATGCCGTGCAATGCTGGCAGGTGAAATTCCATTCCAGGAAAAGACGGTTCTTCTGACCTTCGATGACGGATATGAAGACAACCTGACGGATGCTGCCCCGATCCTTGCCGAATTCGGCTTTATCGCGACGGTCTTTCCCGTGCTGGACAAAATCGGCATGGACAACCGCTGCTGGCCGCTGAGTGATACAGATGGCCTAGGTCAGTTCATGACCACGCCCGAGTTGCAAGCCTGGCTGGATGCGGGAAACGAAATCGGATCACACACGATGACGCATCCGGTTCTAACACATCTGGACGACGCGCAACTGCATGAAGAGCTGCGCGCCTCCCGCCTTGGCTTGCAAGAAGCATTCGGGTTGGACTGCATTGCCGTGGCGTATCCCGGAGGTGATGTGGATATGCGCGTTGCCAAAGCCACGCGGGAGGCTGGGTACGAACTGGGGCTTACAACCCGCTCGGGAACGAACACGATCGGGACGGATGCGATCTTGTTGAAGCGGACCGAAGTGTCCGCAACCGACACCGCGCTCATCTTCGCGCTGAAAATGCGTGGTGTGTTCGATTGGCTGGGCGTGCGCGACACGGTGCTTTACCGCAAAGTCATGCGCATCGTGAACGCCGCCGCCGCCGGTCTGACAAAAGCTCCAAAGGCCCGTCCCTCATGAGGCCGCGACAGTACCGGCTTGCTTTGCTTGTCACACGTATGGATATCGGCGGTGTGCCCGATCACGTAATGACATTGCTCGACGGTCTGAGCGATGACTTCGACGTGACGCTCATATGCGACAACATCCATCCAAACCATCGGACCGAAGCCGAAAGGCTTGGCGTCAAGATCATCCTGATTCCCATGCGCCGCTTGATGGGCGGGGTTTCGGACTGGCACGCGTTCAAAATGCTCCGCCAAACGCTTCGTGAGGGGGAGTACGATATACTGCACACCCACATGTCCAAGGCGGCGCTGCTCGGAGCCTTGGTGGGGGTGACAAATCGGTCAATCGTCGTTGTGAATACCGGCCATAACTTTGGCTATCTCGCGATACCACAACGCTGGAAAAAAGCGATTTTCTGGTGCTACGATCGATTCCTTTCCAGTTTTGGTCATGACGCGACTGTAACGGTTTCGCAAACCGTCGCCGATACCGCAGCCAAGGCTGGGCTGATCCCGAAAAAACGCCTGCGCACGATCCAGAATGGCATTCGCCTGTGTCGGTTCGACACGACCGCGCAGCCCTCCGAAACACTCAAATCGCAGGTTCTTGGGCCCGCGATGTCCGAAGGGGCCCTAATCATATGCGTTGCGCGGCTGGTGTGGTTCAAGGGATTGCACACGCTGATCGCGGCACTGCCTGTTGTGCTTGCCCGGCACCCCGACACCCGCGTCCTGATCGTGGGCGATGGAGAACTTCGTCAAGACCTCGAAGCGCGCGCCAAACGTCTGGAAATAGACCCCGTTATCGTTTTTGCGGGTGAGCGTGACGACATTCCAGAGTTGTTGAAGATTAGTGACCTGTTTGTCCTGCCGTCGGTCTCCGAAGGGTTACCCATCTCTTTGCTGGAGGCGATGGCTGCCCGGCTGCCCCTGGTGGCAACACGGGTCGGTGGCATTCCGGAACTGATCGAGGACGGAAAAACCGGCTATCTGGTGCCAAGCAAGGATGATCGCGCCCTGGCGCAGGCGATTTTGTCTTTTCTGGATGATCCCGAGAAGATGCGTCGTGCCGGACTGGCGGGGCGCGCGCGGCTGGAAGAGCGGTTTTCGCAATCCGCGATGGTCTGCAAGACCGAGGCTCTGTATCGCGACCTTATCCAATCCGCAAAAGGGAGTTGATGCATCATGATTGAGCGCATCTACCATCCCGGTCAGGACGAAGACAGTATTCTCGATTTGCGAGCCCGCGTCTGGGGGAGCGACCATCCGCACAGCAGTCGCGCGTTCTACAAGTGGCTTTTCGTAGACACGCCGGATGGCATGGGGAGCGGAAATATTGTTGAACGCAATGGCAAACCGGTTGGATTTGCGGGGCTTGCCAATCGCAGCGCCCAGATAGGGAAAACCCGTGTAAGGGTGGCGCATGGGTTGGATTTTATGGCAGATCCGGGACTGGGCGGCATGCTGTCGGGCCGCGTGGTTCTAAAGATCGTCAATGCGCACGCAAAACTCGCAGTCAAGCTTGGCTACGACTGTAGCCTGAATTATCCCAATGACAGTTCCCACAAGATACTCATTTCAAAGAAAATGAAGTATCAGCCGGTGCTCAACCCTGATCTTTATGTCTGCACGGTGAGCGCCTTTACGATCAAGGGCAGGGGGATTGCCAAACAGATTGCACCGAGAATTGCCGGCACCCTTGGCGGTCTTTATGCTACAATCCGGTCCGTCGGTGCCGGAAAGACGGCGGAAATACAGATGGTGACAAAGTTCGACGGCCGGTTTGACGACCATTGGGGGCGGCTGATCGGGGATAACAAGTTACGCTTCATCCGTGATGCCAGAACGCTGCGCTGGCGCTATTCCGAAAACCCTTTGTATCAGTACTCTACGCTTGTGGCGCTTGAGGCGGGGGCCATTGTCGGCTTTGTTGTTGTGTCCCAGCGCCATCTCTTCGGCACGGATGCGCTGTTGATCTGCGATCTTTGCGCAGTAGACGGAAACCGCCACACCGAAACCGCCCTTCTGGACGCCGTGCAATCTACGGCGAAAAGCCGTGATGTGTCTGTGATCGTGGCCCAGGCGCTTCGCGCCAGCACGACTTCTTTGAGCCTGGGTCGAATGGGGTTCGTCAGGACGCCGCAAAGAGTCAACCCAAAGCTTTTTCGAATGGTTGCCACGAAATATACGGATCTGGGAGCAAAAGTCCTCGAGCCTGACCGTTGGGCGTTTTCCTGGGGGGATATGGATGTCGTCTGAAGCTCCGGGGTTGCACAATCTTGAGTATGTGCCGCGTTATGAACAGATATTGACCGAAAACCTGCCGCTCAGCTTTGCGCAATTCGCGGATTTCTTTGCGGGAACCCAGCGCTTGCACACATTGGGTGCGATGTTTGCCCAACATATGCAAGAGAAGGGCCTGCATATTCTGAATGTCGGCAGCGGACCGTTCGCCACGGAAATCTTTGTCGAAGCGATGCAAGGTCAGACGATCACCGCGCTGGATTACACACCTGAATTTGCGCCCTTCCACACCTTGTTTCAACAGGACGGGCATCTGATGACCACGCGCTTCTTGCAGGCGGATATCATGGCCCAGGAGTTCCCCGAAGCGTCTTTCGACCTGATCATCCTGCACGATATTCTTTACGAAAAAGCGCTCGATATGGACGCCGTCATCACGCGCCTCAGCATATATCTGAAACCCGGTGGCATGGTGTTCCTCGATTTTGTGAACCTCCGGACCCGCTGGGTCTGGATGATGCTTGGCAAACCGGACCGGTTTCGGCGGTATGACCCCAAAAAGGTACAGCGCTATCTGAAAGAAGCTGGATTTAATGTGATCGATTGGCGGCCAACACATGGTTCCAAAAGCATCGGAGCCCGGACGTTACACGCCACGTTGCGCCTGTTCGGAGCGTCCAACAATTATGCCGTTCTTGCGCGCTACAAGGGCCGATAGCGATGGCCGAGAAGGTTTCTGTCGTCATTCCGAACTGGAACGGCGCAAGTTGGCTGCCCCTGTGTCTGGACAGCCTTCAACGGCAGACTTTCAGGGACTTTAAGGTATATATTGTTGATAACGGATCGACGGACGGATCCGTTGAATTGATTAAGACCGGTTATCCGGACGTTGCAATCATCAAAAACGAAAAAAACCTTGGATTCGCCGGTGGGATCAACTGCGGCTTCAGAGTGGCAACCGGTGATCTGATAGTCGCGCTCAACAACGATGTGGAAACCGATCCCGACTGGCTTACGGTGATGGTCAGGACGATGGACACCTACCCCCATGCCGGATCAGGCGCTTCTCAGCTCATGGATTTCAGGGACCGCGATATCGTCGATTCCCTTGGTGACGGGTTTTTACCCATCGGGATCTCGATCAAGGCGTGGTCTGGCGCAAATTACCCTCCCCAAGGTCTGCAGGTGCAGGAGATCCAGAGCCCCTGTGCGGCGGCATCCGTCTATCGCAAATCCATGTTGGACCGGATAGGATTATTTGACGAAGATTTTTTTGCCTACATGGAAGACATTGATCTTGGTCTGCGCGCGCAGAGGGCCGGATATCGATCCATCTTTATCCCCGGCGCGATTGTCTATCACATCGGCAGCGCCACGTCGGGCGGCACTGCGTCCGCGTTTTCGATCCGGCAAACAGTCACCAACACTTATCAGGTGATTCTGAAGAACGTTCCCCTCCCGTTATTGCCGATCTATATCGTCCTGACACTGGCAACACATCTATTCACCTTGGGCGCGTCCTTTATCCCCGGAAAACTCGACTGGGTGGCGAAAAATCGCCGCTCCGTGGGTCTGGGCTTGATAAACGCGGTGCGCGCAATACCTAGTAGTCTGAAAAAACGGAATGAAATGCGGAGCCTCAGAACGCAGACCACATCAGGCTTCATCTCGATGACCCGCGAAACGTGGCGCTTTAGACCGTCAAATATGCAACAATCCACAAACATTTCGTCAGGAAATAATTCTTGCAACTTCAGATAGTGCGACGCGCTTTTTTAATCATGTTAAGGTCTTACTGTCACACGCCATACTGCGTGACCAAGAAAGAGAAACGGGCATGAAAGAATTATCGGAGCAGTTTGAAAACAACCGGCTTGAATCCGCATTACGTGCTGACAATCGTAATCATGTACCCATCACGGACGAGACGCGAAAATGGAGTTGGGGCAAATCCATTCGCTTCATGATCACTGTCAGTGTCATAACTTGGGTCGGTATACTCACTGTATTGATGGCGTAGCCTCTTCGACGCCGAAATTCAGGTCCAGCGTGGTGACCCGCGTCGGGAATGTCCGACGGAACGTCCAGACGACGGCGGCATAAATCGCTATCGTCCCAATAAGCGCCACCGTCCCCAGCCCGAAAACAGTCAACAATATCGCAGCAACTCCCGCCCCTATCGCTGGCGCGGCAAGTGCCAACCCGATACCGCGCCAATTCACATAGATCATCGCGATCGACACGGTTGTCCCGATTGCAGCAATCGCCATGAACACTACAAATGCAACTGCCGCGCCCCACATCCCATATTGTGCCTGAAGGACGATATTGATCGCAATCTGCACGACAACCAAACTGCCAAGGATCAGGAGCGGTTTTGTCTGATTGACTGCACCAAACAAGACAGCGGTATTGTACAGAAATGCGCTCGCCGCCGTGAAGCCCAGAAACGTGATGTAAAGAACGTCGTCAACCGCATCGTATTCGCCGGTTCCCAGAACATCTTGCGCCAGCGGCACAAACATGATGGCGGCAAGGTTGAGCGGGATCGCCAACAGCAAGATCATTTCCAGACCATTGTAGTAGATCCGCGGCAGATCTTTGCGGGTCCGCCCATGCGCCATCGAGAACCGCGGAGACATCACTGTCGTGAACGCCATCGGCAACAAAAGCGAGGCCTCGACGATCTTGGTCGCCATCCCGAACACAGCAAGGTCTTCCTTTGATCCAAAGAAACCCAGAACGACAAATTCAGCGCGGATGGCGAGCATGATGACGATGGCCGAAACCAGATAAGGAAAGGATGACGGAATGGAGCGTACCAACGCGCCGTAGTCTGCCTTGGACGGAAGGTCGCTCAGCACGGTGCGTGCGCCCCAGGCGACGATGCCTGCGTAGATAAAATAGGTCAGTGCGAAGGTGAGCGAGATCATGATCGTCGATCCCCCCAGCAAGAGCAGGCCTACTCCGACAATGAACTGCACACAGCTGAGGATGATATGCGCCAGCGATATAAGCGCGAAACGATGATGCGCCTGTAAGACGTTCTCAAACAACATGGCGGGCGATGTGAAGAAAAGCCCCAGCGCGGCCAGGATGTTGATCGCCTTGTATGTCGCCGTTTGGTCCGAAAACGACACCACTCCGCAGAACCCGAGGAACACCAGCGTCGACGCGGCGAACTTGTAGGGCAGGATGCGCCTGACAAACGCGCGCGCCAGTTCGGGTTTCTTTGAAATCTCGCGCATTGCATGGCGCGACAGACCCAGATCCAGAATGATATCGAGCAGTATCACGATGCTGAGCGCGTAATTCAGAACGCCGAATTCATCTATCGGCAGGTTCTGGGTGAGGATCAGAAAATAGACGAAATTGAGGATACGCGCGCCCAGTTGGGCTCCGAAGTAAATGGCGCTGTCGCGCAGTGCACTGCCGCCCGCACCGATCTTTTTCATGGACCCGACAGCGTATCTTGCAAGATACGCAGCATCTTGGGGGCAGTGTGTTGCAAAGAATATTTCTGAATGGCCCGCGTTCGACCCTGCTCTGACAGGGATTTTCGCAACTCATGGTCTTCGATCAACCGCGACAGCCCTTGCTCCCAGCTACGCAACCCATCGGCGAAAAGCCCCGATATTCCATCCTCGATGATTTCTTTGTTGGCCCCAACCGGGCTGCCGACGGCGGCCACTCCGCTGCTCATGTATTGAATAAGCTTGAAGCCGCATTTGCCGCGCGTCTCTTCATCGTCGGTCAGGGGCATGATGCCGATATCGAACCCGGCTATATCCTGCGGTTCCCGGGCAAGGGACCAATCGCGAAATTCGATCGGCAACCCTTCAGCTTCAAATTTGGCACATCCTATAAAGACAAAGCGCAGCGACGGTGTTTTGGCGTAGAGCGATTTGAAAACGGGCATCAGGTCCGCAACATAATGCGATCCCCGAGGCGTGCCGATCCATCCCAGCGTAATGCGCCCGTTCTCGCGTCTTTGTTCACGGGGCTTGTAGACCTGATGATCCACCACAGTTGGCAATATCTCGACACGTCCGGCGGCTGTTTTCCGGGCATATTCTGCAAGGTACTGGCTACCGGCAATCACGATATCCGATTTCGCGATGATTTTGGCGGGCTTGCCCCAGTCACGCAAGCGATCTATCGCATTGGGGTAGGCAAGGGACGGCATGTAGATGGCGTCATCAAAATCGAAGATCATCTTGTTACCGAACCGGGCGAAGGCATTTTCAATAAAGGGCGGACCCAGAGCAAAGGCTTCGCGCAGGACGAAAACGATGTCGTGCCTCGAGGCACGCCTGATATCAACAAACCGTCGCCCCAGACCGCCTAGGGTCAACGCGATCTTTTCACCCATATGTCCATCCTTATAGAGGCCTTTGACCTTGTCTGAGCTGACAAACGGCCGGACGGTGCAATGAACTCCCATCTTTTCAAGATAGGGCAGATATTGATAGACCCGAAACCGGCTGGATGGCCCCTCGATCGGATGGGGAATGACAAACAGCACACGCACCGACTTCTCCTATCAAAAATGGCGCACGATTTTTCACCGGCGGTTTCTTCAATTTCAAGCGACGTGCGGAGCGAAACCGCCCGGACGCCTAACCATTTTCACTGGATTAAAGAAATTCGAAATTGCCGGTATCGAGCGCTCCTCCAGTGAGGCCTATAAATAGAATATTTCCGCCATCGTAATCAATTGATACCATTGATCCATAAGAGTTTATAGAGAGAGCTGATCTTTGAGTTGACTCGCCGAATACAAGGGTTTCATTGGTGGAGTTGAATGCGTAGATGTGGTCGGTCCCCTCGTCGCTTCCAAAAAGGAAACAATCGGCACCGTTCCCGGCCAGCATCTGATCGTATCCAGTTTCACCTATGATAGTATTGCCACCGCCACCGGTCCACACCCAGGAGCATACCCCAGGTTCAGGCGGAAACCGGCGGTGCGCGCAGCAAAAGCGGTTTGGCTGTTCTGCCCAACTGGGTGTCACTCAGTCTGAAAGCAGGACCAAACAGGCCGAAGAGACCAGAAACAGCACTCAGTTCATGCGCCGGATGTCCAGACATTCGCACGACGGGCCCAAGACGCTTGATCAATGCGCGAAGTTGCTTCGGCATAAGAGATGCGGCGTTTTACTTGGAGGAATGTCGTTAGAAGGTAAAGTCTGTTTGTTCGAGAACGCCGATATCGATGCCGTTCAGCGTCAACGTCTTGCCAGCATCAGTTGTGATGACAAGGTTTGCCCCGGACGTGGTGACGTGGTGCGCCAGCATATCGGCGAAATCGACGACACCTGCGGCGCTCGACATATTGATCTCATCAATACCTGCCTCGAAGTCGTGGATGGTATCGGCGGACCCGGCAAAGACAAAGACATCCGCACCCGCCCCACCGCGCATGGAGTTGTTGCCAGTCCCGCCATCCAGCGTATCATTCCCGCCACCGCCAAACAGCGCGTCGTTGTCGTTGCCGCCCCAAATCTGGTCAGCGCTGGAGCCTCCAAAAATAGTATCGTTTCCGTTGGATCCGCCAAGAGTATCATTGCCGGTTCCGCCGTAAACGATGTCATCGCCGAAACCGGCCCATATCACGTCATCGCCACCGCCCCCGCCGACAACATCATTACCGCCACC